>CAMWVR010000034.1 GCA_947177795.1 uncultured Clostridia bacterium | reverse complement strand
GCTTTGTCATTACTACTCTTATCGTATTCAACAGTTGGCTCGGATGGCGGAGTTTCATCCAGCCAATCAACGACGACGTCAATAGAACAAAGTTCGCCGAATTTATTATAATACTTTATCGTATACGTTCCGTTTTTAGTAAATTCGTAAGTGCCGTTACCGTCTACGAAAGTAACGTTTTCATCAGGGATAGTTATTGTTATTATTGCTTTGTCATTACTACTCTTATCGTATTCAACAGTTGGCTCGGATGGCGGAGTTTTATCAATCCAGTCCACACGGACAGTAACTCTACCTACATTGCCTGCGGTATCGACAAGCTCGAAGGTAAATTCGCCGTTTTCAACAAACTCCATTCTGAATGGATTGATGTTTGCTATTGCATCTCCCATAGGATTTAATACAAAACCGTTTTCATCTACCGTATAGCCCACCATTATAGCAAGTTCAGGATTGGAAGGATTGGCTTCAAGTACAGTTTTATCGATGACATTTCCTGCTTCATCCACCATATATATTATATCATCGCGATTAGTAACGGTAACTTTTTCGTTTGGTTTTAGCACCACTATAACCGTACCATTTGTAAGTTTATCCGTGCTGTATTCCAAGTCGGCTGTTGGCGGTACGCGGTCTATCCAATCAACTTTTGCAGTCGCGCTTCCTTTTACACCGTCGTAGTTAACAAACTCGAACGTAAATTCTCCATTTTCGGTAAACACAAAAGTATCTTTTCCGTCGTTATTTGTAATTGTGATGTGTTCGGAAGGAAATAGATTATTAAGTGTTATTGTAACATTTTCTCTCGTAGGTTCTGTTGTGCTATAAATTATCGAAGCCGCAGGACGGTGTTCCTGAGTTGTGTCCTCATAAAAATTGAACGCTCTTGCCGTGAGCCAATTTCCGTTGGATGCTCGGTCAGCTACAATCTTAATATATAATACATCCTGTGGATTTTCTATTTCAAAAGACTGTATATTTGCTATAGCGTCAGCAATTGTATTGCATTGGTTTTTATAACTTAAATTTTTTCTTTCTGCAAGCTTTGTCCAAGTTACGCCGTCAAGACTTCCATAGATTGTTCCATCAATAATCTTTCCGTTTCCACCACCCGCAGGCACGAATTCTACTGCGCTAATAAACGTAGGTTTATCAAATTTTACTGATATAAACCTTTGTGTATCATTGCCATTCCAATTAGAATGCCACCTGGTATTATAATTTGCATCAAGGGCGTAAATGGCAGAACCGTTTTGTCCTGTTGCTTGCGAAGATACACTATTCAGCGCAAACTCTGAAACTGGAATATATTTACGCCTTGCGTTAGATTCGTCTTCTGTAAAAATAAATGTACGAGAGTCGCTAGGTAAAAGGGTAGCATTAGCGCCTATACGCACTTCTATAGACTTATTACCGCTTAGATCGGGAGATGAAGTTGCGTAAGAAATCCACTCATCGTCAGAAGAATATCTCCACTCGTATAAATCTGTAATGTTCACCACTCTATTTTCTAAATCATTACCATAAAGCGAGTTTGACGCACTATCGTTTGGTAAAACTGCTTTTTCTATGTTAATAGTATAAATATTTTCTTCGCTATAATCTACGCCAACTATATGAATCCTAATGTCGTTCTCTACAGTTATACTGGCAATTTCTTCACTAGTTAATTTAACTTCTTTTTCTAAAGTCTGTTTCCAGCCTTCGCCAAGATTATATTCCCAACTAATGTTATTGTTGTAGTATTTTTGACCTAGAATAATTTTCCCTGCATTGGCACCGTCAAACGAAAACGTAGCAACTTCAGAATTCGTTTCCGGGAAACCTAAAATTCTACTTGCGACAGCACGGGAAACATTTGACTGAATATAATCGGTAGGCAATGAGTCAGTACCTGCAATGCGTCCTTTTTCTAAACCTGATTTAAGATAATTCGTAAAACTAGCGTAGTACGGAGTGTCTTTAACCTTAGATTCTATCGATCTGAAAAGGTCATACATTGGGAAAGGATGAATATACATCGTTTCGGATATCCTTTTTGCAATTAAAGCAAAATCTTTAGGAGTACTATTCAAATCGTCTTTATATGCATTAATTAACCCGTACCAACCATATAAATGATAAGGCGAATATTCCAGAACCTTTTCATATATTTCTTTTAATTTGCCTGCGTTTTTATTGTTTTCCGGATCCGAACCGTCCGCAACATAGGTTTCGGAATTATACGCACCGGGGTAATTAGTATAAACGTCTGCAAGAATTCTAACTTCTTCCGCTTTTAAATAATTTTCATAATCGTTAAGCACGTGTTGAACGTTATGCAAATAGGTAATAGTACCTGACATTTCAGCATGTGATGAATTCCAAGGCCTAAATCCCCATCTCATCATAATTGGGTCCTCAGCTGTTCCGCCTGAGTTGTGTACACCATAAATATCATAAGCACTACTCCAAGCAAACTGTCCATTACTATCTCTTGTTAAATGCAAGTATGCTCCATGCACAGGCTGAGTCATTTTTTGTGCGGGAATACCCAAAACTTGACACACATAAATTCCGTTTTGTGAAATGCCACCGCAAAAGGCGCCTTGCTCGTAAACCATCCATAATTTGGGATGGTTTCTGTTGCCGTAGGTAATATTGAAAGCTTTAAGGTTATACTTTGCGTCCCAAGTATCGTAATTTGCCGGATTATAATATGCATAATTTTGATAGTTACCTCCGCGGTATGGCATATATGCGTGGCAATTTAGATTACCATTCATTTTTTCCCTTACATACCAATTCAGCCACTCTATCTCTTCGTCATCCAAAGTGCTTCCTAATACATGTCGCATTTGAGGGACGGTAAGATTTTCAAAAATTTCGTTTTTAAGATTGCCTTCTGCGTGAAGTTTTTTGTATATAGCATATCTTTTCACAGGGTCGGAATTTTCATAATTACCACCGTAAAAATTAAATTTTACATCGGTAGCGTATGCGAGCGAAATGCTTATTATCATTCTCTTATACAAGTTTCCAAGCGTAGTATATTGCGTAGCGGTGGCGTCATCCATATCACTTGCGTATGTAGAATACATAGTGTGCAAAACATTTAACGCATTAGTTGTAGTCGTAGCCAGGTCTGTCTTGCCGGGTTCTCCGCTAGTAACAAAATACTTAAGCGCTTCGGTATCGGACAAAATCCATTCTATTGTTCTTTTATGCGCTTCATCTATATGAGCAAATTCTTGTAGTGTGCTGTATCCATAGTAATCAACAAGTTTTCTAGATAAAAGAATATTCTCTTTAGAAGTAAATATCTCATCATAGGAAGACGCTTTCAAAATCTCGTCGTATTCCTCTAACTTTTTGATAAAGTCAAAAGGTTTGTCGTCAATATCTGACTTGTCATTATACAATCTTGGAGAGCCGTACACTGCGTGATTGGCCTGCGGTTCTCCAGCTGCCACTGCTTTTAGTTTTATATATTTTAATCCTTCTATACTAAATTCTATATACGAAGCCTCGTGTTCACCTTGTTTAATTTCAGGGGTCTCTTCGCTTATAAGAGTCCAGTTTTCGCCGTCTACAGAAGTATAAATGTAAAATTGTACTCTCGCACTATTAGGCTGAATTAAAAAATCGGCATAGCTAGCTAGAGCGTCAACCCCGTAATAAGTTGAAAAAAACTTGTATTCAAAACCGGAAACATCGTAAACAACTTCACTCGGTGCGCACGCAGTTATACCTTTGGAAAAACGCTTAGCTTCTTTATTAACATTCAAAGATACCAGTCCTGTTGAACCTGGATGAGGCGCACTGCCGTTTAAAACTATATTTTCGCCAGTGTTAAAGTATGGGTCTTTTGTTGAGTAAGACACCTTTTTGCCGTTGATTTCTTTTACATAATCATAATCGGAAAGATATACAAATTTTTCACTTGCCCTATCTTCAAAATAGCCGGTTGCTGTACTCGCTTGAGAATTGTTGTTATTGGAAACAGCAAATCCGACACACAATGTAAAAATAGATAATACAGTAATTAAGTAAATTAAGAATTTTACAGAAAAATTTTTAATGTTTTCCATATTCGCTCCTATATTCCTATATATTGCATGCAATCATAATAACATTTTTCTCATAACTATACAAGTAAATAGCAGGTAATAAAATATATCCAAGATACTTATTTTATTATACCTACAGCGCTATAAAGACTATGACACAAATGCTCGAAAAATGCAAGACAGACCACTTTACTCGTTTCTATACCTGATTTGGCTTGTCTGCCTTTAATGAATTATATTATTTTAACTTTTTAAAGGTAATCTTACTTCAAAATTGCCATGTGGCGAAGCCACTTTGAGTGTAGGTCGAACTTTCGCAATCTTGGATTAAATTTTATCCAAATATTTTTGTAATTTGTCAGCGAATTTTCCTATGTGTATGCCATCTGCAAACGAATGATAAACTTGAACCGTTAAATGAATTTCATATTAAATAGCAATAGAAAATTTTGAATTCGAATTATTTAATTCCACAAGGTATTGACGAACAAGATGCCAAGATTTTCGCTGCGCTCAATTGCGAGCTGTGCGGGGCATAAAAATGCGTGTGTTTGTCATTCTATTGTGAAACATAATTAAGCGCACAGGTTCGAATCCCCCCTGTGAAAGGCATGCAAAAAACAAGTCCTCAATTAAGGGCTTGTTTTTTTGGTGACTCCACGGGGATTCGAACCCCGGTAGCAGGCGTGAGAGGCCTGAGTCTTAACCGCTTGACCATGGAGCCATATTTAAGTGCCTTATAATATTATCATAATTATTTAAGACTGTCTATTGTTTTTCGCAAAAAATAAAAATTTTTTGCAAAGAGTCAAATAGATTGACAACTTCGGAGTTTTTATAATATATTAAATATGTTACAAATCTTTTTAAATTTTACGCTTTATACATTAATTAAATATATGACATGTTTTCGTAGTTCAATGGATAGAATAAGCCCCTCCTAAGGGCTAGATTCGGGTTCGACTCCCGGCGGGAACACCAATTTAAGAAATTTGCGTTACTCTACACCCTTGACAAAGCGGATAGGTCGTCAACAAATTGTTTATTTTGGTACGCATCGTAGTAAACGAACCGCTGTAAAAATACAAAGCCGTCTCTTTTGGACCTTGCCAATAGCTATACAGTATCGGCGGAGTCTCGACCAAACGATAGACTTCGTCGACGACGAAATTTATATCGCATTTTTTATATACTTCTTTGGGCAGATCCACGCCGTTGAGATATATGCCCATCCCCTCAAGTTCGCCCAAAGGATATTCTCTATCGACTTTGCCGTCGTCTCTAAATACGGTAAGTCTGCTCCCCTTTGCTATAGGGATATAGTGCAAAAGTTCTATAAGGCGATTGATCTTGTCCTCATAACATTCAATATATACTTCGCAACTTGCGATGCCGCCTTCTTTGAAAAAGACGGAATTTCCGCCGTTGACGCTACCCAACTTTTCTTTCTTAAAAACGCCTTTGAGATGATCTTCATAATACGAGACTCTGTGTTCGGGTTGCAATCTCGCATTGACGTGCAACGTAGTCTTGATTGTATTACTCTCTTTTTTGAACAGTCCCATATTAACCTCCTCTTAAATTATACGCAAATTATTTATAATTGATCACGTTGAGTATCTTTGCAAAATCCGTGTTGGTCTCCAAGAAATGCATACCGCCTCTGGAAACTATCGTGGCGGGATCGTCGACAACCTTTGCTTTCATTTTCATGAACTTGGATATATAGTCGTCAAGTCCGGCTAGTTTTGCTCCGCCTCCGCACAGCGTAATACCTTCGCCGACAATATCTGCGCTCAAGTCCTCTGGGATCTGGAACGACATATTATATATGATATTGACAAGATCGGCGATATAAGGCTCGATTACTCCCAATATTTCTTTTGACGTAATGACTTCGCTTTGCGTCTTTGCAATGCCCACCTTGCGAACGTTGACGCGCATGGACATGTTGTTGTTATCGTACATACTGCCGAGTTCTCTTTTGATCTTCTCTGCCAACGAAAACGGTATCGTACTGCTCATACTGGTTACCATATAATCCGCAATGGCTTTGGTAAGCTTATCTCCGCCGATATCCACGCTACAACCCGTGACGATGCCGTCGGCGCCTACGATAGCTATCTCCGTCTTAGACGCTCCTATATCCACGATGAAGTGTCCTCTGCCATACCCCAACGCGCCTGCAACCGCAACGGGAGACTCAAGAACGATAACTTCGCTTGCGCCTGCTTTGCGCAAGACTTTTTCTATATCTCTCTTTTCAGAAAGTCCGACGCCCTGACCGACGAGCGCAAGGACCTTAATCTTTGGTTTTATAAGCATATTGCCCGGCAGACAACGGGATATATAATCTTTGAGCATACAGACGGCCGCCTTATCGTTGGTAATCACTCCTCCGTCAACCGTATTGATCGTCTGATAACCCTGCGACGGCGTCTTGAGATATTTTTCCACGCCCTTGCCGCTTTCCACCAAAGTCATCTTGTTGTTTTTGGTCATTACGGTGACTCTCGATTCGTCGCTGACGATAAGACCGCTGCCCACCTTGTGAATGGACGTCGTAGCGCTTCCCAAATCAATAGCCAATCCTATTTCGTTCATATCCCATGCTCCCGAGAATTTAATTTATTATTTCGCTCAATTGCTCTTTTAGTTTTTCCATAGGAAGCCCCACTATATTAGTATAACTTCCCTCGTACTTTGCCACGACTTCTTCGTCCTGTATGCCGTATCCGCCGGCTTTATCCATTGGACTTCCCGTGTCGACGTACTTCCACTTATCGTCTTCGCCGAGCGTCTTGAACTTGACGCGCGACTTGTCGTAAAAGGTACGTATTTTGCCGCGGTAATATATCGCAACGCCCGTATAGACGATATGCCATTTTGATGACAGCTCGTCCAAAAATAATTTCGCTTCCCGCCTGTCCTTAGGCTTGCCGTATATCTTTCCGTTCATATACACTATCGTATCTGCGGAAATGATAAGCGCATCGGGAAAAAGCTTGGGCAAATTGCCGAGTTTGACTTTGGCAAGACGTTGACACACGGCGTAACCTTTTGTAAGATCGCATCTCTCGTCTACATTTTGAGGCAACACCTCAAAGCTGTGGAAAATCTCTCCCAAAAGTTGTCTTCGCCGAGGCGAACCCGACGCCAAAATTACTCGCATAGTCCTCGTCGTCGAATGCGCCCATACGTTGAATTCAACTTATGGGACGCATTCTAACCAATCTTTTTTAAGTTCGTTTTATATCACAAAATCTGAAGATTCTTTTTATAAGCTCTTCTGAAATCTTGTATTGCCGTCATAGCGTCCTTAATCTCAAGCGAACAATCCTGACCTTGGCTGTCGGTCTTCATAATGACGCTGTCGCCAAGCACGTCGCAATCAATGCCCTTGATGACGCTCGACATACTTCTGTCAAAGCTCTCGGCAATTCTCACTATTACGCCGAGCTTGAGTATTGCGTCAAAGTCCTCTTCGGTAAGCAAGTCTTTGTATCTCATAAACTCAACCGTATTGAGATCGCCCTTGCGATGCATCGAAGCAACGAAAGCCGCCATGACCAAATCCTTATGCGATATGCCGTAAAGATTTGAATTGAGAATAACGTAACTAGAGTGCTTGTGATGATCGTAATATTTAATTCTGTTGCCGGTATCGTGCAACATTGCCGCCGTACGCAAAACTTTGACGTAAGAACGAGGCAATTTGTGCAACACCTTGAGTTGTTTAAACAGCTGTATTGACAGATTATAAACTTGCTCTGCGTGAGGTATATTCTCGCCGAAGAAGTTGAGCAACGAATAAATACTGTGTCCCAACACGTCGGAGATAGGCTTTTCGTTGGTAGACGGCACGGCGTATCTAAACATTGCGCCCTCTCTTAAACCGCTTCCCGAAATGACGATCTCGTCAACGCCGACGGTGTTGATAAATGCGTTGATAGCAGCAAGCGCCGCAGGGAATATATCCGCCCTTACGCTGGAAAGCCCCTTGATCTTCATGGTCTTGTCAAGCTCCAACGAGCGTATATTGCCGTATAGGCTTGCAAACTCGCTCTTGCTTACCACGTAATTGTGAGCCATAGACAACGGATACTTTTTAAGCATTCTGCTTATCTTGCCTATATTCCTGAACGAACCGCCTACGCCTATGAGTTTGGTGTCAGGCAAAACGTCTTTGAGCCAATCGAGTTTGTCAAGTTCTGCCGAGACGTATTTTTCTATCATCCGGGACTTGTCCGCAGGCGACAGACCGTCTTGTTTTACCATATCCGTCAATACCACCGAACCAAACGGCAGCGTGACGGTATTGAGAATATTCTTGCGATTGTAATAAATAAGCTGAGTGCTTCCACCACCGATGTCCATTATGATACCCCTTGGGATATCCATTGAATTAATCACGCCTTGATATACGAGCTGAGCCTCTTCGTCGCTGTTGAGAACTTTGAGTTCAATACCCGTGCAAGCGTGAACCTCGTCAAGAAAACTGCGTTGATTTTTTGCCCTTCTGACTGCCGCCGTTGCATACGCGTAGATACGGCTGACGTTGTTGGCGTCGCAAAGTCTTCTGAACATCTTCAGCGTCTTTATCGTCTGAGCTATCCTTGCGGGTTGCAAAAACCCGTCTATCTCCATATCCTGCGCAAGGCGCACGGTTTCCTTGATGTCGTCGACGACTTGAAAGTATCCGCCTTTCAATATGTCTACCAGCACCAATCTCGTGGAGTTGGAACCCAAATCGATAATAGCAATTTTATCCATATCTTTTTCCATTCAAACACTTCCCTATATTAAAAAATTTATTTCCGTTGACATTATAACACATAAATCTGCCTTTTTCAATACCCATTTTGAAAAATTCATATAAATATCAAGTCCAATGGGAATAAAATATGCGCATTATTGCGACTTTAATTTATCCGCATAGGAGATAAGATAACCTTTGATTTCTTCCATAGCCTTGTTATATTTGGCTTGGTCCTTGATAAGTACCGGATCGGGTATCGCCTTATAGCGACCGCATGCCAATACGCTGAGCAAAGCAAATTTCTTGTGAAACCTAAGCGGTAAAAACCACTTGTTGGATCTCGTCATACCAATAATGATATCTGCTTCTTTAAAATACTGCCTGCCCTTGCCCCACTTAAACGTTGGCTCATGCGACAGCACGTATTCTCTGTCAAAGCCTTCGTCGGTAAGCACTTTTTCAGACTTGGGGTTAATTCTGAAAGACTTGTTGAACACCGCAGAACTTTTTACCCACTCTATATTTTTTGACAACACTTCGTCTTCTTGGGCGATTTTTCTAAATACGTATTCGCAATAAGGAGACCTGCAAATATTAGACATACAAATAAATAAAATCTTCATACGGCAATTATATCATAAAAATATAGGTATTTCAAGACGCTTTTGCAAATATAACCAAAGAAAATTATGGAAACGTAAAGCAGGACTTCTGTCCTGCCTTACTAAATTTCCTTGTCTGTAACTACTCACTCAACACTCAAAAAGTCCATAAGCTGACTCTCGATTGCGTCCAGCAATTCGCATATTCTTCTCTCGTCTTCGTCGCCGCATTTTTGAGCAATGCAAAGCGTGGTAACGCCCTTGAAAGTCGTACTCGTGAGTTGGATATACGGCTTGAATTTGGTTGCGCCCGTCACAAAAGTATCGACGCACTTAAGACCTTCAAGCTCGACGAATTCTTCGGGGATTATGCCGATATTAGACATTCCGATAAGCGGATTTTCATATCCCAACTTGATTGCAAACTCGGCAATGGAATAAGGAAACAACTTGAAAGCCAACGCAAGCAACGGTATGCCGTATAATCCGCAAAACTTATCTTCTTTGGACTGATTGTTTTTTTCCGTTACCATACGCAAAGTATCGCAAAAAGTCTCCCCCAATTCTTCAAGGACGCAAGGCATAAAGCCCGTCAAATTTGTGATACTCTCCGAGCTCTTCGACTCTATGTGATCCCGCAGATTCTTCATGCTTGTGACCACCAATCTTTTGTCGTCGCTTGGAGCAAGACGAGTGGATATCGCTCTTGCGTAAGCAGTCATGAACACGTCGTTGAGCGTAGCGCCGTACTCTTTGCCTTTGGCTTTGAGAGCATGAACTGTCTCGCTCGGCAATTTCTTAAAGTTGAATCTCGTAGAGCAATCCTCGTCGTCTGAGAAATCGAACTTATTCTTGACGCCCGTACGGGATACGTTTTTAAACAACTTCCTCGCTTCTTCAGCCTCTTCTTCGCTCATATCCTTATATAGCTGCGAATAATCGCGAGATCCGTCTTTGAGTTGAAGTTCTGCAACGTCGCCGCCCCTTGCAAGCAAATTATAACCCTCTATGATCTTGCAGATAAAATATTTAAAGTCTGTTCCGTCAAGACACATATGATTGACCAACACGGAAATTGCGCTTTTTTCTCCGCAATAATGTACGACAATCTCAAATTGCAATTTTGATTTATAACTTATCTCTTTTGAAAGCGAAGAAAGTACGCTTTCTTGCAAATCGTCGCAAATGACCTTGCTTGCCATCTCTTCTACGGTATAATCTTCATTGACTACCCAATGAGGATTTAAAAAACTGCTGTGAAAAGTCGAACGCAAGATCGGAAAATGCTTCACTATGTTGTAAATAGACTTACGCAAAATCTCCAAATTAACGTTGCCGTCATATACCAATGACGCATGAATCATTCTGTCATAATAATTCCTGAAAATGTATTGAACTTTGTCCCAAAGTTCCGCTTTTAATTTTTCCATCACTTCCCTTTAAATACGGCGATATAATTTAATCTTTTAGTATCCCGTATATTTCCCTAGTGAAATTATATAAAATATAAAAGAATTTTACAACAATAATTGTGTATAAATTCTACAAATTTTATGTTAAATTTGCGTTAATTGGCTTTTTTAGAAATACAAAATATATATCATCTTTATGCGTCAAAAACTGTATTAAGAGATGACATACTATAAAATCTAGTCTTTGCAAAGAGTCTTGGGAATTATAAATCTCAAAGCGCCCTTTAAAATATTTACTTCAAAACTGTCGCCTGCGACGACTTCGCCGTCGAGACTGATAATGAAATTCTTTTGTCCGCCTATGATCTCAACTTTTTGGCACCTCTTATACGTAAGAAAAGGAGCAAGTTCCGGCATGTCAAGATAATCTCCCGCCTTATAATGTTTCATAAACTTCAAAAACTTAAAGACCGAAACGGGCTTTATACAGCACACTTCCATATATCCGTCGTTGTTGAGCGATCTGGGAGCGCATTTATACGATCCGCCGACGTACTTGCCGTTGACGCAAGTACATATAAGTATCTTATCCTCGTTGAGCTCCTCTCCGTCGCCTATTACCTTGCATTTGGTCTTGAGCGCTGTAAAGAGCGCATATAGCACGCCCGTATTGTAAGCATTCTTTCCGCCGATGATCTTCTTGTGCTTGACCTCAATCATCTTTTTTGCAACCGCGCTGTCCAATCCGAAGTGACATGCGTTGACGGCGTACCTGTCTCCGACTTGTATCAAATCTATCCTAGTCTCTTTGCCCTCGATAAGATTGTCGATATTGAGAAACTCTTGCTTATCGCCGTAATACTTGACGTAATCGTTGCCGCTGCCGCTTGGGTATATAGCTAATATCGCATTGTCATGACCTACCATACCGCTAGCGACTTCGTTGAGAGTACCGTCGCCGCCGCAAGAATAAAAAGTAATATCTTCGTCGCACTCAAGACACTTTTGCGATACGTATCTCGTTGCGTCGCCCTTTGATTGGGTAACGTAAATCTCATAATCAAACCCTTGCTTTCCCTTGAGTTTAGCTTCTATGTCGGCAAATGGATTTTTAATTCCTGCCGTAGGATTTACTATAAAAACGTTCTTCATATTCTTCCACTACTTCGTATATTGAAATACTCAACTCCGTCCGTTGAGCGTCCGACAATATTATGACTTAATATGGATATTTATGTCAACGATATCAACTCAAAAATACGAATTACGCTTAAATATATTATCATCATTGATAATTTAATGAAATATTTATAACCAAATGATTTTAGTAATAAGAACGATGTTCTACCACCGGCATTACAATATCGTTTAATATACTTAACTAAAGACCCGATAAAGGTCTCTATAGGACGCATTTAGATGCGTCCTATAGATTTTTTAGCGGGTGCGCGCATCAATGACCTTCTTTTTCTGCGTCAATCGCCAATACGATCATCAAGACCAAAAGCGCGTCTTTAGGATCGACAATGTCGAGCACGTATTGATCGGTCATATGCCACATCTTTCTTTCCATTGACGCAACCAAAGCGTTGTTGGCATCGACGATAGAATAATTCCAGCCGATGATGTTGCCGTCTATCTTCCAAGCATTGCAGTCGACCTCGAACTTTTGAGTGAGGAAAGTGAATTTTTTCTTGACTTTTCCCACTTCCTGTCCGTTGACAAATAGTCTGAATTGCGGCATAAAATCAAAAAACTTTGACTTGAGCGCAGCGATATTTTCTCCCTGCGCATCGTAGATATCGTATCTTTTTGGAATACTAACTCTACCTTGAATTCTGTAAGCTACCTGTCCCTCTTCGTCATACACTTCGTACTTACCTGCAAAAGACATCATTTTTTGTTTGAACGTAAGTATCATGATATTGTTCTCCCTATAATTATATTTAAAGCTTTGCCGCTTTATTGCCTTATACCTAGTTTGGAAGCCGTGTATCCGTCTAATCTGTATTCCACGCTGCCAAGTTCTATATTTCTGTTGCCGCCGTGATAATCCGTACCGCCGGTGGCGATAAGCTTGTTTCGTTTTGCGACGGAAAGAATAGTCTTGCTCATCATCTCGTCGTGCGTAGGATAGTACGCTTCGACTCCTGCGAGTCCAAAATTTTTCAATCCCTCGACGAGCGTCTCCAATTTGCGCTGTTGAACGAATCTCAACGGATGCGCTATCACGGCGTATCCGCCCGCTTCGTTGATAAGCTCCACGCCCTGAATGGGAGTGATCCTCTTGGACGGAAAGTAAGCCTTTCCGTTGGCGCCGAGATACTTGTCAAAAGCCTCGGGAATAGTCGATACGTATCCCTCAGACACCATGAGTTTTGCTATGTGCAGTCTGCCCACGCTTGCGCTGTCCGTCGGCAAAGCCTCTCTGTCGATCTTTATACCCAAAGCATAAAGTCTGTCGAGAATAAGCCCCGCTCTCTCCTTGCGCTTGTTCTCGAAATAGTCGAGCCTTTCCAAAAGCGCAGCGTTGTTTTCGTCAAAAGCGTAGCCCAATATATGTATTTCTTGCGTGGAAAACGTCGACAACTCGACGCCGTTGATATATTGTATGCCCTTGGATTGAGCATATTCTTTAGCGGACGCATTTGCCTTGACGCAATCGTGATCGGTGATAGACAAACACTTGACGCCAAGGCTTTGCGCCTTGTCGACTATAGCCTCTGGAGTATCCGTGCCGTCGCTTAATACGCTATGTACGTGCAAATCTATCTTCATTATTCTCCTACGTCTCCGTCCGTATCGCCGTCTGTCACTATGTCCGACGCAATCAGTTTTTGTTCTTCCCCTTGCGGCAAGTCTCCGCTGACTCTTGCAAGTTTTTTTGTAATGATATCGTTTCGCTTTTCCACTTCGCCAATGGTATTTACCATAGAATTTGCGTTGTTCTTTATCTTGGAGACCAATCCCGTATATTTTGCAAAATCCTTTTGGAAGTCTTGCAGAGCCTTGGCGATCTCTCCGCTTCTCTTCTGAATCTTGAGCGTAGTGAAGCCCATCTGCAACGAATTGAGAAGCGCCGTAATTGTAGTGGGTCCGCATATGGTCACGTGGAATTCGTTCTGAATATGCGCAGTCAGCGCGCTGTCTTTTGCTATCTCGGCATAAAGTCCTTCGCTTGGCAAATACATCACGGCAAAACGTGTCGTAACGCCTTGGATAATATATTTTTTAGATATATCCTTCGCTTCGTCCTTGACCGCATTGAAAAGCTCTTTTCTTGCACTCTCAGTCTTTTCCGAATCTCCGCTTTCACTCACCTCGACCAAATTGATATATTTGTCGAGCGGAAACTTGGAATCTATGGGAAGATATACCGTCGCATCTCCTTGTCCCGGCATCACTATAGCAAAGTCTACCATTTCTCTCGACTTGTTGTCAAGTCTGAACTGTCGCTTATATTGCTCGGGCGATAGTATTTGATCGAGCAAACTCTCCAAAGCTACCTCGCCCCAACCGCCTCTGGTCTTGACGTTGCTGAACATCTTGTTGAGGTTGGCGACTTTGCCCGTGAGTTCTCTCATCTCGCCAAAGCCTTGCTGTACTTGCGTAAGGGAATTGTTGACCATTTCAAAAGCGTTCTTAATACGCTTGTCGAGTGTCTCGTTGAGTTTTTCGTCGACGGTCTGTCTCATTCTTTCGAGTTGAGCGGCGTTGTTGTCTCGCACTCTCTCGAGCTGGCTTCTGTTGTCGTCCCTGACTTCTTTGAGAGACTGCTTGAGATCGCCGCCTATCCTGTCAAGCGACTTCTCGATAGTCTTGCTCATTTTATCAAGCGTATCTTGCATTTCACTTTTGAGAGTATTGAGAGAATCTGCCGTCACTTTGCTCATATCAGCCGTCGCGCTCTTCATCTCTCTGCGTATCTCTTCCAAAGTCTCTTTGGTCGTGGTAAGATTGTCTTTCAACGTATCTTTAAAACCGTTCATGTAAAAATCCAACATCGACGCCATAGACGTATTAGATGCATTTATCACGTTGGTAAGATTACTAGATAAATTATCTTTTTCTCTCGTAACGTGCTCGTTGACAAGATTTTTTACTTCGTTGAGATTATCGTTGAGCGTCTCAATCTCGCCCATCACGTCTCCGCCGCCATTCGTGCCCTTGCGCTTTTTGACGCTAAGCAAAACGTTGACGACGCTCAAGGCAACGCTCACTGCAAGCAATGTAATCGCAAAAATCAATAACGTCTTTTCCATTTTCACTTCCCTACAACTTTCTTATTCTTCTTTTGGCAATCTTCAGCAGAGCGTCTTTATTATTGGGGGCAGCTCCGCGTAAAGCCACGTCCCATATCTCGTCGAGAGCCTGACCTATTTCCCTGCCGTCGTAGCCGAGCGACTGTAAGTCTTTGCCGTTGACAGCAAGTTCTTTAATGCTCATCGGAACTTTTTCATCAAGCATCTTAGCGTATATTCGCCTCAACTTTTCCGCAGTCCTCGAACTCTCAAAGCGTCCAGTGCCGACACAATCTGCTTCAAATAGAGCAAGCATATCGTCGAATACGTCTATATTTTTTGCAATAAAGCGTCTGCACTTGCTCTCCTTTGTGTTGCCGTTGACGTCAAACATATGCAATTTGACCATTCTCGCCGTGCGCTCGATTTGACGGTTGGAATATTTGAGCCTCGTCATTATATTTTCCGTCATTTCCGCGCCGACGGTATTGTGGAAATACATATTGCCGTCTTTTGCCTGACACACGCCCTTTGCTATATCGTGGAACAAGCCCGCCAATCTCACTTGGGGCGGACAGGCCTCGACGACTTTGAAGATATGCTCCAGCACGTCGTATCTATGATACTCTTCCTTTTGCGGTACGCCGTCGTTTGCCGCAAGTTCGGGCAGTATTATCGCAAGCGCTCCGATATCTCGCATAAGACACAGCGCTTTATAACAGTAATCGCCTGCCAATATCCTGTTGAGCTCTTCCCTTACTCTCTCGACGCTTATCTCGTTGAGTCTGCCCACGAGCCTTTTTGCGCTGTCGTAAGTTTGTTCTTCTATCTCGTATCCCAAAGAAGATACGAATCTTGCAAGTCTCAATATTCTCAAGCCGTCCTGCGACAATACGACGTCGGGATCAATCGTCGTCGACAATACGCTGCGCTCGATATCTTTTATCCCGCCGAGCGGATCGATGATCTTGCCGTCTTTGATACGGTAATAGATTGCGTTGCACTTAAAATCGCGTCGCTTTGCGTCCGTCGTCAGATCGTCCGTGAACTTCACTTGAGTGGGAGTATGAACTCCGCTTCCCGTGGGATAACTGTCGATACGGAACGTCGTATACTCATAGGTGTTTTTTCCCTTGATTACGACAGTGCCGAGCCTAGGCGACGCGCTAGTCGCTTTAAAGGAAGATTTTCTCAATATATTCATCAATTCTTCGGGCGTCACTCCTCCCGCAAGATCGATATCGTAGCAATCCTTGCTTCTCAAATGATCTCTTACGCAACCGCCGACTGCATAAAGCGGCTTGTCCGTCGGAAAACAACTTGCAAGTTCTTGAAGTTCAGCTCTCGTCTTTTCGTCAAACAATCTATATCCTCGTCAATCAGTTATTTCAAGTACGCCTACGTACGGCAGATTGCGATACTTCTCATCGTAATCCAATCCGTAGCCTATGACGAATTCGTCGGGTATGGAATATCCCACGTAGTCCGCCTTAAAGTCCGTCGTCCTACGGCTGGGTTTGTCCAAAAACGAACATACCTTGATGCTTTTTGCGCCTCGGTGCTCAAGCAAAGCCGTAAGCGCTTTCATCGTGTTGCCGCTGTCGATTATGTCTTCTATCAAAAGCACGTCTTCGCCGTCGACGTCCTTGGACAAATCCTTTTTTATCTTGACGTTGCCGCTCGAAACGGTGCCCGAGCCGTAACTGGATACTGCCATCGTATCAAATCTCATAGGCAGATTTATCTTGCGTACCAAATCCCCGTAAAAAATTATCGAGCCTTTGAGTATGGCGACCACGACGGGGTGTTTGCCCGCATAGTCGCGCTCGATTTGTTTTCCGAGTTCCGCCACTCTCTTTGCGATCTTTTCTTCGTCTATCAATACACGACTTATTCTCTCCATATTGTCATCCTTTGTCAATTATCTTTCTTTATTATTGCCATATACGCAACGTTTTTTGTATTCTCGTCAATCTTGACGATATCTGCTATCTCGTATTGAGGAAGCGCGTATACAACGTTTTCTTTTGCAAGCACGACGATCGTCTCTCTGATGCGTTTGGGCGCTTTTATATCGGTAAGATAGTCCCCCAGACTCTTTGTCGATCCTTTATATCTCTTGAAAATATCTCCCGACTTTCTGTTGCGAATCTCGCAACCGTTAAGTTTGTCGAGGTCGCAACGCAACTTGCCTATTTGCTCTTTGGATATTCTCAATATCTCTTCTCCCAAGTCATAGTCGCCGAAGCCGTCTATAAGTCCTCCGTAAATCCTCTCACGGGGCTTTGCCAAGACGACGCAATCGCCCTCTCTGTGCGCCGTGAGCGCAAAAGGCAAACTTACGCTTGCGCCCGTCGGCTTGTCCTTGAGCGCAATTATCGCGTCGATATGCTTTTGAGTAAGATCCACTCTCGTGCCCACGCTGTCGACGGCGTCTATCACCGTGTTTGCCGCAATGACTCGCTCTCCCCGCAACACGTCGACGGGGATATACGCTCCGTCTTGCCTTATGGTATAGTTGCCGCTCTGTCCGCTCAAATAATCGCATATCTCCGCAGCCCTTTCAGACAGTCTCAAGATATTGTTATCTACTCCGCCGTACGCCTCTCTTATCAACGGCAATATCTGCAAGCGCAATTTATTGCGAGTATAATCTTCGCTGTCGTTGGACGAGTCGTCAACGTAAGGTATATCATTGGCAATAATATACTCCTCGACTCGTTGTCTTGGCACTTTCAACATGGGTCTGAGCAACATCCCGTCGTCAAGACTCATGCCTCTCAAGCCTTTGATACCGCTTCCTCGGAATATATGCATAAGCACGCTTTCCACTTGGTCCTGCGCATGATGCGCCGTGACGACTCTTTGCGCCCGTCCGTCTTTGACCGTTTCGGCGAATATCTGACGTCGTCTTATTCTTGCGCCTTGCTCGACTGTATATCCGCCTGTCTTGCAAAACGTCGGGATATTTTCTTCATACGCCTTGCAATCTACGCCGCGCGATTTGCAATAATCCAAGACGAAATCCCTATCTCTTCTGCCCTCGTCGCCACGCAAGTTGTGATGAACCGTAATTACAAAAAACCTGTCTTTAGAGAAGTTGCGACAAAACCAATGCAACAGCGCCATAGAATCTCTGCCGCCGCTGATAGCCAACGCCAACTTGTCAAAAGAATTCAAATAGCTTGTCGTAAACTCATCAAACATAAGTTAATTATAATATAAAATATAAAATAAAGCAATATCTTTGACTTTATGTTTGATTTTTTAAGGCAAAGAAATCAGGCTTCCCCGTCGGAAAGCCTGTGATTGTATCTTTGCGATTTGCCTTTAAATAAATTATCAGGACAAAAGCATACGGTCGTTGGCAAATTCGCCGTCGCTGTTTTGCTCAAACTTGAGAAGCAAATCCTGCACCGTAAGATTTTTCTTTTCTTCTCCGCTCACGTCGTAGATAATATTGCCGTTCATCATCATTATGAGTCTGTTACCATAAGTTATGGCGTCCTTCATGTTGTGCGTAATCATTACGGTGGTTATCTTATCTTTGCTCGTGATCTCATTCGTAAGGCTCAATACCTTGCTTGCCGTCTTTGGGTCAAGCGCAGCAGTATGCTCGTCAAGAAGCAATACTTTCGGCTTAATAAGCGATGCCATAAGCAAAGTCAAAGCCTGTCTCTGACCGCCCGAAAGCAATCCCACCTTGGTCGTCATTCTGTCTTCGAGATTGAGATCGAGCATTTTGAGTTTTTCTCTGAAGAGCTCTTTCTCTTCTTTAGTTATGTTCCAACGCAGTCCGCGCCTTTTGCCTCGTCTGTTGGCAAGCGCCAAATTCTCTTCTATGCTCATATTTGCCGCAGTGCCTACCATTGGGTCTTGAAATACTCTGCCTATCATAGCGGCGCGCTTATACTCGGGCATCTTGGTGATGTCGACGATACCGTTGTTGTCAATAGTAATTTTGCCCTCTTCGGGAGTAAATACGCCTGCGATAATATTGAGCATGGTAGACTTGCCTGCTCCGTTACCGCCGATGACAGTGATAAAATCTCCGTCGTTGATCTTGAGATTGAGATCGACAAGCGCCTTTTTCTCATTAACGGTGCCTATATTGAAAGTCTTGTGTATTCCTTGAAGTTCCAACATATCACACCTCCCCGACGAGACTTGCGTCTTCGCCCGACACAGCTTGTTCCGCCTGTTTATCTTGCGTCGCCGTTGCTTCGCTCAACTCTTGACTGACGTCCGAGTCCGTCGCAATCTTTTCTTCCTTTGCGGCGCCTCCGTCGCCTGTCGGAGTATTTCCGTCGCCTTTTTTAGACTTGTGGGATACTTTGTTAATCTTATCTTTGATAAGAGGTATCGACAATGCGACGACTACGAGTATTGCCGTAAGCAACTTGACGTACTCGGCATTGATACCCACCAAATAGATGAACGATATAATTATTCTATAAATTACGCTACCCAACGCAACGCTTATAAGTCTTGCCCAGAATGGGAATTTTCCTGATATTATTCCTTCACCGATTATAATCGCAGCCAACCCTGCAACTATCGAGCCGACGCCCATAGTATTAGTCGCATTGTTTTGTTGGAAAGCAATCATTGCGCCGGAAAGAGCGACGAACGCATTTGACAAAACCAAACCGAGTATCTTTGAACTCTGAGTATTGATACCCTGCGCCTTTGCCATTTTCTCGTTGTTGCCCGTTGCGCGCATTGCGCTGCCCGTCTCCGTACCGAAGAACCAATAGATAATACCGATGACTATTGCTACAGCTAAAAAGCCGACTATAAAGATTACCCAGTTACGACCGATAGGCATAAATTCCTCTATCTTTGTGAACAACGTGCCTACCGAGCCAAGTCCCAAGTTGGATTTTGCGCTACCTGAACCTATACCCATAATCAACATATTTATGGAATATAGTCCCGTCATCGTAAGAATGCCTGCCAAAATAGGCGCAATCTTGAGTTTTGTATTTAAAAGTCCCGTAACAAGTCCTGCCAAGCCGCCCACAATCGTAGCCAACAACATTGCTATGATAGCAATCAACATTCCTTGTCCTGGTCCTTTTGTGACGAAGTCTTTGCACAAAGTCATCATTATTGCCGCAGTTGCGCCACCCGTGGCAAAACTGCCCTCTACCGTCAAGTCGGCAAAATCAAGAATACGATAGGATATGTATACTCCTATCGCCATAATCGCCCATAGCAACCCTTGATTGGTACCGCTCAACAAAGTCTCTAAAACTACCATAAATTTATCCTTAAATATTGCGGACGGCACACTCCGCCCGCAACAAAATTTTGTTTTATTACTTATTCACCTTATCCAATACGGATTGCGGAATAGTAAAGCCCAACGCATTAGCAACGCTCTGATTTACCGAAAGTTCAAACGAATCGGGGTCTTCGTATCCTAATTCCTTTGCCGTCTTTTTGCCGCTGAGAATCTCATAAGCCATTTCGCCCGATCTTACGCCTATGGAGTAATAATCTACGCCATAAGTTGCAATACCGCAAATATCATTCATTCCGCTTTCGCCGCACACTACCGGTATTTTTGCGCCCGTAGATATATTGAAACCTTGAACCGTATCTGCCGCGGCAGCCAACTTATTGTCAGTAGGTATATACACACAATCAACGCCTTGATTGGTAAAAGTCTTAAATACTTGCTCTACGTTGTCAGTCTCCGTAATACCGCCGTCTACAAATGCAATTCCCTTGCTTTCCATATATGCTTTTGCCATATCTTTTTGAATTACTGAATTTTGCTCGCTGGTCGTATACATTACGCCGAATTTTTTTGCACCGGGAACAAGTTCGAGCATCAAATCAATTTGTCTGCCGATATCGTTAAGATCCGTAGTACCTGCAATATTGTCTCCGACAAGATCCGCTTCGGTTGCCGATGTAACCGCGCTGAAGACCATAGGAATACTCGTGCCTTTGATTTCTGCCATAACCGCTTGCGCAGACGGCGTAGCGATAGCAAAAATCAAATCAACTCTTCTATTGACCAACGTTTGAGCCGCAGTAGTGTTAAAAGAAGGCTCGCCTTGAGCGTCGTTATAAACGAACTTCAAAGTTTTGCCATCCTCGTTCATAAGTTCCGTAAGTTTGTCTTTAAAGCCTTCATACGACTTATCCAAAGCAACGTGCTTGATATGTTGAACGATACCGACCGTGTAATCTGCCGGCGTACAGCCTGCAAATGCAAATACCGAACACGCCATAACTGCAATGAGTAAAACTGCGATGATTATCTTTTTCATAATTATCTCCAATGTAATTTTATATCGTTATTAAAACTTACGGACAGTAATGCGCTGTCCGTATATAATGCTTTAAGCAGCCAGCAAATCTTTTACGGATTGCGGAACGGTAAAGCCGATTTCTTCTGCAACCTTATCGTTGACGACGTATTTGCCTTTGGAAAAATCCGTCTTGATCTCAACGTACTTGCCGTCATTTTTTCCCGTAAGCATATCGAATACTTCTTGAGCCGCTTGCGCTCCCATTGTATAATAGTCTACCGCATAGGTAGCGACGCCGCAAAACTCGTTGAAATTAATATCTCCGCATACGATAGGCATTTTTGCGACTTCTCTCGCTTCGATACCGTTCTTATCGGTATAAATATTGGTGTTGCCTCTCTCGTGAATCTTTGGACCGAAAGCCACGCTTGCCAAAGTGTTGTCAACGGGAATGAACACGCAACCTACGCCGTTATTCTTCATATCTACGAGCAATTCTCTTATGTGAGTGTCGTGAGTCTTTCCCTCGTCTTTTGCATAACCTATCACTTCAAAATCCAAAGAGAGCGAAGTCATATACTCTTTTGCAATCTCGATTTGCATTTCCATATTGACGTCGGCTTTTGTCTTGACGTAATTTTCAATGGCGTTTCCGCTGAGATCTATAGTCGGATTGCAATAAAGGATACCCAACTTTGCGTCGGGAGCAATGAGTCTCATCAAATCTACTTGTCTCTCGACTTGAACTGCCAAATCTTCTTTTTGCAAATTTCTGTCGGCAATTGCCGCTTGCGCAAATACCATAGGCGTGTCGCTTGCATTCTCCAATGCGACGTCAGCCGAAGATTGCGACAAAGTCAACAAAACGTTTGCGCCTTTTTTCTTAATATATTCCAGGTTGCTCTTCTCGCTCTCTGCGATCTTCTCTGCGTCGTCTCCGCCCGACTTCCTGTAAATATACTTGTAAGACTTTCCTGCGTCGCTCATGAGTTTTGAAAGCGTCTCTCTAAAGCCCTTTTGCACCATATCCGAAGAAAAGTGTTCTGAATTTTCCATAACGCCAATTACGTAATCTACCTTTTGACAGCCCGCAAAGGCAAATAGCGAAGTTGCCATTATTGCAACCAATAATATTACTACGGCAATTCTTTTTTTCATAAAATCTCCTTATCAGCAGGGGAAAACCCCGTATTATCTATTTTACATATAAATTAAGCGATTGTCAATATAAATAAAAGAC
>CAMWVR010000033.1 GCA_947177795.1 uncultured Clostridia bacterium | reverse complement strand
GTAATTATTATATAATGTATATATAATATAAGTCAATATATTATTAAAAGTTTTTAATTTTTGACAAATTTATTTGATTTTTATATTCTGAAAATAAAATTGCAAAACCTATGGTTTTGCAATGGTGGAACTGAGGGGAGTTGAACCCCTGTCTGAAAAAGTTCATACGACACTTTCTACACGCTTATTGAACATATATTAGTCCCTGACGTTCTCTATTCACGGAGCAACGCTTCGGCAAGCCTTTGATATTGTCAGACGTTAAAGGCGTGTGCGCCCGACCCTTTCCACTGATTGATGCCGATTCCCAAGCCGTGGATTCTTGGGGCGACAGGCTACGGCCGATTAGGCAGCGAAAGCCAATTCTTTGTTATTATTTGCGTTTAAATTTAATTTTCCGTTTTTACGAAGACGAGCCTTCGGCGTGCTTATCCCGTACCTGCTTCCCCATCGAATCCGGTACAGCCCCATATTAAATTGATGACATCATTACATTATACATAAGTATTATATGTATAAATAGCAGTTTTGTCAAGATTAAAATTTAAAATAGTATTTCAAATTTTTGGGATTTACGCAAATCAATCCTTAGATTTATAATACAATCCGCAATGACAATATCCCTCAAAATTCGGATCGGCTATCTGCTCTCTGAACTCTTTGCAAACGCACTTATTTTCTTCCGTCATTTGAACTCGGCATGGACAATAACCTCCGCGAGCTTTGAGACCTTCTTTGATTGCGTCGACGATTTCTTTATTTTCGTTAAGTCTAACCATATTCACTCCTTAATCAAATCAGTTTTAGTTTAGCACGGCTTAAAAGTATTGTCAATACTATGCGCGCTTTACTTCGGCAGACTTAGGCAATCTTTCCGCTATCTTTATATTATTAAGAGCTCTTGCCTTTTTATACTTAAATCGCATCAATAGATAATAACTTGCAAGATACAATACGTCCACGCCAAGCCATGCGCAAGGATTGGACAGACACAGTCCCAAATAGCTCCACACTTTGACGAGTAAGAACGCTGCGAGTATGCGCATACCCAACTCGATGACTCCGCCTATCGTCGTCAGCATGCTGTATCCCATGCCCTGCAATGCGTTGCGGTAGACGTAGATGACGGCAAGTCCGATATAGAATACTCCTTGCCAGAAGAGATATCTTTTGGACAATTCAAGCATTTCTGCGCTTGGATTTTTGACAAACAGACTCGTCAAGAGATCCGAACCGAAATATACCAATAGACCGCCGACGATAGCAAGTCCGACGCTGACGAGCATCGCTTGATTGACGCCTTTGTTTATTCTGCCTATCTCGCCCGCTCCGAAGTTCTGCCCGACGTAGGTCGCAACCGAACTGCCCATTGCGACAAGAGCCTGCGTGATAAGACTGTCTATCTTACTTGCGGCGGTATATGCGCTGACGTAAAGCGTGCCGAATGCGTTTAACGCCGCCTGCTGTACCATAATGCCCACTGCGATTATAGAATATTGAACCGCCATAGGCAGACCGATCTGCAAATGCGCCCAACTGAATTTCAAAGTCATCTTGAAATGACGGCGGGAAAGTCTCAATATCTCATATTTTTTAAACATATATATTGCGCAAGCCACGCCCGATATCAACTGCGATATGACGGTCGCCCAACCTGCTCCCGCAACTCCCATCTTGAATACGACGATAAAGAGCAAGTCCAATCCCACGTTGATGACGGAAGCCATCACCAAAAACAAAAGAGGTATCTTGCTGTCGCCGAGCGCTCTCAATATGCTAGACACCAAGTTATAGAGCATAGTCGCGCCGAGACCTGCAAAGACAATGACTATGTAGTCGTAAGAATATTCGATAATCTCGTCGGGAGTCTGCATCAACTTAAGTATCGGCATTGTCGTAAATACGCTTACCAAAGTCAAGACCACCGTCAATCCTGCGCTCAAAACTATAGACGTCGCAACGCTTGACTTGACTCTTTCTTCGTCTTGATTGCCGAAATACTGACTCGTCTTTACGGCAAAGCCCGCCGTAAGTCCCTGCACAAACCCTATGATCAAAAACGCAAGCGAAGTCGTCGCTCCGACGCCCGCAAAAGCGTTGTCTCCCAAAGTGTTGCCGACGATGATATTGTCCACCATACTGTAAAGTTGTTGGAATACGTTGCCGATAAATATAGGCAAAGCAAAGAATAAAATCTGTTTGAGCGGTCTGCCCTTTGTCAAATTCTTGACCATAGTTTTCTCCGAATTAAGAACTATAATTTTCCCACCTCAATTCGTGTCAATCTGTGACCGTATGTCATTATACTACTTTTATAAAAAAAGTAAAGAAAAATAAAGCAGATTTTTTTAAATGTTTAAATTTGTCAATTTGATAAATATATTGTGTGATATCTTATAAAAACAAACGTCAAATTTGTAGCAAAACGCACGTTAATAATGTTGAGATTTCTCCGCTACGGTCGTAAAGAGCGTAGTGACGGCATAGCGAGCAAGCAGATGCGTCTTGCGCGAGCGTCAATGACATTAAAACACCACCACCTCTTCACTTTTACATATTACCTAAATAATCGGATAGAGACCTCTCTGCTACAGTCGAGGTGACAAAATGCTCCCCTCTCGTTTGGCGAGAAGGGAGCGGCGTCAAAAGGTTGAGATTTCTCCACTCCACTGCGTGTCGGTCGAAATGACGTCTAAATTAGTTGGGCGAGAAAGCAGATAGGCAAAAAATAAAAAGCGGATTTTTTGTCAAGACGGCGTTAAACGAAAGTCGTCGTACTTGCCGTACGACGACTTGAATTAAATGCTATATTGGCAGAAAAGACGCATTTTAGATTTGCTTAGCCTGCCTTCTCGCCCAACTTTTAATACTCAAACTTGACGACCATCTCGTGATAGCGTACCACGTCGGCTTTAAGTACGAGCTGAGGATTGACCTTATCTTTTTTGGTATAGTAAGATATGACCTCTTCGTTGTATATCTCCAACGAGTTGATTCTATTCTTGCCTTTGCTGTAAAGCACCGTAAGGCGGTTGTTATCCATACCGTATACGTTAGACCAATCATAGGATATATCTTCTCCGAAGTTGGTCCAATACGACTTACCGCTTTCGTCATTGATTGCTCTTGTCACGACTGATCCATCTTTGTCAAAGACTTGTCTCGACTCTATTCTCATAAAGTGAGTGTAGATTCTGAAGTTGTCACTTGCGCTGATACCGTCGGCGGAAATGGTCTCGCCGTCAGTATTTGCCTTGATAAATTCAATTGGATTAAATCCGTCCGCAAGGCTTCCGCTCTCTGCGCCATCTTTGACCTCATATGTCAATTTGTCGATGACGTTGAACTTCTTCTCGTAATTCTTGACTTTGTCTTTATTGTTGTAATAAGTCTTTCTGTCGGTGTCCTCAAAAGTCGTGGTCTTTACGGTATAATTGTCAGCATTAGTATAATTGATTTCTAAATACATAAAGTGAACGTACTCGTCTGCTCCCGACGGCCAACCCGCATTATCCTCGTCTCCTCTGTCGATGCAGTCGTTGACGAAAGTGCCGTCGTCTGCCGTCTTTCTGTAATACGTGAAAGCGTACATAAAGTTTGCCGTCCAAGCCTTGCCAAACAATTCGTCGGTAAGCGAATTAAGCGTGGTCACGCTCTTTGACACCGATTGAGCGGCTTTGTCATAATACTCTTTTTCTTTCTCTTCCGCGCTCTTGCAGCCTGCAAATAAGCAACACGTCATCGCGACAAGCAAAAGTATAGAAGTGATCAATAAAAATTTCTTTCCGGTTTTCATTATTTATCCTCCTTATCTTGCGCTTGCGCCTCGACAGCGTCGGCAGTAGATTCTTCTTTGGCACTTGCCATATCTTTTTCAAGTTCTTGCTTTCTCTCTTCTTCTGCGACCACGGAATATACGTCCGTCTCGCCCTTGACTTCTTCGTCTACGATACCCTCGAGCTTCTTTGCGTCCTCAAGTCTCTTGACGGCAAGTCTGCCCTGTATCTCCGCCATCTTCTTACCGCTGAGCTTATAGAACAGTATCGGCACGATAGATATAAGGTTGAGTACCGCAGGTATTATGGTATATATCGAGAACAATCCCAGCTTCGTAAAGTCAGACTGTATCGGCGTGTGATCAGTGAGGAATGGCAACGCCTGCGAGAATCCGAAGAACACGAGCAAATAACTCATCGTATAGTCCTTAAGTCCCGAAGAAATCTTAGAACGCAAGCTCATCAGCGAGAACGTGATCCCCTCGCATCTGTCGCCCGTCTTGTCTTCCCAATAGTCAAGCGTATCGGTAGCCATAAGGTGCGGAATAACGTTGAGTATACCGACGGGAATCATAGCGACAAACATCAATATCGCCACGAGCCACCAAGCTTTGCCGCCGATAATATAGATAAAGAATATCAGCGCAAGCGCAACGGAGTGCCATATCGTCGCCAATATAAACAACTTCTTGCTGTCCATCAACTTCCTTAGTTTAGGCGCAAGCATCATGCCTATCATCGACGCAACTGCGCCCGGCAGCGAGAATATAATCTGCAACGAGCCGTTGGCGTATATGTAAGACACGACGTAAATAATCATCGCCGACACGAAGTTGCGGAAAAACGTCAATAGGTTGGAACATATCAACAGCAAAAACTGCTTGTTCTTGAACAGATATTTAAATCCCTCGAGCACGTTGGGCGTACGCGAAGTGGGCTCCAATCTCTCTTTGACGAACTTTGCGCCAAGCACCATAAAGAGCGGTCCGAGTATACCTATTATCAACGCCATAAGCATATACGAGTTGGGATAATTGTCATTCGTAATAATGAGGAACAGCGTCAAAAGCACGAGCGCCGACTGCTCTCCTATACTTCCCAAAATACGGCTTATGGAAATTATCTTTGCTCTCTCGTCGGTGTTTGGCGACGCAACGGCAGGCAAGCCGTTGAGCGGAACGCCTACAGCCGTACCGAGTACGGAATAAAGCAAATAAGTTACCCACATAAATGCGATCTTACCGCTTGCACCCATCGAAGCGTAAATGCTGGGCATAAACATTATGATAGTCAGCACGCCCCAAGGAATAGCCGCGCCGAAAAGATAGGGTCGCATCTTGCCCCATTTAGTTCTCGTACGGTCGACTATGACGCCCATGATCGGGTCGTTGAGTCCGTCGAAAATCTTTGAAACTAAAAACATCGTACCAACGGCGGCAGGCGCAATACCTACGCACACCGTGTAGAAAAAGAGCAAATATCCCTGCACGAGTCCCGTGACGGCGCTTGACGCAAACTGCGCCAAAGAAAAGAATATGTAGTCTCTCTTCTTGAGGTACTTCTTGTTGGCAAGTTCATCGCTTGCATTTTGAGAAACGGCTTCTTCTTGAATAGGCATTACGTCAGCAGCCATTTCTTGTTGAACGTTTTCTTCCACTCCAATTCCTCCCTTTCGCATATTATTATACAAAAAATAATATATACTTTTTTATTATATCAAATATAAATCTATATATCAATACCTATATTTGTAAAATATCATAACGGTATAGTTATAAATTGCAATATTCCGTTATTTTTGCAACTTCTTGGTAAAGAAGTCTCCCTCGGGGTATGCGAGAACGAATGCGCCCGTACTACTCCAAGCTTGCAACATCGAGCCGTCGGGATGAACGGGCGAGAAAAACTCTATCGGAGTATAATTGCCCTTCTCCGCATTGTATTCAAACCACCTCGTAAGCGGATAGATATAATCCATGCCCCTCATGAGTTTTGCGTATGCGTATACGCAAGACAGATACGGCCAATCTCCGCCGTTGTGATAATAATAAGGTAAAGACGACTTTTGGACGATATCCTCGGTATTTTTATAGAACGGATATACCGAAAGCGTGCCGAAATCTCCGGCGCCTTGCTCTTTGTTGTTTTTGCTCTCGAGCAGGTCTTGCATATTCATGAGCATTCTGTCGGTCCTTTCCTCGCTAGTCAAACCGAAAAGCGCAATTACGACGGTGTCTATCGAGAGATTGTCCTCGACGAACTCGTCGCTGCAATAGTTGACAAACCATCCTTTCTCTTCGTCCCAAAGCAAATCGTTGATAGCCTTTACGACCTTGTCGTATTTATCTGCATAATCCTTGGATTTGACCTCGTCGCCGTAACATACTTTGTATATCTCGCTCATTGCAAAGAGCGCTCTTGCATACAAAGCCTCGTCGTAAGTGACGTAAGTCGAACGGAATACGTTGTCGCACCAATCTCGGCGGTTGTAATCTCCGCCCTTTACCAAAAGTCCCGTCTCGTCGGTCTCTTTCATCAATCTCTTAAACACCAAATTTGCGCTGTCGATTACCTTGCCTGCTTTGACTTTCTCTTCAAGTATGGAAAAGTCCTTGGTATGTACGAGGTAATCGTAAAGCATGAGTACGAAGAAAGACGGCGAATCGTAGTGGTCGCCCCAATAATTTTTGAAGTTGAACTTAACTGCCGACGGACATTCGCCCTTTTTGCTTATGCCGTTGGCAAGCGTAATGATCTCGTTGCGTACGAGTTCGGGCTTGACGGGAAGTACGCTGAGCACCGTCCAATATGCGTCTCTGTAATAAGTCCTTGCTGGAAATTGATAGACTATGCCCGCCAAAAATCCCTTAAACTTGCCAAGCTCTTTATAATTGGAAAGCGAAGCGTTGAGAAGCGATTTATAATAGGCTTGCATAAAATTGCCTTCAAGCGGCTTTGGACAGTTGAGTCCGTCTGCGTAAGCGTCGCAATCCTTGAGAGCGCTGTCGAAATTCTTGAGCGCATTCTTGACGTTGCAATTGGTAAAGTCGCTTCTTGTGCCTGCGCTGATAACGTATCTAAAAGTCTTTGTCTCGCCTGCTTTGACTTGTCCACCGTAAGAGAACTGATTGTAAAAACCTCTCTCGCTCTCAAGTCCAAAAGCCTTGCCGTTGACTGCGACGTCCAAATAGAAATCGCCCATGACTTGACCTCTGATATACGTCATGCCGTCGAATTCTTCGACGCCTTTTTTGTTTTTCTTCATCAAGCCGCCCAATATCTTTGCGATATTGCCTGCATTCAATCTGTTGGCGAGCAATTGCTGCACGTAAGAACCGAAGTCTATGCCGAAGTTGGTCACGTTCTTAAATATCAAATCTTGCTTTGCGGACACTTTGTTTTCCACGTAGATACAGTTGTTTTCCGTATCAAGAAATTGCGTAATTACTATATCCGCGCCCTTTTCGCTAAAAGACGTGATCTGCTTTTTGCCGAGCATTCTCACTTCTTTGTCACACATATACTCAAGCGGTCTGCCGTCGATAGTATACAGCGAATAAAACGCCGAAAACACGGAATACTTGTTCATTACCGCATACTTGGATATACCGCCTCTGCCGTCGAATTGCGCAGTGATGCGGTTGTTAGCCACGTCGTAGCATACTTTTTTATGAAACTGTTCATTGACGACTATCTCGCCGATATCTGAATAATTCAATGCCATAATTTTTTCCCTATATCTTTATTTCATTTACGTCATTTTCAGTTATTTACGTCATTTCGAGCGCAGTCGAGAAATCTAATCGGCTTATTATACCGTTGAGATTTCTCCACTTCGCTATCGCTACGGTCGAAATGACAAATCAAAATTTACTTTACTCCGTTGGTCTTCTCTTCTTCTATTCTCTTTTGCAACTCTTCATAATAGGTATCTTCAAAGCTCTCTTCCTGCGGACTTACCGTCCTGCCGAGCCATGCCGAAAGATGAATTGCGTTGGAGAAAGTCAAACCGTTGAGTCCTTCTTCGTAATTGCCTATGAGCTTACTCTCTTTGCCGAGCATTACGTTGGAGAAATTGCGAATCACGTTGATATGCTGTCCCTTGTCGGCAAGCAAGCCCTTCAATACTTCGTGAGGCATGAACTTGACTGTCTTTTTCTTGCTCTTGGGCTTGCCCATAAAGACTGTGTTGGTCTTGGAGAATTCCGGTTCCAAAGTCTCGAGTTTTGTAAATTCGAGTTTCATATTGAAGTCGTTGCTGCCGGAAATTACCATCTTGCCGCCGTCGCCCGAAATCTCCAATCTGTTGGTACCGGGAGCTTCGTGCGTGGAAGTGATGAATACGCCCGTTGCGCCGTTCTCAAACGTACAGGTAGCAGTGACGTCGTTTTCCACGTTGATTTGTCTGCCGACAGTCCTTGCGATAGCGTTGACGCTTGTTATCTTGCTGCCTGCAAGCCAAGTAAACAAGTCGAGTTGGTGCGGGTCTTGATTGATAAGCACTCCGCCGCCTTCGCCTGCCCAAGTGCCTCTCCATCCGCCTTGCGAATAGTAAGCCTGCGGTCTGTACCAATTGGTAATTATCCAAACGATTCTCTTGAGATTGCCGAGTTCGCCCGCATCGATCATAGCCTTTGCAGCTTTGTATATCTTGCTTGTCCTTTGGTTGTATAAAAGTCCGAATTTGAGATTTGGCTTGTTTTCTTTTGCATACTCCGCTACTTCTCTTACCGCCTTGGTGTATACGCCTGCCGGCTTGTCGCTAAGCACGTTGATATCCTTGTCCAAAGCCGCCTTTGCGATGACGGGATGAGCGTAATGCGGAGTGTCGATAATCACGACGTCGACGAGTTTGCTGTCCAACAACGCCTCGTAATTGTCAAATACCTGGACTTTGTCGCCGAATTTGCTTATAGCCCAAGCTCGTCTGTCCTCTGCAATATCGCATACCGCAGTCAATACGCCGTTCTTGTCCATGCCTGCAAAGAGCTGTCCTGCATATCTGCTGCCTTGCTTGCCTATACCTATTATACCGTATCTTACCTTGCCCATAATTAAGCCTCCTTCTCTGCCTTTTCTATCAATTCTTTAAGTCCGTAATACTGCCAATCCATCATCTGACGTCTCGACACCTTTTGGGTATGTCCCATACCTTTTGCCTTGTCAATGTCGTGGAATATCTTGCGCCACTTGTTAATATGTTCGAAGGTTATACCGAAGAACAACCAACCGATTCTGTGGAACAGAGCCTTGTTGTCGGCGTACTTGCCAGTGTGCGGCTCGAGCGTCATAAAGCCGTCGTAACCTCTTGCCACAAGATCCTTTATCATATTCTCATAATCGCCTATGCCCATACCGACGGGTACTTCGACTTTTTCTTTGGAGCAGTCTTTGATATGATAATAAGCCGTTACGTCTTTGAGCTGTTGATATGCGCTTGGCACGTCTACTCCGCACTGAACGTAATTGGATGCGTCAAAGCAGAGCGCGAATTGCGGATCGTTAATCTCGTCGTAAAGTCTCAAAACTCTCTCGGGAGTATCCGCCCAAATTCTCTTCTCGTTTTCGTGAAGAAGTATTACTCCGCTGCCCTTGACAACGTCGAGAAAACCTCTTATTTTTTTGACGACTATAGGAAAGTCCTTTTCGTAATCTCCGCTCAATCCTCTGAAAGAAAACATACGGATATACTTGCAGTCCATCAACTGACATATCTTGACGAGCTCTTGGAGTTTTTTGAGCTGCGCCGCATATTTTTCTTCGTCGTTAAGACCTATCTTGCCAATAGGCGAACCTATTGACGAAAATTTGACTCCGTACTCGTCGAGCATAGGCTTGACGTCTCTTTGAAATTCCTCGAGCGTATAATCGGCAATGTTCTTGCCGTTGACTTTTCTCGGACAGAGATAGCTCTCTCCATAATCCTTAATGGTGTCCAATTGAGTCTTCAAATCTCCGCTTACTTCGTCATAAAAGCCTGAAATTTTGATATTTGACATAATACACTTCCCTCCGCTTAATATGTGTGCGTAATTATTTGTTTGTTTTTTCTTCTTCTATCTTTTGAGCGAGCAACTGCGCGTATTCCTCGGCGTTAAAAGGCAAGCTCACTTCTTCGTCAAGCCACGATGATTGATTGATTGCATTGATAAGCTCTAGACAATTCAATCCTTCGTCAAGCTTTGCTATCAAACCGTCTTTGTTATTGCTCTCCATAGCCTCGACAAAGTTGGTAATTACTCTCGCTTGCTGTCCGTATATACCGTCGTAGATCATTCTGCCCGGACCGTAACTCAACTTATGCTTTCTGCACTTCTTATCGCTCTTATTGCCGTAATCTCTGACGGATAGCTTATTGATCTCGCTTTCGCTCTTTTGGTTGAGATAATAATTCATCCTGAACTTTTCAATTACTATCTTGCCCTTATCTCCCGCTATCTCCAATCTATTCGTCCCCGGCGACTCGTGGGTGGATGCGGTAAATACGCAATCGAATCCGTCGTATCTCAATACTGCCGTCACGTCGTTTTCCGTCGTGATATTCCTGTTCTTGGTGTAACAATACGCCTTTACGCTCTTGGGCATTCCCACAAGCCATTGCAACACGTCAAGTTGATGCACGCACTGATTGATGAGCGTACCGCCGCCCTCGCCCGACCAGCTTGCTCTCCATCCGCCCATGTCGTAATAGAACTGAGTGCGGTACCAATCCGTGACTATGAAGTTGACTCTCTGAACTTTGCCTATAGCTCCGCCTTCGATCAACTGCTTTGCCTTGCGATACATTCTGTTTGTACGCTGATTGAACATCATTGCGCCTATCACGTCCGGATTTTGCTCGAGAGTATCTACGAGTTGACTTGCCTCTTTGACAGTTACGCTGATAGGTTTTTCTACAAGCGTATTTACTCCTTTGCTTATGCAAGACTTTGCCAATTCCACGTGGCTGTAGTGCGGAGTGGCGATAATCACGCCGTCAAGCTGTTCTTTTGCGAGCATATCTTGCAGATCGGAATAGACCGCGACTTTGTATTTTTCTCCAAAGTCCTTGAGTTTTTGACTGTCGACGTCGCACACCGCCGCAAGCTTAGCGCCCTTGATAGCGCCTTTTGCGATATTGCGCGCGTGTCTCGATCCCATTCTGCCTATTCCCACAACAGCAAGTCTTTTCATATTTTCCCCTTTTGGTATCAGCCTTCTACGTATTTGCGTACCTTGGCGGGCTGATTGGTAGTGATATTGCCGTCTATTATTTTACCATACTTCTTGAGCGCATTTCCACCGTCTATGCGAAAAACACTCAATTTTAAATTGTATTTTTTGCATTCTTCCACAAAATCCAAGTCAATTTTTCGGTAATTGACGTTGAGACCTGCAAAATGAGGATTGTTATAACTGTCTATTTTCTCTTTGATAGCCTTGACGTTTTGCGTACAATACTCTATGCCGACGGAGTTAAACCATACCTGACCGCAATCTATGTACTCGCTGTTGTTGATATTTACGTTGCCGGTAAAAATCAGTTGGTCCTGCACTCCCACCTCTTTTGCAAGAGCAATCACGTCTCGTATTATGCCGCCCATTTTAAGGTCGCAATTTATCAACAAACCGTTTTGCTTGACGACCTCGAAAGCGTATCTCAACGTCAGCTTTCTCTTTGGGAAAAACGACGGCCAATGCGACAAATACAGGAGATTTCCGCTCTTGTAAATGTCGACTTCGAGAGCGTCGGCTTGGTATTTGTCGACGTTTTTAAAATACGCCTTAGAATTTCTACCCGTACCATGAGCGCCTCCGTGCGCTGTAATCATCATTTTTACACCTCCCTAATATATATCGGACTTGCTATAAAGACGTCGGAAAGCTCTCCTTGAGTTTTGCCTATTCCTTCCACTCGCACGTACCCTTTATCTTCCGCGATTATTTGACTCTCCGCTTTGCCGTCGACTATATCCAAAGTCTGCTCGGCGCAAGCGTTGCCTGTGACTATTATCTTTTCCAACGACACGTCGTAAGGATAGTCTTTGCATTTTTTTACTTTTACGCAGAGCGTATATCTGCCTGCCTTTATCTCGTCGCCTATCCCGTAAGTATTCTTGCCGTCTGATAGGCTTATATCCACTTGATATCCCATAGTGATATAGCTTCTGCCCCATTCCACGGCGTCGCAAATTGATTGCTGCGACAGCAAGCCGTTGACTCCCAAATACGTGTAGGCGTAACTCGGTCCGCCGTCGTCGGGCGCATGCCAATCGTATCCGTAAAGGGCGCAAAGCCTGTATCCCTTGTCAAGAAGACTTATCCATTCCCGCTTGGCATGCTTATTTGCGGGAGACAAGTTGGGATCGTAATGCGACCAAACTTCGTACGACGTCACGTAATCCCAATTGGTAATCTTGAACCTGTTGTGACACCCCATACACAGCGGAGAACCTATTCTCTTGGGGTGCGCAACCGTCACTACGTCGCCGAGTTGTCTCGCCCTTATTATCTTAGCGTTGATATTAGACGGAGTGATTGACTGCCAATCGACGTCGCTGCGCTGTCCTATCACAGTCAGGTGTCCCCAAAAGGTCGTCCACTCTATTCCGCCCGCAACGACCAGTCCGTATTTTTCGCCGTATCTCTTGACGTTGTCGACGTTGCTGACCGTGTTGTGATCGGTAAGACATATCGCCTTGTAGCATCGCTTGATAGCGTTCTGCACGAGTTCTTCGGGTTGCATATCTCCGTCGGAAGCCACCGTATGACAGTGCATCTCCACTCTCTGCCAAGTGAGCTTGCCCTCTTGACTATCGTTTGTAATATACCTCTCGCCGTAACCTCCGAAAACGGGATAATCCAAGTCCTCTTCAAATCCCTCGACTTCGACTATAATATCGATATACTTCGTGACGATACCGTTGATACTTGCGGTCAAAGTCCACTTGCCTTGGCGTATCGGCGCGGGTATAAAACCGTTGGAGGCATATTTCTCGCTTATGATATGCGTTTGGTCGGGCGAATGTCTATGCTCCGTGCCCAAACTCTTCTCTCCGTCGTGCAAAGACCATGCTATGTGATTTGCAAGAGGTATGCGCCGTCTTTTTTCCTCATAAGTCAAAGTCTGCGCTACGTCTTGCGAGGCAAGTCCTCTGTCAATGAGCTCAATGCAAGAAGCTTCGTCGTACTCATACTTTGGCGCATAAGCCGTGCGAACGCAAATACGTTTCAATCCGCCGGGCACATCAAAACTCACTTGAATATGAGTCTTGTCGTCCTTTGGCAAAATATGAAGTTGAGTACTGAATATTTGCATATGAGCCCTTGCTTGTTATACAAGCTGTTGTATTTCTTTTTATACGCATTATGCGACCGCAGAGAGTGCAGTTATTTTTGTCCGTGCACTAGCAACCGAGTGGCGAGCGTACCAGCCGTACGTGACCCCGAGGGCGACCTAGTCGTTAGGGCAAAAAGAACTGTGCTATATGCGATCGGTTTTTATATCGGGGATCTCCGACATAAGCACCTGCCGTCCCCCTTCGTGTCTCGACAATTCCGCCGCCGTAACGATTCTGTGGCTTTCGATTGTATCGGCTATCCAAGTATATTGCATATTTGGATCGGAGTTGCCCGTCATCATACCTACGGTAGCTTTGACTATGCCTTGGTCTCCGCCGTAATGTCCTTTTATTACGGGTATGATATTGACTACTATCTTCTTTTGCTTTTTGCCGAAAAGTTTGAGTATAATAACGCTACCTCTATCGTCGGCTATAAGCACGCCCTTGCTGCCTCTTATCTCCGTATGACGGTGATCTTGCTCGTTAAAAGCGTTAGCGGTCATCACTATCTTGACGCCGTTCTCCATTTCCATATTCACAGTCTGACAGTCGACTACGTCGTTGTCGCAAGCAAAGACGCATCTTGCCCATTGCTTTGCTCTTTCGTCTGTCTTCAAAGCGTTGAGCACGTCTTTTTTCTTAGAAGATGTGCAAAAAGCGTAAGTTCCCCAAAGGAATTTCTTTTTGCCTCTGCCTATCGCCTTTTTTCTGCCAAGATACTGATGCTCGACTTCAAAGTTGCAAGTCATTCTGTGCGGACAGTCAAAACAATTTGCCGTCGCGCCCTCGGGCTTGCGGTCTTTGTTGAAATAAGTCAGTCCGCCGTAAGAATTGAGGCTCTTGCACTTACTGCCAGTGAACCAATACATCAAGTCCATGTCGTGACAGCACTTGGCAAGCAACATTGGCGACGTCTCTTGCTCGCTACGCCAATTTCCTCTGACATAGGAGTGACAGAAGTGCCAATAAGATATATTTTCGTCGTGCTTGATAAGCTGAATCTCTCCAAGTACGCCCGTGTCTATCATCTCTTTAATTCGTCTGTAATATCCCGCATATCTCAATACGTGACATACGAGTACCTTTCTGCCGTGTTCTCTTGCGTACTCTTCTATCTCGAGACACTCCTCTATATTGGGACTCAATGGCTTCTCTATCAGCAAGTCGTATCCCAACTTCAAGGCTTTCATTGCGTGTCCGTAATGGTCTCGATCCTGCGTAGCGATAAGCATACAGTCGGCGACTTTACCAAGCGCAAAAAAGTCTTCTTCGTCGGTAAAACACATATTGTCGGGCACTTTCCACAAAGTCTTGACCTTGTCAATCTTTGCCTGATATTTGTCGCATATCGCAACTATCTGCACGTCGTCACGTTTTGCAAAATGCGTGCCGTAATTCTTTCCTCTGCTACCAAGTCCTATTACTGCTATCTTCAACATATTTTTCTCCCAAATTATATTCGCCTGCGGCGAGTTACGGATTAGATTTCTCCACTACGGTCGAAATGACATTCGGTCATCACCTCGACTTTATATCTTGTCACCTCGAGCGAAGTCGAGAGGTCTCTATCACAATTTATTTAACAGATTTAGATTTCTCCATTCCACTTCGTTTCAGTCGAAATGACAAGTATAATTGAATTTATAGATTCTTCGACTTCGTTTCACTACGCTCAGAATGACTCGTTTAAAGCGAATGTTTCTCGCTTAAACAAATCATTTGCCTGTCTCGAGTGCGGAGAGTGCTGTTCATTTCGCTTTGCGAAATTGTCCGAACAGGACTTTTTTGTCCGTGCTAGGGCGAGATGAAGTCGTCAAGTGTACTTGCCGTACACGTCGACTTCTCGAGTCCCGACGTCAGGGCAAAAAGAGCGGCGCTATACGCGCTCGGTTACACGCCTGAATATGCGGAAAACCCACCATCTATAGGTACCACAACACCAGTCACAAATCCCGACTTATCATTGTCTGACAGCCACATTACCGTACCCAAAAGCTCTTCGGCTTCGCCAAATCTTCTCATAGGCGTACCGGCAAGTATCTTTTGCGTTCTCGCAGTGGGATTGCCCTTGTCGTCAAAGAGCAACGCTCTGTTCTGATTGGTTACAAAAAATCCCGGAGCAATTGCGTTGACTCTTATGCCCTCGCCTGCAAAGTGCACCGCAAGCCACTGCGTGAAGTTGGATACGCTTGCTTTTGCCCCTGAATATGCAGGTATCTTGGTGAGCGGTCTGAATGCGTTCATACTTGAAATATTGATAATTATTCCGCCCTTGCCTATCATATCTTTAGCAAACACCTGCGTGGTGAGGAAAGTTGCCAAAAAGTTGAGTTTGAATACGAAGTCCACGCCCTTTTCGTCGAGGTCGAAGAAAGATATCTTGCTTTCGTCGTCGACGTCCGCCGCATTGAAATATTCGCTCGTCGTAGTGCCCTTAGGATGATTTCCGCCTGCGCCGTTGACGAGAATATCGCAAGCGCCGAGATCTTTTTTGATCTGCTCTCTTGCTACTTCCATAGTATTCTTCTCAAGACAGTTGACAGCGTAAGCCTTCGCTATACCGCCCGCCTTGACGATTTCGTCGGCGACGACTTGAGCGCTCTCCAACTTCAAATCGAGAAGAGCAACTTTTGCGCCCTCTTTTGCATAGCCTTTTGCGATCGTCGAGCAAAGCACTCCGCCTGCTCCCGTAATAACAACTACTTTATCTTTCATACTTCCCTCGCTAAGTTTTATTTATATTATATTTGTCTATGTTAATGTCTTTTCGTTTTTAATGTCATCTCGACCGCAGTGGAGAGATCTCTATCAGTATTTATTCGATTGAGACCTTTCGACTCTACTTCGTTTCGCTCAAGGTGACAAGCCTTTATTTGCTTTCTTTTTCCACTGCTTCGATAATGCCTTGCAGATACATTGCGCCAAGCGCTCTGTCATAGAGTCCGTAACCGCCTCTGCCCGTCTCGCCCCAAATCATTCTGCCGTGGTCGGGTCTGACGTAGCCGTCGAATCCGTCTTCATGCAAAGCCTTGATTATTGCGTACATATCGAGACTTCCCTCGCTTGAAAGATGTCCGCTCTCTTCAAAACAATGGTCGCCCGTGATCTTAATATTTCTCAAATGTACGAACGGTATCCTGTCTTTGCAAGCGTGTATCATGCTGACGAGGTCGTTGTCGGGCGCGACGCCCAAAGATCCCGTGCAGAAAGTCACGCCGTTGGCAGGGCTGTCGACAATGGATAAAAATCTCTTGAGATTTTGCTCGCAAGTGATTACTCTCGGCAAGCCGAATATTCCCCACGGTGGGTCGTCGGGGTGAATAGCCATTTTGACTCCGCTCTCCTCCGCAACGGGTATTACTTCTTTGAGGAACACGCTCATATTCTCCCAAAGTTTTTCCTCGTCGATATCCTTGTATTGATTGAGAAGTTCTTTAAGACCTTCTTTAGTATAGCTTGCGTCCCAGCCCGGCAACGACAACTCGCTCGTCAAAGGATTGAGATTGAGCACCGTCTCGTGATCGTACGCCAAAGCGTTGGAGCCGTCGGCAAGAGGTTTTGCGAGATTGCTTCTCAGCCAATCGAACACGGGCATGAAGTTGTAACAGATACACTTGACTCCCGCTTTGCCGAGTCGTCTGACGTTCTCTTTATAATTTTCGATAAGGCGTTTTGCGTTTGCGTTGCCGAGTTTGATATCCTCGTGAACGGGTACGCTTTCCACTACTTCAAAAGCAAGTCCTGCGTCCTCTATCTGTTTTTTCATAGCGAGAATAGACTCGTTGCTCCACACTTCGCCCACGGGCGTGTCGTAGATCGCAGACACGATACCCGTCATACAAGGTATCTGCCTTATCTTGTCAAGCGTGATTTTGTCGTCGTTTCCGTACCAACGGAAAGTCATCTTAAAACTCATATCAGTCCTCCACAAGTTTTTTTGCATTGCCGTAACAAAGCGCTTGAGCCACTTCGACGGCGTATATGTCCTCTTCGCTCTCCATGAGCGAACCGAGGAAATCGCATACTATCTGTCTGTAATAGTCGTGACGGGTATATGATAAAAAGCTTCTGCTGTCTGTAAGCATACCCACCAATGAATTGATATGCCCAAGTTCCGTCAGCGTACGCAACGTCTCGTACATACCTCTTTTGTGATCGCAGAACCACCAACTTATGCCAATCGTCACGTCTCTGAACGCTCCGCACATAGTTATTAAAGGATAATACATAGTGGGATTGAGCGTATATATTATCGTCTTGGGCAGCCAGCCTTTGGTATTTGCCATATCGATGATATTCTTGACGTACTTGACTTCAAATGCGTCTCCCACGCAGTCAAATCCCATATCTCTTCCCAATTCGTCAAACATAAGGGTGTTGGAATTTCTCGTCACAGCAAGATGCCACTGCTGAACCATTCCCCTCTCCTTATAAGCCTTTGCCAAAAAGAGATACATATATCCCCAAAAGCCGTCGTATTCTTTATCTTCGACTTCTTGCCCCGCAATCAACTTTCTGAACGTTGCGTCGGCCTCGCTCTCTTGAGCCACTCGTTTGGGAAACCCCTCTACGCCCACGTCGGAAAACTTGCAGCCTCTCGCCACAAAATAATCCATTCTCTTGAGTATGGCTTCTTTCAGCGTAGCAATATCGCATATATTCACGCCGCTTGCTTTGCCGAGTTTTGCGATATACTCGCCATATCCGCTTGCTCTTGCAAGCACTATATTATCCACTCTGAACGACGGCACGACTTTTGCGTTGAGTTTGACTTCTTTTGCAATCAAATCGTGATATTCCAAAGTGTCGCAAGGATCGTCCGTAGTGGCGATGTACTCTACGTTTGCCATACGAATTAACTTCCTCGGCGAAAGCTTGCGAGAAACAATAACTTTGTTGGCTCTATTCCAAATATCTTGAGCGGTAGCCTCGTTAAGCGGAGTATTTATACCAAAGAAAAAACTCAACTCGAGAGCGCACCAATCCTTGATTGGATTGCCGTAAGCCGTGCCCGCTACTTTTGCAAACTGATAGAACTTCTCCCACCAACCTGCGTCGCCCGTGATATATTTTTCGTCAACGCCTGCGCCTCTCATAAGACGCCATTTATAATGGTCGCCCTGCAACCACATTATGCCGATATTGTCAAAAGGCTTATCTTCGTATATCTCCTTTGGAGAGAGATGACAGTGATAATCTATGATAGGCAAATCTTTGACTTCTGCGTAAAGCTTTTTTGAATACTTACTGCCAAGCAAATTGACGAATCTATCTCTGAACTCTGCCACTTCCGTCACCTCCGACAAGTTTTTTGACTTCGTCTACGCTTGCGATATTGAAATCTCCCTCTACGGTGTGCTTGAGACAGGACGCCGCAACGGCAAATTCAATGCTCTCTTGCGCTCCCATATTATTGATAAGAGAATATATAAGTCCTGCGCCGAAGCTGTCGCCGCCGCCCACTCTGTCGACGATGTCTATCATATACTTCTTAGAAGAATACACTTTCTTGGCGTCCATAAGTATTGCCGACCAACCGTTGCGAGACGCCGATACCGATTCGCGAAGTGTAAACGCAACGTATTGCAAATTCGGGAACTTCGCCATAAGCTTTTTGCCTATGCTTTCATACCCCTTTGCGGAAATAACGCCTGCGTTGATATCCGTGCCTTCCGCCTCTATCCCGAATACGTCCTTGCTGTCTTCTTCGTTGGATATGAGTACGTCGACGTATTTTACGAGCTCGCTCATCACCTCGCAAGCCTTTTGCTTGCTCCAAAGTTTTTTGCGATAATTTAAATCGCAAGAAATTCTCACGCCCTTTTGCTTTGCGGCTTTGAGTATTCTTGCGGTAAGTTTTGCCATATTATCGGATATTGCGGGAGTAATGCCCGTCCAATGCAGCCACTGCGCTCCCTCAAGCATTGCGTCTATATCAAAATCATTTTCGCCGACCTCGGCAATAGAGCTTCCCGCTCTGTCGTATATGACGTTGCTGCCTCTTTGCGAACAGCCTTTTTCGCAAAAATATATGCCTATTCTGTTGCCGCCGCGGACTATCTTGGAAGTGTCCACTCCCCAGCCTTTGAGTTCTCTGACGCACTTGTCGCCCAATACGTTTGACGGCAGCTTTGTGACAAAAGCCACGTCTTCGCCGTATTGCGCCAAGGATACGGCAACGTTTGCCTCTCCTCCGCCAAAAACTATATCAAAAGAGTCGGCTTGCATGATACGCTTGTATCCTTGCGGCTGAAGTCTCATCATGATTTCGCCGACGGTAATTATCTTTGCCATTAATTCTTACCTCCGATGATAGACTGCACCTTTTCGACGAATGCCCTGCACGTCTTTTCCACCTTGTCAAAGTCGCCCATCTTGGCGTCTTTTGTGAGGAAAGAACCTGCGCCGACGGCGTATGCGCCGACTTTAAACCACTCCTCGACGTTGTCTTGGCTGACGCCGCCCGTAGGCATGATATTTGCGTTGGGGAAAGGTCCTTTGAGAGCTTTAAGTCCCGCAGGCTTTGCAATATCTCCAGGGAAAAGTTTGAGAATATCCACTCCGTACTCCATTGCCGTCTGCGCCTCGGTGGGGGTCATAACTCCGCTCATGACGGGTACTCCGTATCTGTTGCACAACTTTATAGTGTCGACGTTGAGCGACGGACTGACGATAAATTGAGCGCCTGCGAGCATAGCAATTCTCGCCGTCTCGGGATCAAGCACCGTGCCTGCGCCCACAAGCATATCGCTGCCTGCGTACTTGTCGACAAGCGTCTTGATAAGTTCGTCCGCTCTGGGCACCGTAAAGGTAACTTCTATTACCTTTATTCCGCCCTTATAACAAGCATCGACCGTCTTGATCGCCTCTTGCAAGTCGTTGCCTCTGATGACTACGACGACGCCTTGTCTCTTTATCGTTTGATACACGTCGTATTTTTTCATATACCACCTCTTATTAAGGTTGCTTTGACAAAGCAATCCGATGATTTTCTCAATTACACGATTATTATAATATACGGGCTATAAAAAAACAATACTCTTTTTGCATTAAAATTATGGACAAAATAGGATTTTGCGTGTATAATGAATTTAACGATATGTGACAAGAGAGGAAATATTTTATGCCGGCAATCAATTATATAGGTAAAAATTTTAAGACTTACGACGTAAAACAGCACAAACACAGTTATTGGGAGTTGATTTACTGCACGGGAGGCAGCGGAACGATAATCTTTGAGAATGCAAAGCCACTCGAATATAATGTGAACGAAATAGTAGTCATTCCACCCAATACTTTGCACAGCAACACGTCTCAAACGGGCTTCAAAAATATACACATGACGGTCGCGGGCTGGACGCCGAGTTTCAAGAATGCAATCGTAGTCAAGGACAACCAACAAAAAGATCTTTTCACGACAATGGACATGTGCTATAGACACTTCTCCGCAATGTCAGGTTGTTCTTCCAATATAATTATGGCGTTTACCGACTTGATTTTGGGATTCATTTCAGAGTTTGACGGCTCGTCGCAGACAAGTCAACATATAGAACTTATAGCCAACGCTATAATAGAAAATTTCTACGACGCAAATTTCTCTATCGACAGCATTTACAGTCAATTCGATCTGTCAAAGGATTATATCAGAAGACAGTTCATAAAAGAAAAAGGCGTGTCTCCCCTTCAATTCCTCAATCAAACGCGTATCAATTCCGCCCAAAAGCTCTTGCTCTCGCGCAATATAAACAATCTCAAGATTTATGAAATTGCAGAGCGTTGCGGATTCAACGACCAGCTCTATTTCTCAAGAGTATTCAAAAAATTTGTCGGCGTGTCGCCAAAAGAATATATCGGAGAGCCTAAAAACGACAATTACAATGAAGAAGATTGAGTAATTGAAAAACTTGTTTAAATTTTGTTGAGAATTTTAGTCAAAGGTGCTAAAATTTTATAAAATCAATATAGGAGAATTTAAATATGGCAAAAAAGAAGAAAGAAGCAAGATCCAGATCAACAACAGTAACTTCCGGCACTGTAACCGGCATTTGCTGCGCTACCGCAATCGTATTGTCAATCATTATTTTCTTTGTCAATTTGATATTGCAGTGGGCAGGCGTAAGTCTTAGCGGCGTCAGCGCCAAAATTATGGGAGCAATGAACCTAATACAAATGGTTGCCGTGTCCGTTGCCGTATGCTTGGGCGCTTACAGATATTCAAAAGGCAGAACGAAAGGCGTAAAAGCTTTGATAATTGCTTGCATAATCATATACTTGATTTTGGCAGTAGTTTGGGGTCTCTACGGAATTATCTGATAGACATTAACAAAAAATATGCGGAGCGCAAATGCGCTCCGCTTTTTTTACACCTTACCCCTACCCCTCCCATCAAGGGGAGGGCGAGTGTTCGGTTAAGATTTCTCGACTTCGCTCGTAAGGAGCGCAGCGACGGCATAGCGAGCAAGCAGGTGCGTCTTGTGCGAGCGTCAATGACAAAATTAAATTAGTTTCGCACAACCGCAGAGATTGGTGTGATTTTTGCCCGTGCGGCGGCAACCGAGCGGTGAGCGTACTAGTCGTACGTGACCCCGAGGGCGTCCTAGCCGTTAGGGTAAAAGGCACGCCGATATATGCGGTTGCTCTTACTTCTTAGTACGCATGCTCCTTTGCTCTTTGAGAAGCTCTTGGTAACGCTCAATCTGATCGTCTCTCAAATCCACCATCTTCTTTGCAGTTGCGTAAGCTTGTGCATCGCTTACCACAACTTCCGTCTCCTTGACTCTCACTTTCGTGCCGTCTCCCGTTGCGTCTCTTCTAATGTCTTTCATATACTCGTCTTCCATTTTCAAGAGAGCTACCGTCGTGTCTTTCTTTATAGTGAGCTTGACCAATGGATTAGTACTAGTCTGTCCGTAGACTACGAAGTACGTCGACTTCTTCTCTTTGCACTTATACTTAGTAAGAGCGTAGTCTCTCAATCCGTCAAAGTACTTCTTTTGCTCTTTGCTTAGCAATGCGTACGCTTCGTCTAAAGTAAGTCTCGGCGCTTTTTCTATTTTCGGTTTTGCAGGTGCGGATACTTTGACTTTTACTTCTTTCGCCACTACCTTCTCGACAACCTTTTCTACAGGTACCTCGACTTTTACTTCTTTCTCAACCACTTTCTCTACTTCAACAGGTACCTCTATTATTTTCTCCACCGGCACTTCGACGATTTTTTCCACTATCTTCTCGACAGGGACTTCTTTCTCGATGACCTTTTCCACAACTTGAGGCTCGGCAAACTGATTAGTGAGCTTTTCCATTATGACTCTCTGCCCCTCGATCAATGTCTTGATTGCCTCATCAATTGCAGTTGACGCAACCTCTTCTTTTTCAACGACTTTCTCGGCAGACTGTTGTTCTGCAAATTTTTGCATTAACTTCTCATTTTGTTCTATAAGTCTGTTGATAAGTTCGTCATTAGCAGACGCCTGTTGCGGCAAAGCCTGTTGCATACCGGGCAATAGCGCCGTAACCGTCTCGGATATAAGCCCTCTCATTTCGTCAACACCTAAGCCTTGTTGTACGATATAAGAGTCTTGCGGTTGTCCCATATTTGAATTTTGACCGCCCAGCATGCTCATAAACATCATACGCATATTTTCGTCACGCTGTCTCGCCTCATTCTTTTCATATTCGTCTTTTGCGTAATCCATTTCTCTCTCGGCTTTCT
>CAMWVR010000032.1 GCA_947177795.1 uncultured Clostridia bacterium | reverse complement strand
AAATCACTATATCGAAAAATTTTTTGGCATATTTTTGAATACTATATACAAAAAATACCGCAAAATGCGGTATTTTTATCGTTTTTAAGCTCAAAGTTTTAATTTTGTTTTAATTTTTCTTATATTTATTCACAAAATCCTCTATTTTATCCATTGCTTTCTTAAGACTGCTCAGAGAATATGCATAACTTATTCTGACAAAATCGTTGCCGCTTTCGCCAAAAGCGCTGCCCGGCACTACCGCCACTTTATTCTCCTGCAAAAGTTTGTTGGCAAACTGTTCTCCGTTCATACCCGTGCTCTTAACGCAAGGGAAAACGTAAAACGCGCCCTTTGGTTCAAAGCACGTCAAACCTATGTCGTTGAGGCGCTTTACCAAAAACCGTCTGCGCATATCGTATTCGTCGACCATTGCTTTGATTTCTGCAAAGCCGTCTTCAAATCCGCACTTCAACGCTGCAAGCGCTGCGTATTGGGAATTGGTCGAAGCGCACATAATTATGTATTGATGTATCTTGAGCATTTGCTTGAATATCTCATTGGGAGCGCAAGCGTAGCCTACTCTCCAGCCTGTCATAGCAAACGCCTTGCTGAAACCGTTGATAAGCACGGTGCGTTCTTTCATTCCGTCGATCTCGGCAAAGCAAGTATGACGGACGCCGCCGTAAGTCATTTCGCAATATATCTCGTCGCTGAGCACCAATATATCGTGTTTTTTTACTACCGCCGCTATTTCTTCAAGGCTTTCTCTAGGCATTATCGCGCCCGTGGGATTGTTGGGATACGGCAAGATAAGCGCCTTGGTCTTGGGCGTGATAGCCGCCTCAAGGTTTTTAGCCGTCAGTCTGAACTCGTCCTCGACGTAGCATTTAGCAGGCACGGCTTTACCGCCGCACATAGCCACGCTCGGGCAATAAGATACGTAACTCGGCTCTGGCACTATCACTTCGTCGCCGTCGTTGAGCAACGCTCTCAACGCAAGATAAATGGCTTCGCTTGCACCGACGGTAATGAATATCTCTTTTTCGGCGTCGTACTCGACGTCAAATCTCGTCTTGATATACTTTGATATCTGCTCCCTAAGCGCAGGAAGCCCGCTATTGCTCGTATACTGCGTCATTCCCTTTTGAATGCTCTTTATGCCCGCTTCGCTTGCGCACCAAGGCGTGTTGAAGTCAGGCTCGCCAACGCCAAGGGAAATAACTTCCTTGTCCTTGTCTGCCATGTCAAAAAACTTTCTTATTCCCGACGGCGGGATTTCCATGACCGTCTTGCTCAAATATTTTTGGTAATTCATAGTATCACTTGTCTTTTTTGTTCGCTGTCCTCGTCGTCCATTATCACGCCTTCAGTCTTATACTTTTTGAGTATAAAGTGCGTGGCTGTAGAGACGATGTCTCTCATTGTCGAGAGCTTTTCCGAAACAAATCTCGAAACTTCTCTCAAATTCTTACCTTCCACGGTTATGCACAGATCGTATGCGCCGCTCATAAGATATACCGCCTTTACTTCTTCAAACTGATATATCGCTCGGGCGATAGCGTCGAAGCCGCTGCTCATTTGCGGTGTGACTTTGACCTCGATAAGCGCAGTCACTATGTCTTCGCTCAATTTCTCGGTGTTGCAAAGCGCGGTGTATTTTGCAATAACTCCGCTATCTTCCATTGACTTTATTCTCTTTTGTACTTCTTTTGCGTCAAGACCGACGATATCTGCTACCTGCTCTGCGGTAAATCTGCCGTCGTCTTGCAATACTTTAAGTATTTTGCTATCAAAATTATCCATTGTTTTTTACTCCGTAAGTTCAAGATATTCTTCGTATGTAGTAAGCTTGTCAAAGGTCTTAGTGCCGTTGATCTCGATTATTCTGCCCGCAACCGTCTGCATAAGTTCTTGGTCGTGCGATGCAAACATCATTCCGCCTTTAAAGTTTATCATTCCCTTGTTGAGCGCCGTGATAGCTTCAAGGTCAAGATGGTTGGTAGGCTCGTCAAGTATGACGAAATTGCCGCCTTGCAACATGGCTCTTGCCATCATACATCTTACCTTTTCGCCTCCGCTCAATACGCACGCTTTTTTCTTTGCCTCGTCGCCCGAGAACAACATTCTGCCCAGCCAGCCTCTAAGATAACTCTCCGTGTGATCTTTGACAGCATATTGGTTTATCCATTCTACCAAAGAAAGCTCGACGCCGTCAAAGAAATTGTCAAAGTTTTGCGGAACGTAACTCAAATTGACAGTCTTGCCCCATTTAAAAGTACCGCTGTCGGCTTTCTCTATACCCATAAGTATGTCAAAAAGCATCGATACGTTAATGGACTTGTCGGATAAAAACGCAACTTTCTCGCCCTTTTGCAACGTAAAAGATACGTCTTCGAAAAAGCCTTTTTTAGTCAACCCGTCGACTGTGAGTATATCCTTGCCGAGTTCTTGCTCAAACTCAAAGTTGATATACGGATACTTACGCATTGATGGCTTGATGTCTTCAAGCGTAAGTTTTTCGAGTTCTTTCTTTCTCGAAGTCGCCTGACGGGATTTGCTTGCGTTGGCTGAGAATCTTGCGATAAATTCTTGCAATTCCTTGGCTCTCGCCTCTGCCTTTTTGTTGGCTTCTCTAGCCTGCTTTGCAAGCAATTGGTTGGTCTCGTACCAAAAATCGTAGTTACCCACGTACATATTGATATGACCGTAATCCACGTCGCAAATGTGCGTACACACCTTGTTGAGGAAGTGACGGTTGTGGGATACGATAATTATCGTATTCTTAAAGTCAAGCAAGAAGTTCTCAAGCCACATTATCGACTTGGCGTCAAGGTTGTTGGTAGGCTCGTCGAGAATGAGTATATCGGGATTGCCGAAAAGCGCTTGCGCAAGCAGGATCTTGACCTTTTGCTTACCGTCAAGTTCGCCCATGAGCTTGTCGTGATATTCCTCGCCGAATTTGAGCTCGTTGAGGAGCGACGCAGCCTCGCTTTCCGCTTCCCAACCGCCGAGTTCGGCAAACTCCGTCTCAAGTTCTGACGCAAGTATTCCGTCTTCTTCGCTGAAGTCCTCTTTGCAATACAAAGCGTCCTTTTGGTCCATTATCTCCACAAGACGCTTGTGTCCCATAAGCACGGTGCGCATTACCGTGCAATCGTCAAAATCGTTTTGATTTTGATTAAGTACGCTTATTCTCTGATTTTTGCCGACGCTTACGCTACCTTTCGTAGGCTCTAACGCTCCCGACAAAATCTTCAAAAAGGTCGACTTACCCGCGCCGTTTGCGCCGATAATACCGTAACAGTTATTATCCGTGAATTTTAGGTTGACGTCCTCAAAAAGCTTTCTTCCGCCAAATTGCAAAAATACGTCGTTTACTTGTAACATTCTCTCTCCTCACTCGATTATATTAATCTTTATATTTGCTATTTAATTCTATTTTAGTTTTCTCGCTTGTCTATTCGTCATTCCCACTGTACTTGTCATTTCGACCGCAGCGGAGAAATCTCTTTTCGCTCATCAAATCTTTGCGCTTACCGTGCCGCCGAGGTCTATCCTTGCGCCGTAAGCGTATAGATAATAGCTCTCGACCCTGTTATCTTCCACTTCATACAGTATTTGATAAGATTCGCTCTCTCCCTTTTGGAGTACTATCTCCCCTTCGCAAGCAATAATCTCTAAAGTCATATCGCCGCTCGGAATTTGCTCCCGTCCCTCAGCCGTAATATTCTTGCCGTCTTTTATCTCGAATTTGCTTGTTGATACGGTCAACTTTTTGTTGGCTTTTATCTCTACGGACACCAGCAAAAAACACTTTCCGTCCTCTGCCGTCAGCGAACCGTGACTTTGCAATTTTTGCATATCTTTTACGCATACGTCGGCTTGAGAAGTCGAGACCGTTTGACCTATAGCTCCCGTCTTGATCTTGCTGTTGGCGTCATTCTTCTGCACGAAGTATATCACGAGAATAATCGCAACGACGATTGCCAGCGTCACGACGACAAGTCCTATATTGCGTTTTGCTTTGATTCCGAGTTTCATTATCTCTCCAAAATTCTATCGGTAATGGCTTGACACTTTGAATATATTTTATCCACGTCCTCGCCTACGAAATATTCACCCTTTTCATACTTGATTATGCCGTTGACGACAGTCATAAGCACGTTGGTTTTACTGCCAGCGTATACGATATTTTTAAGCGCATTGTTGATAGGCTGCATATTGGGTTGATGCAAATCTATCATCACAAAGTCCGCGCGCTTGTCTATCTCAATCGTATCGAGATTGTCAAGTCCCATTGCCTTTGCGCCGTATACCGTAGCCATCTTCAGCACTTCTTCTCCGTCGACAGCCGTCGGGTCGTAAAGCATGGCTTTTTGAAGCCCCGTCGCAAGGAACATCTCTCTAAACATATCCAAACAATTGTTGCTTGCCGCGCCATCGGTGCCAAGCGCCACGTTGAGTCCGCTGTCTTTGAGTTTTTTAAGCGGAGCAATACCGCTTGCAAGTTTGAGATTGCTTGCAGGACAGCTCACCACGCTTACACCGCGTTCTTTCAACGCCTTTATATCATCGTCCGTAGGATGCACGAAATGATAAGCAATTCCGCCAAAGTCAAACAAGCCTTGCTCGGCAAGATATACCCCCGGAGTCTTTCCATGCCGCTCAATACAACCGTCGACTTCGCTCTTGGTCTCGCTCAAGTGAGTATATACCGGCATTTTATTTGCTACCGCAAATTCCGCCAACGCCTTCATACTCTCTTCGCTGTTGGTATACTCTGCGTGCAGACCGAGTCTGTAATTTATAAGTTCGCCTTTGCTGCCGAAAGTAGCAATGTCATTTTGCAAAAGTTTGTCCAATCCATTTAGATTGTCTGCCGTCACGCCCTCGATTATTACGTTGCGAAAACCGCTGTCGACGCAAGCGTCCGCAATGTTCTCCAAGTGAAAGTACATATCGCTTGCTACGCTAATTCCGCTTGAGAGATATTCCAGTATTGCAAGCCTAGTGAGCCAATAACAGTCGTCTGGCGTAAGTTTTTCCTCTCTGGGAAACACCTGCTTAAACAGCCAATCTTCCAAAGCCATATCGTCGGCTTGCGACCGCAAAAACACCATTGGAGAGTGTGCGTGAGCATTCTTGAAAGCAGGGATAATAAGATTGCCTTTTGCGTCTATCTCCCTATCCCACGGCAACAATATCAATGGCGAAACTTCGCCGACGTAACGTATTCTGCCGTCTTCCGTCCACATCTCTCCGCCGTCGATGTATCTCTCGCCCGTCCATATTCTCGCATTGAAAATTCTCAACATCATAAGATCACAGTTCTCCCATTTTACCGATGCTCTCAAAAATCAAAGTCTTGATTTTGTTGCCCGATATTCTGAACGCATCTTCTTCCACCACGTTGTCAAGACTCTCGTCGGTAATTCCGCAAGCGGCATTGACTACGCACGTCACACCCACTACTTTGAGTCCAATATGTCTTGCGGCAATCACTTCAATTGCAGTGGACATTCCCACGACGTCTGCGCCAAGAATCTTTGCCATTCTCACTTCGCTTGCCGTCTCGAAATTTGGACCTTGCATCTGGATATATACTCCTTTCTTGAGGTCGATATCATGCGCTTTTGCCACGCCGTCCACTATTGCGCCAAGCTCTTGGTCATAAGGTCTCGTCATATCGGGAAATCTTACGCCGAGTTCGTCAATATTCTTACCACGAAGCGGCGAAGGTATCATAGATATATGATCGGTAATACGCATTAGCGTACCTTTATCGGGATAAGTGATTCCGCCCGATACGTTGGTCGCAAAGAATATCTTTGCGCCCATAAGTCCGATAAGCCTTACGGGCAATACGCACTGTTGCGGAGTATATCCCTCGTAATAATGCAATCTGCCTTGCATTACCGCAACGGGAACCCCGCCGATATATCCAAACAAAAACCTGCCCTTATGCCCCTTGACGGTGCTGACGGGCATGCCCTCTATATCGCCGTAATCGACGATTTTTTCCACTTGCATATTCTCGACGATATCGCCGAGACCGCTGCCCAAAGTCAGCAATACCTTGGGAGAAAAATTCACTTGCGATCTTAGCGAACTATACGCTCTATTGAGAATATCCTGCGTATCTTCCATTATTTAAATACCGCTCTTGATCCGGGTTTGACAAGGTCGATCTTGCCTTCTTTGCAAAGCGGACATTCGTCAGGCTCGTAAGACACGACTTCCATACTTATGAGATTGACGTATTTTACGCCAAAATCCACATTGCCGTTGCTTCTGTCCACAAGCGATGCGACAGCCACGACTTCTGCGCCCATACTCTGCACGAGACGAACGACTTCTTTGACAGATCCGCCTGTCGTAACTACGTCTTCGACTACGACGACTTTAGTACCCTTTTCGATCGCAAAGCCTCTTCTCAAAGTCATTTCGCCGTTTTCTCTCTCTGCGAATATGTTGGGCACGCCGAGTTGTCTTGCAACTTCGTATCCCATAAGTATACCGCCGATTGCGGGAGATACGACGAGGTCGATTTTTTCGCCTGCCAGTTTTTCCGCCAAAGCCTTGCATACGATTTCGCTTTGCTTGGTGTCAATGAAGAGTTTTGCGCTCTGCATATAAGTATCGCTGTGTCTGCCCGACGTGAGTTTGAAGTGTCCTTTGAGAATAGCTCCCGTCTTTCTGTAGCAGTCAAGCGCTTGTTCTTGTGTCAACATATTAATGCACCTCTCTTTGTTAGTTACTTTTGCTTATTGTTTTGTATATGATTACTTCTTACTTATTGAGTATCAGCGTTCCCACAAGGTCGTTGATATCCATATCGTTTTGCTCGACGTAATTTGCAAGGTCTCTTGCAATATCTCTTGCGCCGCATGGATTATTGAAATTATAAGTCCCCACCTGCACGGCTCTTGCGCCGCAGATCATAAATTCAAGTACGTCGGTATAACTCGTGATACCGCCCAGACCGATGATAGGTATCTTGACGGCGTTAAAACAATCCCACACCATTTTGAGCGCAACGGGTTTTACGCAAGGTCCGCTCATACCGCCGTTGTTGTTGAAAAGTATAGGCTTACGCGTCTTATAATTGACTGCCATACCCGACAAGGTGTTGATAAGGGATATTGCGTCTGCGCCGCCTGCCTCTGCCGCTCTTGCGTTGTCAGCAATGCAAGCAACGTTAGGCGAAAGTTTGGTTATCACAGGCTTATTGGGACATGCATTTTTGACTGCGCTAGTCACTCTCTCGACGCTCTCTGGCAAAACTCCGAAAGCCATACCGCCCTCTTTTACGTTGGGGCAAGAAATATTGAGTTCCACCATATCAGATTTGCTGTCGTTTATCTTTTCGGCAATGGCGATATAATCTTCAAGCGTACTGCCTGCGACGTTAGCAATGACGACGAGATCTCGCTTTGAAAGATAAATATCGTCCTTTTGCAAAAAATGATCCACTCCGGGATTTTGCAAACCCACACTGTTGAGCATTCCGCCGTAACTCTCGGCTATTCTCGGAGGAGGATTGCCGAGTTTCGGTCTAATCGTCAAACCTTTGGTGCAAATTCCGCCAAGTTCTTCTATGTTGTAAAATCTGTCGTATTCTCTGCCAAAACCAAACGTACCGCTTGCGGTGATAATTGGATTTTTGAATTCTACGCCTGCTATATTGACCTTTAGATTGCTCATAATACCACCTCGTCCAACTTCATCACAGGTCCTTCTATGCAGACTCTGACGTAATTTTCTTCTTCGCCTTTTCTTTTGACTTTGCAATTGCATACCAGGCATGCGCCGATACCGCAACCCATTCTAGCTTCCAAAGAAACTATGATTGGCACGTCAAAAGGCTCTAATGCTTTTTTCAATGCTTTGAACATGACTTCGGGACCGCAGCAGAATACCACGTCGGGTTTAATCTTCTCCATATCTTGAGCAAGCACGTTGGTAATAAAGCCTTTTTTGCCGTAACTGCCGTCGTCCGTCGCCACGGTTAATTGCTTTGACACCTTTGCCATTTCTTCTTCAAGCACGACTCTGTCTTTGTTGGCAAATCCCAGATAGGTGTAATATTCAAGTTCGGGATTACTTGTAGGTATTGCAGGCAATACGGCGGTGCCCATACCTCCGCCGAGCAGAACGACTTTTTTGACGTTCTTATCGGGGGCAAATCCATTGCCGAGCGGTAACATAACGTCGACTTTCTCGCCTACGGCGTAAGTTGACAAAACTCTCGTTCCGTCGCCGACAATCGCATAGCAAATCGTGATCGTCTTTGCGCTCATATCGTAATCGCAAATGCAAAAGGGTCTGCGCAGAATATGCGACTTGTCGTTGAGTTTGACGTGCGCAAACTGACCGCCCTTGATATCTTCGGGCATATCCTCAAATTGCAAAACCATTTTAAAAATATCTTTTGCAACTTGTTGATTGAGAATTATCGTTCCTGTCCTGTCCTTTAAACTTGCCATTGTTTCACTCGCTTATTTGATACATCTCGCGATGTCTTTTTGCATATCAAGCGTGGCTTTCAAAGCCGCTTGCTTGTAATCAAGTCCTCTGTACGCATCCTTTTTGTAAGCGCACAAAATACCTCTTGAAGAATTGACGATACCGCCTATCCCATTCTCAAAGCATACCGCAAGGTCTTCTGCTTTTCCGCCTTGAGCGCCGTAACCGGGTATTAAGAAAAAGGTATTGGGGTGCGCCTTGCGTATGAGTTTTGCTTGCTCCATATGCGTTGCGCCTACCACTGCGCCGATACTGCTGTATCCGTACTTACCTATCAGATCTTTTCCCCAGCCGTCGACAAGCGTAGCCATATTGTCATACAGCGTCTTGCCGTTGTCCATAGTCTTGTCCTGCAATTCTCCGCTTGTGGGATTGGAAGTCTTGACGAGCACGAAAGCTCCCTTGTCAAATTCTTTGCAGTCTGCGACGAAAGGCAAAATGCCGTCGCTGCCTAAATAACCGTTGATCGTGATAAAATCGCTCTCAAACGGCGTGACCTTACTGCCGTCCGCCAACGTCGTCTTGCCTATATATCCCTTACTGTATGCGCCTGCCGTAGAGCCTATGTCGTTGCGTTTGATATCGGCAATGACGAAAAGTCCGTTTTCCCTTGCGTACTTGACGGTGTCTCGGAATGCTATCATACCGTCCACGCCGTACATCTCGTAATAAGCCACTTGCACTTTTACCGCAGGTATTACGTCTTTGAGCGTGTCTATCAAGTCAAAATTGAATTTTGTGATTTGCTTGCCCGCCTCGGAGAGCGTGACGCACTTTGCCTTCATATCTTCTGGCAAATAATCTATGCACGTATCCAATCCTATTACCGAAGGGTTGTCCGTGAGTTTGATTTTGTCAATTAGTCTGTCGATTATCATATTGCTCCTCTATCGTATCTTTTTATTTGCTGATTATGCTTTATATTTGATTTTGCCTTCGACCACCGTCGCGCAAACTTTGCCTTTGACTTCCCATCCGTCAAACGGCGTATTCTTGCCTTTGGACTTAAAAGTCTTTGCATCGATTTTGTATTTTTTATTTAAGTCAACGAGCGTAATATCCGCAAGTCCGCCCACCTGCAAATTGCCGCTCTCAAGTCCGAGCAATTTCGCAGGCTTTGCGCTCATAAGCTGACTCAACTTTTCAAGCGTAATAACTCCGCTGTCCACGAGATAGGTATACGACAGCGCAAACGCGCTCTCAAGTCCGCTGATACCGTTGGCAGCCGCAGAAAAATCTACGTTCTTGTCTTCGTAATGGTGCGGAGCGTGATCGGTGGCAATGACGTCTATAGTGCCGTCTGCAAGTCCCGCCAAAATCGCCTGTCTGTCTTTTTCGCTGCGCATAGGCGGATTGACCTTGGAATTGGTATTGTAATCAAGTATCAATTCGTCGGTGCCTGCAATATAGTGCGGACAGGTCTCGCAAGAAACTTTTACGCCTCTCGCCTTTGCTTCTCTGATGAGCTGAACTCCGCTTGCCGTACTCACGTGGCAAATATGAACTTTTGTATCAAGCATTTCGGCAAGTATGATTTCTCTTGCTATCAGGATATCTTCGGCGCAAGACGGTATGCCCTTGAGCCCCGCTTTGGTGGCGTTTTCGCCCTCGTTGACTACGCCCTCGTTGATAAGTGATTTTTCTTCGCAGTGAGAACACAGCAAGAGGTCGTAGTCCTTGGCGTACTCAAGCGCAAGTCTCATCATCTGCGCAGTCGTGACAGGTTGTCCGTCGTCGCTCATAGCAATTGCGCCTGCCTCTTTCATACTGCCCATTTCCGCCATAGTCTCGCCTTTGAGTCCGACGGTAATTGCGCCAATAGGATATACCTTGGCAAGGTCGACTTCTTTGGCTCTGTCGACGATATACTTGACTATATATCTATTGTCCGTGACGGGCTTGGTATTGGGCATACAGCACACCGTGGAAAAACCTCCCGCAACTGCCGCCGCGCTGCCGCTTGCGATATCTTCTTTATATTCATATCCAGGCTCTCTCAAGTGCACGTGCATATCAATGAACGCAGGCAAAGCCGTCAAGCCGTCAGCCTCGATAACTTCGTCGAAACTCCCCTTGATATTCTTGCCAACTTGAGCAATTCTATTGCCCTCTACGGCTATATCGCATTTGTCTTTGCCTACAATACAATTCTTGATAAGTAATGACATAAATAATACTCCTTATATTTCGGATTAGATTTCTCCACTTCACTATGTTTCGGTCGAAATGACTTATACTTAAGCTTGTCTCAAGCGAGCGTCAATGACATTATATTAGTCACATGCAAGCGTAGAGATTAGTGTGATTTTCCTGTTTCTAAGTATCTTACGAGTGCGGAGAGTGCTGCTATTTTTGTCCGTGCTAGAGCGAGATGAAGTCGTCAAGTGTACTTGCCGTACACGTCGAATTCTCGAGTCCCGACGTCAGGGCAAAAAGAGCGGTGCTATACGCGCTCGGTCACACACGCTTGTTACTTACAGCACCATTCAAGCAACGCCATCCGTGTAGCCACTCCACTCGTCACCTGATCGTCCTTAAGACACATATCCGAATCAAGCACGTCGCAATCTATCTCTATACCTCTGTTGGCGGGTCCGGGGTGCATAACTATAGCGCCTTTGTTGCACATCGCCATACGCTCCATGCTCACGCCGTAAAACCTGCTGTATTCTTCCACGCTTGGGAAGAGTCCTTTTTGCTGACGCTCGAGTTGAATTCTCAGACCCATGATTACGTCGGATCCCTCAAAAGCTTCTTTTGCATTCTTGCACACTTTGCAAGGCTGATTTTCAATACCCTTTGGCATAAGCGTATTGGGCGCAAAAACTTTGACTTTTGCCCCCATTTTGCTGAGACCGACGATATTGCTTTGCGCAACTCTGGAATGCTTGACGTCGCCAATAATCGCCACTTCCAAGCCTTTGAGACCTCCGAAAGTCTTTTGCATGGTATACATATCGAGTAGAGCTTGAGTGGGATGAGCGTGCAGACCGTCTCCGCCGTTGATTACGCTTGCCCTTACGTGCTTTGCAATGAGCGCAGGCGCGCCTGCCACGGAGTGGCGTATGACGATTACGTCGGCTTGCATTTTATCAAGCGTAACGGCGGTGTCGATTAGGCTTTCGCCCTTCTTTACACTTGAACCGCTTGTGGTAATGCCCACAGTCTGAGCGCCGAGGTATTTACCTGCAAGCTCAAAAGAACAGCGTGTGCGCGTAGAATTTTCATAAAAGAGCGTGACCATACTCTTTCCTTTGAGTATGTCGAGAGTTTTGCTTTCGCCGGAGATAGCGTCTTCCATAAATTTTGCTCTTTGCAAAAGATGTGAGATATCGTCCGAACTTACTTGAGCTAACGCTAAAAAATCTCTTTTCATCAAGTCTCCTTATACTTATACTAATATATTTTAGCATATAATATATAAAAAAAAAAGTATTTTATATCTTTTGTTTGGCAAATCGGTTGAGATTTCTCTACTCCACTGCGTTTCGGTCGTAAGGAGCGAAGCGACGGCATAGCGAGCAAGCATGTGCGTCTCGTGCGAGCGTCAATGACATATTAGGTTTGTCACCTCGACCAACTTTCTTGTCACCTCGAGCGCAGTCGAGAGGTCTCTATCCGTTTATATTAAATTGATTAAGATTTCTCCATTTCGCTTTCGCTCCAGTCGAAATGACAAGAATAAATCGTTCAACGCATAAAAAAACACCGCTTTAAAAGCGGCGCTTTCTTTTTTACTCTTCGGATATTGTCGATACCGGACAACCCGCTGCGCAAGAACCGCAACTGATGCAAGCGTCGGCGTCGATGACGTACTTGTCATCTCCCTCTGAAATTGCGCTTACCGGACAACCCTCTGCGCATGCGCCGCATTTAATGCAGTCATCGCCAATTACGTATGCCATAATCTTAACTCCTTTACGTTTAGTACCCTTATTTTAACACGGCAAAATTTCTTTGTCAATGTATATTTTATACTATTTTACGACAACCCGTTGTTAATCAATTTCCAAAATTATCGCAATCGTTATTCTTCAAGTTTTTTGAGTTCGTTTTCGTCGACCTCTTCATGGGCGTAATTCTTTTTAGCTCCGAATTTGGGCGAGAATAGCACTTCGAATTCGCCTACTTTGTAATACTTTTGCTCTACGCCGCCGTCCCGCTCGATTGTGACTTTGATTTTTTCTCTGAGCAAGTCCACTTCGTCGACTCTGCCTTGTCCATCTTCCACTTTGACGGTCGAGCCTATCTTTGGCATACGCTTGTTTGCCTCGACGTAAAATTCGTTTTCGTATCTAAGACAACACATCAATTTGCCGCACATACCGCTGACCTTGGTTGGATTGAGCGACAAGTTCTGGTTTTTTGCCATTTTTACTGTAGACTTTTCGTAATCGCATCCCGAGCAGATACAACAGCATTCTCTTCCACACATACCCATAGCGCCGCGCAGTTTTATGTCGTCTCTCTCATAGATTTGACGGAGCTCTATTCTCATGTGCATTTTGCCTGCCAAGTCCTTGACCAGCTCTCTGAAATCCACTCTGCCGTCCGCCGTAAATGAGAAAATTATCTTGGATCTGTCAAAAGTATATTCCGCATCGACGAGTTTCATCTTGAGACCGTGCTTTTCGATAAACTTCTGACACAGCTTAAGCGCGCCTTCCTTTTTCTCGAGATTTTCTTTTACTCTCTCTTCGTCCTCGGGCGTAGCCTTACGTACTACCGGTTTAAGAGGAGCTTTTATCTCTTCGTCTGACACTTCTTTGTTTGATTGACTTACGCGCGCATACTCAAGACCTCGCACAGTCTCGACGATGACGCCGTCTCCCTCTGAAAATTCTATATTCTGCGGATCGAAATAATACTGCTTGCAAGTCGATCCGAACTTCACGCCTACGATTATCGGCATAGGTATTTTACCTCCATCATTTTTATGAACAAATTATCGAGTATATTGTCGTCTTTGCAATAACTCTCTATCTTTTGTTTTGCCTCGATTATCAACTCGTTGAAGTTGACAAGAGTCGCAATATTAAAGCTGTCAAGCAAGACGTTGACTCTGTCGAATCCCTCTACGAAAACTCCGCTTTTTCGCTTGAGCAAAACTCCGCAAACGAGTTGCATTATGTCGAGATATCGAGCAAGTTTTCCGTCCTTGATGTCAAGCCTTTTTTGCATCTTGAGATTGACTTTTGTCGACGTAAGTCCCTTAAGCACGAATATTATTTCGCTCATATCGCCAAAGTATTCTTCGTCGCTGAGCAAACTTTCGCACCTTGCCAAAGATCCCAGACAACAGTCTACCGCCTCTTCCACAAGGCTCTTGGGCTTGCCGATATAATTGTCGTCAAAAAATTCCGTCAACTGTCTTTTGCTGAAAGGCGCTACCGTAAGCTTTTTGCTGCGGGACTTGATCGTATCAAGCACTGCCGACTGTCTTATCACGCCAAGCAAAAACACCACTCCGTCGATAGGCTCTTCAAGGCTCTTGAGCAAAAAGTTCTGTACTTTGGGGTCTACATTGTCTAGTGAGCGAATTATCATGATCTTGGTATTGCCCACACTCTTGACGTATACCTTCTCGACAAACTCTCTTATGCCGTCGGCTTTGAGATTTTTTGGTTCAAAGATATCTTCGTGATTTTTGTCTTCCACCTTCTGGCATACTACGCACTTGCCGCAACCGCCGTCTTTGCAAAGTATCGCCTCGCTGCACAGATCTATAAGTCCGTCCACCGCCAATGCGTCCTCGCCCATTATCATATAACAATGGCTGAGCCGTCCCGCATTGATATCGCTTTGCAGACTCTTATAAGCCTTGGTATCTTTGAGCAATGCGCTGTATCTCAACATTATACGATACCTCTTTGGCGCAATATATCGACTATTTTTTTGTGCGTCGCCCTTGCCTCGCCCGAGCAATCCACTCTCACAATGCGTTGAGGATAAAGCTCGCATGCCTGCAAATATCCGTCGTAGACTCTTTGATGAAAGCTCTCGCCCTCTTGCTCCAATCTATCTCCTGCGTCAGCTCCGCCTTTTCTGGCAAACGCCAACTTGGGCGAGAGATCGAGAAATACCGTCAAGTCGGGCATGATGTCTCCGCACGCAAGACGGTTGAGTACGTCGACTTGCTCTGCGCCGAGTCCTCTCGCAACGCCTTGATAAGCAAACGTGGAATCTATGAATCTGTCGCACACTACAAGTTTGCCGCTTTGCAAAGCAGGCTTTATCACCGCCTCGACGAGTTGAGCGCGCGATGCGCTGTAAAGCATAGCCTCGCACATTCCCGTCATACCTACATTGTCCACGTCCAATATTATTTCCCTAATCTTTTCGGATATAGCGTTGCCGCCCGGTTCTCTCAAAAAAACCGCGTCTACGCCCTGCGCCTCAAGATATGCTCTTATCATCGCAAGTTGCGTCGTCTTGCCTACGCCCTCTCCGCCTTCAAATGTAATAAATTTTCCTTTCATTCTCTTTACTTATCTCCGCTCGTATTCTACAAGATATGCCGATTGGTACTCTCGATAAATCTTTGCCAACATATCTATTCTATCATAGGCACTTTGCCGCAAGCAAGTCCAAAAAGCCGACTTGAGTATTTTTTTATAAAATCCGCCGCTTTTTGATTTATTACGTCGCCTTTTTTTATCACGGGCACTCCCGGCGGATAGATACCCACGTCCGCCGCGCATACTTTGCCAATCGCCTCGTCGGGCGAAAGCAAGATAACGTCTCCCGACTTCTCGATATTTTGCATACCGAAATCAACGTCGATATCGCCGTCGAGTTTTTCTTTTGGCAACGTGTTGAGCATATCCGCAAGCATATCCAACTTGTAGCAATTAAAGGGCGTGACGATAAAAACCAACAAATCTCCGTACGACGTTTCGGCAAATACCCCCTGCTCGACAAGAGCGTCGGATACTTTATCGCAATCCACGCCGTCTATCTTGACTACGAGTCGAGAAAAATCGTCTGTATCGACTACTTTGCCCACTTTCAGATTATTTTTAAATGCGTCAACGGCAAGTTTTACTTTTGCATACTCCTCTTCGCCGCGAGTCGCAATATAGTCGTCGGCAAAGTCCATGCTTGCCATAACAAGATAATTTGGCGACGTCGTATGGATATCCGCGCGCAACGCTCTGCACTGACTATAAATATCTTTGCCGTTGGTCAAGACGAGCGCGCCTCCACCGTATACGGGCAAAGTCTTGTGCATACTAGCCAGCGCTATGTCCGCATACTTACTTGCGTTGTTAGGCAATAATGACGAATATGGAAAATGCGCCGAGTGCGCTTCGTCTACGACGAGCAATGCGCCTACTCTCAACGCAAAATCCTTGATCTCTTTTAACGGCGTCAACATGCCGAAATAATTTGGACTAGTCACGAATACGCAAGAGATTTTGGCAGAAGAACTCAACTCTTTCGCAACTTGCAAATTCCTGCAACAGCGGATCTTTACGCCCATGATTCTTGCCGAAGCATAAAAAGACTTGTGCATATCTCCTATGGCGATTGCGAATCCCTGTCTCGACCTTGCTACTGCCATTGCAATCTGCATACCGCAAGTCGAGCCGCTTGTCAGCATAAGCGCATCTTGGTAGCCGTAATTTTTTGCAAGTCTTTTTTCGCAATTTGCAATGACGCCGTCGCTATAGAGAAGATTGTCAAGTCCCTTTACTTCCGTCCAATCATACTCTGCGGAAGAATATAATTTGTCAAGACAGCATTGCCCGCTGTGACCCGGCATACAAAACCGAGCCTTGACGGCGCCGTTATACTCTTTTATCCTGTCGTAAAGATCTCTTGACATATTACTCCCTAAATTTTATAAATGGCTGTCGCAGGAAAATTCGCAACAGCCTTTTATATGAACTCATTAAATTTAGATTCTTCGACTCCGTTTCACTACGCCCAGAATGACGCATTCAGGGCGAATATTGCGCTTTTAACGAGTCATATTGAGCGAAACGCAGTGAAGTCGAAATATCTATAAAAATCAAATCTATGTTTTCTATCAGTTGATTTTCAACACCTTAACTTTATAAGAATTGTCGCCCAATTCTACGATAGCTTCTGCGCCGACTTTCTTGCCGATGATAGCTGCGGCAAGCGGAGACTCGTTGCTTATCTTGCCTTCCAAAATAGACGCTTCCGTCGTGCCAACGATAGTGTACTCGCTCTCTTCGTCTTCGGAATAATCATATATCTTGACCTTGCAGCCTGCAATTACGGTATCTTGTTTGCCTTCGGTATTTTCAATTATCTCGGCGTTGTCAAGTTGAGCTTGAATAGTCAATATTTCTGCCTCGACTTGCGCTTGGTAATCCTTTGCGGCGTCGTACTCGGCATTCTCCGACAAGTCTCCAAAGCCTCTTGCGATTCTTATTCTCTCGCTTGCGTCTTGTCTGTCAACGTTGATCAAATGCTCCAATTTCTTTTTGAGATTGTCATATCCCTCTTGTGTAACGAAGTATTTCTTTTCCATATATCCTCCTTGCCTGACGGCTTATTTACTTTATTGTTTGTTTTTACTGCGAAAACTCAATACGTAAAGGCTTTCGCTCATAGAGATATTTTCCACAGTCACGCCCTCGGGCACTTCAAGCTCCACGGGAGCAAAATTCCAAATAGATTTTACGCCGAAATTTATCAAAGTGTCGGCGACGCTTTTTGCCGAATCCTTTTGAGTGGCAATGATTGCGATATCCACGTTGTTTTGATTGAGATACGCCTCCAAAAAATCCATTTCATAGACCTTGATACCGTTGATAGACGAACATCTTGGGTCTATATCAAACAACGCCTTTACAAAAAATCCGTCGTCTCTGAATCCCTTGTATCCCGCCAATGCTCTGCCTATATTGCCGGCACCGACAATGATCATATCGTATTCTTTGTCAAGTCCCAGAATTGCTGCAAGTTCGTTCTTGAGTTTGACGACGTCGTATCCGTAACCTTGCTGACCGAATCCGCCGAAGTTGCAAAGATCTTGTCTGACTTGCGACGCAGTGATATTGAGCACGCTTGCAATCTTGTTGGACGACACTCTGGTAACTCCGCTGTCCGCAAGTTGTTTGATATGTCTGTAATAGCGCGGCAAACGCTTTATGACCGCTTCTGAAATCATAAGTCCTCCTCCCTATCGACAATGCGTCTTGTATATTTTAATCAACGGACCAACGATTTGTCAATAGTTTTGCCTTTTGTTTGCCCAACATTTTTGTCAAATAAGCGTAAAATCAAAAATAAATTCTAAAGCAAGCGTCATCAATAATTTATTGACAACTATCGGCTTATACTGTAATATAGAAATATGAAGATTTGGGCAAGACTCGTCACTGACGACAAAATTCAAAAAGATATGCTTTATCACTCGTCGCTCAAAATGAGCAAAGATAATTACGAAGTTTGGCTTCGAGATATCTGTCATCAACTCGACGTGCCAAATCCCGTGATACTTGAACACCACTTTAAAAATTTCGTCAACTTTCACAATACCAAATTCCGTCAAGACGACTTCGTCGAGACGCTCGATTACGATATTTTCATCGTCGAAGATTGCAAAGAATAACAACTTTCATATAAACAAAAGGCAGGATTTCTCCTGCCTTGATTATTTAAATAGGGATTTGTGTTTTACACTTCTCTCTTGTTAAATCTGCGGTAACTAAACCACATGAAGAATGCGCACCACAAAAGCGTGATAGGAATCATTCCCCATATGCTCATACCCTTGAATATCGGAGCGTCCACGGATATTCCGCTTGCCCAATTGACGTTGGCGAAAAACGCAAGATATCCTACGTACGGCACCGCTAAGACGTACTCTAGATACGTGCCGAAACCGAATACTATCAGCAAAAGCGAAATGACGATAGACTTGCCGTAGGTATTGCAAATCGAACATATAAACATCGTCGCTTGCGTATAAGCAAAGACCTGAACCATATTGATAATAAGCGTAATCATCAGCGCGCCCATCGGCGGAACTATCGTCACGACAGAACCTGCGACGAAAGCTACGTTGAGAGCAGTGGGACCGTAAAGTATCATTCCCAAGATAAGCGAGAGCAAGAAGGAAATGATAGTCAAAGCCTCCGCAACGATCAATACGCTAAGCCATTTTGCGGTAAAAAACTTATTCTTGTTGATAGGTCTCAACAATTGCATTTTCATCGCTCCGCTGGCGTATTCTCCCGATGTCGTTCTGCAACAAGCGACTATCAAGAAAATCACTACCACGTCCATAAGCGCGCTCATACAAAGATTGGTAAAATTAAATAAGTCAAAGCCGAAAAGGCCGAGACTGCCGTCTACCGTATACGCCATAGTGCTTCCCGACGAAACGCTGTGCGCCTTGAGATATTCAAGAATGGCGATTTGCGCCTTATAGCCCGCCACCGAATTGCCGATAATAAGTTTGTCCGTCCATCCGCTGACTTCCTGTATCGCAGCCATTTCGGCTTTGAGCGACTCTATCTGCGCGTCGTAATCCGCAAGCCCGCCTCCGATAGCCATGCTCGCCAAAAGATCTTTTAACAGCGCCGATATGCCTGTCATGACAAGAGCGATGACGACGACGGCTATCGCAAGTTTTAACAGAGTGCGCTTGCGATTGATTTTATAAAATTCACAATACAAAATATCCGACATCTTGCCGTTCATAATTCGGACACCTCCTTATAACGGTTTTCCGATTCTCCGTTGGATACTTCCCTATATAGGTCTTCCAAACTGCGCTTAAGCTTGTTGACGGAATAGACGATGACGTCGTTTTCCACCAACTTCTTGACCAGCTCTCCGACTTGCGCCTGATCGACAATGACGACGATAGCGTTGTTTTGAATGTTTGCCTCGATACCCTGCATAGTGGCAATTTGACTTGCTCTTTGCATATCGCTGCACTCAATGGCAAACTTGCGCATCGAATCCACTCCGTAATTGACTTCTTCCATACTCTTGACGGCTTTGATCTCGCCTTTTGCCATAAAAGCCACTCTATCGCAAGTCTGTTGCATTTCGCCGAGGATATGCGAAGATATAATTATCGTCGTGCCCATTTGATTTTTGAGATTGATAAACAAATCGCGCATTTGCGCAATACCGTCCGGGTCGAGTCCGTTCGTAGGCTCGTCGAGAAGCAACAACTTGGGCGAATGCATAATCGCCTGCGCAATGCCCAACCTCTGACGCATACCCAGCGAATAGGTCTTGAACTTGTCATGAATTCTGTCTTCAAGTCCGACCAATTCGACGATGGACTTGAGTTTTTCTTCGCTGATATTCCCGCCCTGAAGTCTTGCGTAATATTTTAGATTATCCATGCCGGAAAAATCATTGAAAAGCGTGGGCGCTTCGACTATCGCTCCCACTTGAGCAAGCGCCTTTTCTCTTGCCGCAGACACGTCGTATCCGCCTATTGTAATGCTTCCGCCGTCGGGATTGACCAGCCCCAACATGAGTTTGATGAGCGTAGTCTTACCTGCGCCGTTTGCTCCCAAAAGTCCAAGTATCTCGCCCTCTTCGACGTCTAGAGTCGCATGGGATACAGCCGTGACGGGGAATCCCTTTTTACGTCCCTTTGGCTTGTACGTCTTGGATACGTCATTGATTTCTACCAATCTCATTTTTATCCTTCCTGCCGAATTGTGTCGGCGCGCTTTAAGCCCACAATATTTTGTGTTTTTAAAAATGTGGGTCAAATTATCTTTTTATTTTTTTGTTTGTGTGATATATTATATTATGCTTTAAATTTATTCTAGCATACTCATCACAACTTTTCAAGGAGTTATTATGAATTTTTGCGCAATGTCAAAGGATAACGAAACGGGAGTGGTATTGCTCGACAAGAGTTTTGTCGTCAATTATCTGCCCGAATGCGACGAAAAACAGCTCAAAGTCTATCTTTTGGGTCTGACTTTGTGCTCTCTGCCGCAACAAAACGATATCTCTTTCATTTGCGATGCGCTTTCAATGTCAACGGAAGAAGTAGAAAACGTATTCGGTCAACTTGCGGATATGGGGCTCGTCAATATCACGAGTTATTCTCCCCTTGCCGTGACTTATAAAAATATCCGTTCCACCTTTGCAAAGCATTACAAAAAGGAAAAATACGCCGACTTCAACGCTCAACTCGAGGGATTGTTCCCTTCGGTGGCGTTTACAAATATTAATCAATATACAGTGTATTACGACTTCATCGAAGAAACGAAAATCAAGCCCGAAGCTCTCATCACGATAGCTAGATATTGCGTGAACCTCAAAGGCGAAAAAATAAAACCCAACTATATCCTCGCCGTGGCTCGCAATTGGCTTGACGAAGGCGTACGCACGCTCGCCGACGTGGACGACAAGATCAAACAACTAGAACTCTCCAGCGAAGCTTTGAGAATGATATGCAAAGCCGTCGGCAAAAAATCCGAGATTGACATCGAAGACAAGAACGCTTATCTCAAATGGACGGGAAGTTGGGGCTTTGACCTCGACGCAATACTCTTTGCGGCAAAATCTCTTAAAAACAAAGGCGGTTTTGCAAAACTAAACAATTTGCTTGACGAATTTTATCGCAACAATGCAATGAGCGCAAAAGAAATGGAAGATTATCTCGCCAACAAACAGGCGATATATCAACTTGCCTACTCCGTCAACAAAACTCTCGGCGTATATTATGAAAACGTCGAGTATATCGTGGAAAAATATATCTCCAATTGGTTGCAAAAAGGTTTTGAGAAAAACGCAATTATGCTTGTTGCAGAATATTGTTTCAACAAGTCTATACGCTCGCTTGACGGTATGAACAAGTGCATCGTCAAATTTTATAGCGAAGGCTGCGTAAGCGTGGACGCTATCAACGAGCATTTGGCAAGCATGATGCAAAGAGACTTGCAGATCAAAAAGATAATCGAAATGACGGGATTTTCCCGCAACGTCAACAACAACGACAGAGATATGTACAAAGTATGGAGTCAGCAGTGGAATTTCGACGACGCCATGATAGAATACGGCGCAAGCGTATGCCAAGGCAAACAACTTTTTGCCCTCAACAACTTACTTGCAAAGTGGAAAAATTCGGGCGTATACACCGTCGACGAGGCAAAGACGCAATCGACTTATACTTCGAACTCAGCAGTTTCGGCGCCGTCGTATTCCAAAGAACAACTCTCCGAGTTCTTCTACTCTCTCGACGACCTCGACGACATAGAATAGACTATGATAAATTATTTCAATCAACAACTTCAAAGCATTTACGCTTCAAAAAGAGTCTTGGCAAAAGAAATTTCGCAAAATCAAAACAAGGCTTTGCTTGCTTTGCACCCAAAATTCGATGAGTTGTTGAAATCAAAAAAACAGACGGAACTCGACGTCGTCAAGACGAAAGCCAAGGGACTTGACGTGGCGGATATGCAATCGGCTTTGGAGCAGATAAATCAAGATATAAAGCAATACGCTCAACAGTATGACTTGCGTTTTACTCCGCCGTATCTCTGCCAATCTTGCAAAGACATCGGATATATTGACGGCAAACCTTGCGAATGCTTAAGACGCGAATATTCGTCACTTTTAAAAGAAAATTCGTCGCTTACTTCTCTCCCTAAGTTTGCTTTTGAAGACAACAAATTCGGGAGCATGGACGTCCCGCAAGCCAAAGGAATGGACAAACTATACTCCATAATGCAAAACAAGGTCTGCGATGATTTTGACGGATGCAAGTGGAATAACTTTATGCTGTCCGGCGCAAGCGGAGTGGGCAAAACTTGCCTTGCTTTGGCGGCTGCCGACGCATTGCTCGACCAAGGCGTAAGCGTACTTTATCTGACGGCATTTGAATTTGTCAATATCTTTTTGGACAAGCATACTCATAAGCAAACGGCTTTGGCAAAAAAAGCCGATTACGTCGGCGAGTGTGAAATGTTGATTATAGACAACTTCGGGGAAGAACCTATATACAAAAACGTCACTTTGGAATACCTATTCTCTACGCTCGATAAACGTATGGCAAACAACAAAAAGACTTTTATCTGCACTCAACTTGGCGCAGGAGCTTTGATAGGTCGCTACGGCGAAGCATTTTTATCAAAGTTTACCGACAAAAAATACTCCTTGAGCGTAGGCTATATCACAGGAGAAAATTTAAGAAAATCATAAGTAATTTATTTTATTTTACTTAATATTTATCCGTAACTAAAAATGTGTGCTCCAACCAGTACACACATTTTTTATTGATACCAACATGAGTCTTTCTAACGTCACCTCGACCGAAGCGGAGAGGTCTAATCATTTTAGAAACTTCTAAGATATTTCGACTTCGCTTCGCTCCGCTCAATATGACTCGTTCAAGGCGTAACTTACACTTTAAATGAGTCATTCTGAGCGGAGTGCAACGAAGTCGAAGAATCTATTACTTCTTGCTTCTCATAGAGCGTTGCTCTCTGAGAAGTTCCTGATACCTCTCAATCTGATCATCCCTCAGATCTACCATCTTCTTTGCCGTCTCAAAGGCTTGCGCGTCGCTTACCACCACTTCAGTCTCCTTGACTCTCACTTTAGTCCCGTCTCCCGTCGCGTCTCTTCTGATGTCTTTCATATACTCGTCTTCCATTTTCAAAAGAGCTACGGTTATGTCTTTCTTTATCGTGAGTTTGACCAATGGATTGGTACTCGTCTGTCCGTAGACTACGAAGTACGTCGACTTCT
>CAMWVR010000031.1 GCA_947177795.1 uncultured Clostridia bacterium | reverse complement strand
AATCTACTCTCGTAAGCTTAGACATATATCCGCATACGCCTGCTTGACTTGCAATATCGTTGCAAAGACTTCTGATATAAGTTCCGCTGCCGCAAGTAACCGACACGCTCAAATCTTGACAAAAACCGTCAATGAGAGTCTTGTCCAAGACGGTAATATCTTTTACAATTACCTTTTTCGCCTCAAGCTGAAAGTCCTTGCCTGCTCTTGCCATATCGTAAGCTCTCTGTCCGTTGACGTTGACTGCGCTGTACTTTGGCGGAACTTGCGATATCTCGCCGATAAAATCAGGCAAAACTTCCAACACTTTTTGATACTTCGGCAGATCGGAAGTTGCGATAATCTTGCCTGCTCTGTCGACTGTGTCTCTTGCTTCGCCAAAAGTAAAAGTAGCATCATAAGACTTTTCTTTTGCAAGCAAATAATCAAACAGTCTCGTTGCGTTGCCAAAAGCAATTATCAATACGCCTTCAGCCATTGGATCAAGCGTACCCATATGTCCGCACTTGGTTTTTTTGTCGATTGCGCGACTCAATGCGTTACGGCATTTGATCACTACGTCGCTGGAAGATATTCCGAGTCCTTTGTTAATTACTGCAAATCCATTCATAAATTACCTATATTTTAATATAATTCGTCCGAGCAAGCCTTGAGAAGTTTGTCCTTTACGTCCTCAAAAAAGCCCGATATCCTGCAACCTGCCGCATTCTTGTGCCCGCCGCCGCCAAATACAGACGCTATCCTCGACGCATCGACTCTGTCGCTCGTGCGAATACTCACTTTGTAAGAATTGCTTTGTTTGGTCTGCGTTATCGCCACCGCCACTTCGACGGTATCTATATCTCTGATATAATTGATAGCTCCCTCTGTGTCTTCCGCCGCCGTACCCGTCGCAAGAAAGTCGTCTTGGGAAAAATATATCAATCCTATTTTACCGTCTTGAAAAAACCTGGCTTTAGATAAAACTCGCATTCTCAAATTGAATACGTTGAGCGACACGTTTTTCAAAAAATGCTCGCATATATCGCTTGCGGAAAAGTCATAAGCAATAAGCTTGGACGCAACCTCGTGCGTCTGACTAGACACGCTCGAGAACGTAAAGCCTCCGCTGTCGGTCACGAGTCCGCTATATAACAACTTTGCGACGATATCGTCGAGACAGGATTTCTTTTGGTCAAGCGCTTTTATAATTTTGTACATGACTTCGCACGTTGCGCTTACGCCCGCCTCTATGATATTGATATTACCGTATCTGCTGTTGGTCTTGTGATGATCGATATTTACGCGGGTTTTTGCCTTGTTGAAAAGGCTGAGATATGCGCCCATTCGGTCGTATTCCGCGCAATCGCACGCAATCGCCATATCGCATTTGTCAACTTGAGTCTTGTTATAATCGTCTATGCCTTCCAAAGTCAAAAGAGAGTTTCTAAAAACGCTATCGCAATAAATATATACGCGTTCTTTGCCGTACAATTTCAAAGCCCTATACAGCGCCAATGCGCTTCCGCAAGTGTCGCCGTCGGGATTTTGATGAGATATCAGGCAAATGCTGCCGCTTTTGTCGACGGCTTTTATAAACTCTTCATACATTATTCTTCGGCATCCTCCGACGTTGAGTTTTCTTTTTTGTGTATGTCGTCGATAATTTTGGATATCTTCATTCCGTAATCGAGAGAATTGTCCAACTTAAATCTAAGCGACGGCATATTGCGCAACTTGATCATATTTTTAAGACGAGATTTGATATATCCTTCTGCGCTGTGAAGTCCGTCCAACACTTCCTTTTCACTGCCGTTTGCGCCCAAAATGCTGATATATACTTGAGCGAGCGTCAAATCTCTGTCCACTTGCGTATCCGTCACGCATATCATTTTGCCTGCGACACGGGGATCGTTGACCCCCTCTCTCAAAATTATCGAAAGCTGTTTTTTCAATTCAGCATTGATCCTTTCGTATCTGTTCATTGCTCGATTTGCTCCAAAATGTAACTTTCGATTATGTCGCCGATCTTAACGTCGTTGAATTTCTCAAGACCGATACCGCATTCGTATCCGCTTGCAACTTCTTTTACGTCGTCCTTTTCTCTCTTGAGCGAAGTGAGTACGCCTTCAAAGATAATTATGCCGTCTCTGACAACTCTGACTTTGGAATTACGAGCGACTTTACCCTTCGTGACGTAACTACCTGCAATAGTGCCAAACGAAGATATTCTGAAAGTTGCTCTGACTTCCGCTTCGCCGAGGCTGACTTCCTTGTATATCGGATCAAGCATACCCTTGAGCGCTCTCGTCATATCGTTGATAGCGTCGTAGATGATGCTGTATCTTCTTATATCTATTTTGCTTCTCTCGGCAAGAGCTTGCGCCTTTGTCTCCGCCTTGACGTTGAAAGCGATAATTATAGCCTTTGCCGTGTCGGCAAGCATTATATCCGACTCGCTGATTGCGCCGACTGCGCTGTGTACGACTGCAAGTTTGACTTTCTTTTCTGCCATTTCGTCATTGAGTTTGAGAAGCGAAGCTTTGACTGCTTCGACAGAACCTTGCACGTCGCCCTTGATAATAAGATTGAGCGACTTGGTATCCTTTCCGTCTCCGAATATATCGTCGATAGATCTGATAGAACTGAAAGCCTGCATCTCTGCTCTTTCTTTATCGGCTCTCTCTTGAGCAACTTTCTTGGCAAGTTTTTCGTCTTTGACGACGACCATCAAATCGCCTGCTTTAGGCACTTCGGAAAATCCTTGTACTTGAACTGCGTATGACGGGAAAGCCTCTTTGACTCTCTTGCCGTTGTAATCAGTCATGTCTCTGATCTTACCTATCGCCGTACCGGCTACGACGTAATCGGATACTTTGAGCGTACCGTTCTGCACCAAAATAGTAGCGACTGGACCTTTGCCCTTGTCAAGACTTGCCTCGATAATAGAACCCGTTGCCGAGCACTTTTTGTTTGCCTTATACTCGTTGACTTCTGCCACCAAAAGCACACTTTCGAGAAGTTCTTTTACGCCTTGACCCGTCTTTGCGCTCACGGGACATACTATCGTGTCGCCGCCCCAAGCTTCTGCCAAGATCTCGTTGTCTGCCAACTGTTGCAAAATTCTGTCGTAATTGCCGTTGGTCTTATCGATCTTGTTTACCGCAACGATAATAGATACGTCCTTTGCGGCTTTTGCGTGATGTATCGCCTCGATAGTCTGCGGCATTATTCCGTCGTCTGCCGCAACTACTATAATAGCAATATCCGTTACGTTTGCGCCTCTTTGTCTCATAGCCGTGAAGGCTTCGTGACCGGGGGTATCAAGGAAAGTGATTTTCTCTCCGTTGAGATCTATGGTATATGCACCGATGTGCTGAGTAATACCGCCCGCTTCTCCGCCTGCCACGTTGGCTTTGCGGATATAGTCGAGAAGCGAAGTTTTACCGTGGTCGACGTGACCCATTATCGTGACGATAGGCGGTCTCTTGACGAGCTTTGTATTGTCAACTTGCGTATCAATGATGTCTTTGAGCTTGTCTTCTGCGCTCTTATCGGCTTTGAGTTCCAACGTGATATCATAATCTATAGCGATAAGCTCTGCCTCTTCAAAACTTATCATATCGTTGATCGTCGCAAATTTGCCCATATCGAACAACTTCTTGACTATTTCAGTAGCAGATTTACCGATTTTTTCGCTGAATACTTTGATCGGCACTCGCTCGCTAGTCAGTACTGCGTGATCTATCTTGACGTATTGAGGAGTGTTGAGGTCCTTCTTGGACTTCTTGACTTTGACGTATCTTGCGGTATCGCTGTCGTCTTCAAGCGTAGAATCGTAAGCGTAACCTCTTTTCAAAAGGTCTCTTTTGGTCATGCCTTTCTTTTCGTCTTTGCCAAAAGTCGTCTTGACGTCTTTTTTCTTTTTGTTGTCCGTCTTGTTATTGTTTACGGGAGCAGGAGCAACCACTTCGACTCTGCCCTTTGGCGCAAACGGTCTTGCGCCGCCTTGTCCGACGGGTCTTTGCTGTCCGCCCGCAGGTCTGTTTTTGTCAAATTGAGGACGGTTGTTGTCTCTATTGCCGCGGCGCACCATATCGGGATTGATATAAGTCTGCGTCTTTTGAGCCTCTTTTTGCGGAGCGGCTTGTGACGTCTTTCTGTCGGAGTTTTCAACTTCGGCCTCTTTCGCAGACGGAGCTTCTTCTTGCGTCGAGCTTGCGTTTTCTTGCGCAACGCTTTCTTCGTCAACGAATTTTTCACTCTCAGCCGTTTGCTCTTGAAGCTGAGCCTCTTCAGCCTGCTGTTGTTCATAGAGCGCAGCCAATCTCTCTTGCTTCAAAGCGTTGACTTTGTCTTCAAGTTCTTTGATTTTGCTCTTAGCGTCGACAATTTGAGCAAGAAAAGGCTTGGACACGTCTCTTATAAACGAGTCTATCTCCTTTAAACTTTTAAATTGTTCATTTTTGTTTTCGTTGTTCACAAAAACCACCTCCGTCTTTAATTTGCGGTAACCGCCGAAGCATTACGCTCCGTATTATGCCGTCGTCATTCGCAATACGCGAGTATTGCATTTGCCAACGACTCGTCTGTAATCGACAAAACTTTAATATTACTTCTTTTCAGAAGATTGTTGAGATAATCGATAGGCAAAGTCAGACTTTTAGCTTTCTTTCTTTGACAATATAGCGAAAGCTGTTTTGCGCTGTTTGCGCCAAGCGACCCGTCTACGAGTATCAATTGAGGCGCGCGCCTTGCCCTCTCGAGGTTGTCTACTCCCCAAATTACTTTGCCTGCTCTCACGGCAAAGTTGATATAACAATCAATCTTGCCTATTTCCGTATTGCTCTTTAATTGCATCGTACACCTCGGGAGCTATTTCTTGAGCAAAGTTTCTGTTGAGGAGTCTATTCTTGACGCACTTTTCAATACAAGCGGCGCTGTCGCAAATATACGCTCCTCTGCCTGCCTTTTTACCTGTGAAATCCAAGGAGATATTGCCGTCCTTGTCTTTTACGATTCTCAACATTTGCTTTTTTTCGTATGCGTTCTTGCATGCGATACACATTCTCACAGGCGGCTTTTTCATATTATTCGCCTATGTCGTTGATGTCGCTGCCTGCCAAAGAAGAATACGGCTTGACGTCTATCTTCCACTCTGTGAGCTTTGCCGCAAGTCTTACGTTTTGACCCGACTTGCCGATAGCCAACGAAAGTTTGTCGTCCTCGACGATAGCTCTGGCGCTCTTTTCTTCGGGATTGAGCATTACTGCGATAACTTTTGCGGGAGACAACGCTCTGGAGATATATTCTCCCATATCTTGGCTATATCCTATTATATCGATTTTTTCGCCGCCGAGTTCTTGAACGACGCTGTTGATACGCATACCTTTCTGACCGATACAGCTTCCCACTGCGTCGATAGAAGAATCTTCTGCGTATACCGCCATCTTCGTACGGTAACCCGCCTCTCTGACGATTCTCTTGATATTGACGAGATTTGCCTTGATTTCCGGCACTTCCATTTCAAAGAGTTTTTTGACAAAACCGTTGCTTGCTCTCGATACCATGACTTGAGTCGAGCCTCTTTGATTGGTGCGAACGCTCTTGACGTATACGTTGATGACGTCGTTGACGTTATACTTTTCGCCTCTTATCTGCTCGGAGGGCAACATTACGCCTTCAAGTTGAGTGCCTGCCATCTCCAAGTATACGGTATCGTTTTCAATTCTTCTCACGATACCTTTGACGATTTCGCCCTCTTTATTGTTCATCTCGTCCTTTATGAGTTCTTTTTGAATCTCGTTGTTGCGTTGAATGATCACTTGTTTTGCAGTCTGCGCCGCAATACGCGAAAAGAGCTTTGGCGAGAGTTCTTCTTTTACTATGTCTCCGACCTTATAGCTGTTTTTGATAGCCTTTGCGTCTTGAAGAGAAATTTGCTTTTCCTCGTCTTCGACTTCTTCGACAACAGTCTGATAAGCGTATATCTTTATCTCCGATCTCTGCGGATTGAGCGCAACCATAACGGATTTTGCTTTTCCGTTCTCTTTTTTGTACGCTACTGCAAGTCCTGTCTCAAGAGCGTCGATGAACTGTTGCTGCTCGATTCTCTTTTCTTTTTCGAGCGCATCAAGCGCCTGAAAGAAATCTTTGTTGATCATTTTGTCCTCCTAGAAGTGTATAGCCTCTCTTATCACGGCTATATCCTTTATATTAAGTTTTAAGTTTTTTGATTTATATTCCAACTCGACTTCTTGAGTATTTTCGTCGTAGCCGAGAAGAACTGCGTTGAATTTTTTTAACTTGCCAAGTTCCGCAAGAGGTTTGTATAGCGAGACTTCCATCTCAAGTCCCGTCTTTTTTGCAAAATCCCTCGCCGTCTTAAGCGGTCTGTCGATACCGGGAGACGACACGTTGAGATTATAAGGCGCTCCGTCGGTGGGATCGAGTTCGTCAAGCGGCATGTCGATAGCGTTGTGTATCAATTCGCAATCGTTGAGATCCACTCCGCCGTCTTTGTCGATATAGACGATAAGCGTGTCCTGTCCGTAAAGCTTTTTGTACTCCACGTCGACGAGTTCCATAGCGTTGGCGGCTATGATAGGCTCGACAATTTGCTTGACCGAATCGGTTATCTTTGACATATTACCTCTCTAAAGAGACTCTGAATAAGTGACGCGAGCAAGATTGCGTAATATATTTTTGCGATAAGCAGGATACGTATTGCAGGCGTAGCAGCGTTACGTCAAGATACGTAGACGAACTTAGCGTATAAATATATAGTAAGATTGCCGTACGAACTTATTAAGAGGCTCTTAAAATTTAAGCGACTGCGTGATACAGTCGCTCTAGTAATCTACTATTGCACTAATAATATACCATATTTATTTGCCGAGCGCAACTGTTTTATACTATTTATTTAATAATAAATAAAATATAAAGCATTCTCCAAATAATTTAATTTAGATTTAAACAATCCCACTCTATTGCGTCATTTCGACCAAAGCAAAGCGATGCGGAGAAATCTAAACTTATTATAAAATACCTCTCATTACACTCGAGTGCCGTATAAATGGATAAGATTTCTCGACTTCGCTCGAAATGACCATATGTAATTCGAATTTATGTAATACAATTACTATCAGCCGTCAAGTTTTCTATACTTATCATCCATGAGTTTGACGAAGACCTTTGCTGTTGCTTCTGCGTCTTCATACGCTCTGTGAGCGTTTTTGTTGACGATTCCGTAATGTTCGCAAAGCGCCTCAAGAGAATGACGGCGGGATTTCGTAAGAATATTCCTCGCCTCTGTCAAAGAGTCGACCATTTCGTTGTAGAGCGGATACCCTAGTTGCCCCGCAAGACGTCTTATTATCTTGAAGTCAAATCCTGCGCCGTTGTGAGCGACCAAAATATACCCTTTGCAATATTCTACAAAAAATCCGAATATATCTTCTATGTACGGAGAGTTTTTGACGTCTGCGTCATAAATATTGTTGACTTTGCTTGCTCCTTCGGGGATACTTCGCTTTGGGTCGACGAGAGTATTGTAATACTCCACTATCTTACCCTCTTCGAGTTTGACCGCTCCCAACTCGATTATCTCGTCAGTCTCCGTGCTGAGTCCCGTCGTCTCCAAGTCAAAGACGACGAACTTATTGTTCATAATATAATCGCAGTGTCCGAGCAAGTCCAACAAGCTATCGTTCATATCCACTTCATAAGCTTTCGGAGTCTGGAAAATCTTGATTTTGTTGGCAAGTTTTATGTCTTCCCGACGCTTTGCCAACGCCTCGTAATTTATCTTGCACAGCGCAAGTTTTGTAACTAAAAGTTCATTTTTATTAGAATAATCGCTGTATTTATAATTACCCAATATCACGACGTCGTCGCCGTCTTTGAGCAAATCAAGACAAGTAGAATGCTCTTTTTCACCCTTCTTGGGCTTGCGAAGTTTTGCAAAATACAGACAGTCCATATTACCCGTGGAATCGGAAATGACGAACTTGAACAACACCTTTTTTACTCTTCTGTCGGGAGAAGCTTTGTCTATGATATTGATGCGTTTGAGTTCGCTTACCGTGCCGCAGACGCAGATACCGTCCATTTCTTTTTTATACTTTTCTATGTATCTGGGCTTGCGAATGATGTCCTTGCCCACCATATAATGATAGTTGCCCACGATTTCGATTTCGCCGTTGTCGACGTACTTGATATCTTCTCTTTCTTTAAGTAACTTACCCGTGTCGACGGTTTTGCACACTTTGATATTGACAATGACCTTATTCACGCAATTTTGATTGTATATATGCTTTGCAAGTTTTTCTTTGAATCCGCTGTTTTCGCAATAATGTTGAGCAGTGCTGAAGACGTATAGGTCAATGATAAGTCTGTCGCCGTCTATTTTTACGTCTGTCATCGACGGATCCATTTGCGTGAGTATAGTCTGATGCTTTAAAGATATGTAGTTGAAAACCTGTTTGGATACGGCTTCTTGATTTATCAAATTTTTTACGAAAGCTATCTTAAGAGCAAACGTATCGGGAACTTGACTTCTGCAAAACTCTTCGATGACCCTTTTATCGTTTTCGGAAAACTTCTCTTCGGTAATATCCTGCGGCAACAGACAGACGACGGAGAGAGAACTTGCCCCCACGTCCAGATTGAGTTTTGATATTCTCAAAAATTCGTATTTATTGTTCGTCGCCTCGTTGAGTTTGTCTATAAATTGCATACTATCTTCTGTACTCTCGCTTATTTTTATTGAATATGTGTCGATTATTTCTCTTTATACTGTACTATATATTTTTTTAATACCGTCAATATATCGTCATTGGCTACACTCTCGACGTATTCGCCGTCGACGAAGATAGCCGACTTGTCTTTGCCGCCTGCGACTCCGAGATTTGCGCCCTGCGACTCGCCGATCCCGTTGACTACGCAACCCATTACCGCAATTTTGAGATTGCGTTTTATGTCCTTGCACATATCCTCGACTTGTTCGGCAAGCGACTTGACGGCTATGTTGGTACGCGCGCAAGTCGGACATGAAATTATTTCGCAATAGGGATACGGATACTTATCACACGCCTTGAGTATATCCTTTGCAGCCTCGACCTCTTTGACGGGATCGTCACTCAAAGACACTCTTATCGTATCTCCAATACCCTCGCAGAGCAATGCGCCAATACCTATAGCCGACTTGACTAAACCCGTGTGATAAAGTCCCGCTTCCGTTACGCCCAAATGCAACGGATAGTCACAAGCTTTGTCAAGCAATCTGTAAGTATCGAGCATAACTTTGACGTTGGACGACTTCGCCGATATTACTATGTCGTAAAAATTACATTTTTCCAACACGCTGACGTATTCCAAAGCGCTGTCTCTCATTGCGACAGCCAAAGGCTTGGATTTGTGAGCGTTATCCAAAGAACCGCCGTTGACGCCTATTCTCAACGCTACACTTCTCTCCTTGAGATAATCCGCAAGATATTTTGCCTTATCCACGCCGCCTATATTGCCTGGATTGATACGAATCTTGCTTACTCCCGCATCTGCGGACATAAGAGCAAGCTTATGCGAAAAATGTATATCGGCTATTATCGGAACGCTTACGTTCTTGATTATCTCCTTCAATGCGATAGCGCTCTCTTCGTCGGGGACAGAACATCTCACGAGCTGACACCCCTCGGCTTCCAAAGCTTTGATTTGCTTTACTGTGCCGTCGATATCCGAAGTCTTGGTATTCGTCATCGACTGAATTATTACGCTTCCGTCGCCAATGACAATATTGCCTACTTTAACTTGCCTTTTCATTTTATCCTCTCTACGTAAATGTACTTTTGTTGTTGTAATAGTATAGCGCGCTATCCAAAGAAATGTAACAAGTCAAGCAATATCGCCAGAGCAATCAACACAATAAGTCCTACAAAATGTACTGTGCCTTCAACTTTTCGATTGATAGGCTTGCGTCTAATACCCTCAATTATCGCAAATACAATTCTTGCTCCGTCAAGCGCAGGCAATGGCATTACGTTCATTATACCAATAGACACGGAAAAGATACAGAAAATGCCCACTATATAAGGAAATCCTCTCCTAACCGAATAAGCTAAAAGCGAAATTGACGTAGCTGTTCCACCTACTGATTCGCTAACGGATACAGTGCCGTTAAATATTAATTTTAGCGACTTACCCGTCACTCTCAAAACGTCGTAGCCAAACATTGCTCCGTGTCCCAATGCTTTGCCAAACGACAGTTTCTGCGCGCTAAATGTACTACTTAGCGCCATACCCAAGCCTTTGCTTTTACTTACATTTTCAACTAGTATTTTATCTCCGTTTTCGTCAGTCTCTCCGCTGTCGGTATAAGACAAATAGTATTGCTTTTGAACTTCTAACGTTTTCTTCTCGCCTGCTCTCAATACTATCACAGTCAGATTATCGTCGCTGTCCGCAATAAGTTCGCTCAAACGAGTTCCATCAAGCATGCTATAAGCCTCTTTACCGTTGACTGATAAAATCACGTCGCCTTTCTTGAGTTGTTGAGAATCTTCTATTATCTGATAATTCTCTTCGTCTACGTACTCAACGTGCTGATATACTTCGCCGACCACGGGAAAATACTCTCCGTACGCGCTGAAAAATATAGTAATGACGATAAATGCCGACAAAAAGTTGAAGCCTGCGCCTGCAAACAAAACTATGATTCTCTGCCAAATAGGTCGATTGTTGAAGTCGTGAGGGTCGCTGCTCTCTTCATCCTCACCGCCAAAGGCGCAAAAACCGCCAAAAGGAAAAGGACGGATAGAAAATACTTCTCCTGTCTTTTTGTTGGTCTTTGAGAAAATCTTTGGTCCAAAGCCTATAGCAAACTCATTTATCTTAAACTTAAATATTTTTCCGAAAGTATAGTGTCCCAACTCGTGCAGAACTACCATGAGCATAAGACAGAGCAAAGCCACTAAAATATATCCTATCCATTTCAGCACTTCGATTCCGCTTATCGCCAACGTCAATATCATTTTCACCTCACCCGATTGCAGCGAGAACGTATCTTCTCACTTCATCGTCCACGCAATATATTTGCGCCTCGCTCTCAATTCTCTGTCCGTGATAGAACTTATCCAAAGCGCATCTTATATAATAAGGTATGTCGTAAAATTTGATTTTATTATCTAAATAGGCTTTTACCAAAATTTCATTAGCCGCATTCATTATCACGGGCGCAATACCCTTTTCTTTTGCGCAATACTTGGCTATCGAAAGACATGGGAATCTATCCTCGTCCGCGTCTTCGAACGTCAAGTTTTTGCCCACGAAGTCATAAGTATTAAAGGCAAAATCGCCTCTCTTGGGATATAACATCGCTATTTGAATGGGCAATCGCATATCGGGATAACTCATTTGCGCAATTACGCTACCGTCGGCGTATTCCACCATGCTGTGAACCACGCTCTGCCTATGCACCAACACCTTTATATCGTCGACGTCTACGTCGAAGAGATGCATAGCTTCGATTATCTCTAAGCCTTTATTCATAAGAGTTGCGCTGTCTATCGTTACCTTTGCGCCCATATCCCAATTAGGATGCTTGAGAGCGTCGCAAGCCTTTGCATTGACAAGTTGCTCTTTAGTCCAATCTCTGAATGCTCCGCCGCTTGCCGTCAGCAATATCCTTTTGACGTTTTTTGCCGTCAAAGACTGCCATATCGCGCTATGCTCGCTGTCTACGGGAAGTATTTCAACTCCCTTGCTTTTTGCAAAAGGCATAACTAGTTCTCCGCCTGCGACAAGAGTCTCTTTGTTTGCCAAAGCAATATTACTGCCTGCTTTTATCGCCTCAAGCGTAGGCTTAAGACCGCTTATACCGACAAGTCCGTTGACCAACAAATCTGCCTTGACGCCTGCAAGCCGACGTATGCCTTCTTCTCCGATAAAAACCTCGACGTCGGAAAATTCGTCCTTTATCTTCTCTGCCAAAGCGTCGTCTATGACTGCGACGAATTTGGGCGAATACTTGGCAATCTGCTCAAGTATCAACTCTTTGCAATTGCAAGCAAGACCCACGACCTCAAATTCATTTGGGTATTTATCCACTACTTCCAACGCTTGAGTTCCTATAGATCCTGTACTGCCCAATATTATAATTCTTTTCATTTTGTCAGCCTTTACTCAAATATAAAAAATTTTATGCGTTTGCCGCAGTAACGATACTTATCAAAAGGTATACGAGCGGTAATATAAAAATCACGCTGTCAAGTCTGTCCATCATACCGCCGTGTCCGGGAAAAATTTTTCCGAAATCTTTTATGCCGGCTTTGCGCTTTATCCAACTTGCGCCAAGATCGCCGAGCTCGCTTAAAACGCCGCCTATAAGTCCGAAAACCGCATATATAAATCCCGCCGCCAACAAGCTGTCGGATATCTTAATCAACCCCACGTTGTTGAAGTTGACGAAAAGTCCCGTCACGTCAAAGAAAACAAAGACTATCATTGCGCCGATAATACCGCCCAATAATCCGCCGATTGCTCCGCTGATTGTCTTTTTGGGGCTTATGTTGGGACAGAGTTTTTTGCCTTTGAAGGTCACTCCCACAAAGTACGCCATAGTGTCCGTCATGACGGGCACTAAAAGCGCAAGGAATATTCCAAGCAATCCGTATTGAGAGTGATTGATAAAAAAGAAAGTAGAAAATATCCCAAGCGGATAGATAAGTATGAATATCGTCGCAAGCAAATCGTTGAGCCTGAAGACTCCTCTGCTTGCAATATCCGCGGTTTTGTCTGCCTGCGTATCCGTATTGCCGCTTTGCGCGTCTAACTTCTCTTGCTGTCGCTGTTTTTTAGTCTTATGTATAAGAGTAAACTCTATAATTGCAATCATTACAGCCAAAAACAAAGTCGCAAAGGCTCCGATCTCGCCCTTTCCTATAGTCCACTCAAAAGCAAGTATCATAGGATAAATAGCTATGCATGCAAAAATCAGACTTCCCTTGATTGCGTTGAATCCTGCTTTTTTGAAGGCTTGCGCCATTTCGTAGACGCCCAGACAGCATATAGCGACGCCAACTACGTCTGCAATTTCGACGTAAATCTGACGAAGTCCCAAAATCGTTGCAAATACTACGGCTAGCATTGCGACGGCTGTCAAAATCCTTTTGAGCATTAGCTGATACCTCCAAATCTTCTATCTCTCTTAGAATACTCTGCGAGTATTTCGTCGAGAGTTGCCTCGTCAAAATCAGGCCAATACTTATCCAAAAATATCAATTCGCTATACGACGCCTGCCAAAGCATAAAGTTGCTCAGCCTTTTTTCTCCGCTCGATCTCACTACCAAATCCAACGGCGGTAGTCCTGCGGAATATAAGCAGTCTTCCAGCATTTGTTCGTCGATTTCTCTCAATCCAGACTGCAAAATCATATTTACCGCCCTGACGATCTCTTGGTGCGAACCGTAATTGAGCGCAATATTGACGATAAGTCCGTCGTTGTCTTTGCTTGCGTCGATTACCTTTTGGACTGCATTTTGCGTAGCCTTTGGCAATTGGGACAAGTCTCCGCTGAACCTAACTCTATAGCCCGACTTTACATAATCCTTCATCTCTTTTTTTACAAATTGAGTGATCAAGGAAAACAAGAACTTGATTTCGGCTTTGGGACGCTTTGACCAATTTTCGCAAGAAAAAGCGTATATGCTCACAACTTTAATTCCCTTTTGCGAGCATGCTTTGACAACTTTTTTCATAGCCTCTGCGCCTTGACGGTGTCCGTCGCTGCGAGAAAGCCCTCTTTGAGTCGCCCAACGGCCGTTGCCGTCCATAATAAATCCGATATGAGTAGGTATTTTGAGTACTTGTTCCATTTGCTGCGTTATACTGACATGATTTCTTGTTCTTTATCTTTAGTCATCTTGTCGACCACTTCGATTTGAGAAGCAAGCTTTTTGTCGACGTCTTTTTCATAAAGCGCCGCATCGTCTTCGGAGATAAGAGAATCCTTTTTCATCTTTTTGATGCTGTCGTTGATATCTCTTCTTGCGTTGCGAAGCGCTACTTTGGTATTCTCCGCCAAAGACTTAAGCGACTTGCAAAGCTCTTTTCTTCTCTCTTGAGTGAGTTCCGGAAAGACCATTCTCAAGACTTTTCCGTCGTTGGTGGGCATAATTCCCGTATTTGCGGCAATAATCGCCTTTTCCACTTCTTTAAGTATTGACGTATCCCATACGCTTATAAGCAACATTCTAGCTTCAGGCACTTGAATATTACCTATTTGCTTAAGCGGAGTCGGCACTCCGTAATAATCGACGACAATCTTGTCGAGGATATGCGGATTTGCTCTGCCTGCTTTCATATTGTTGAATTCATATTGAAGAGAAGCTATGCTTTTGTCCATTTTTGTCTCGAATTCGTCAAAAACTTCCAATACTTCCATTTGTTCGTATGCCATAATTTGCGCTCCTTAAAATTTGCTATCATAATTATACCAAAAGTCTACGGCAAATTCAATTCTTTTTATTATTTATTTACTTATTTTTATTTATATATAATTATTAACAAATATATTATATTTATCTAATAGACTCTTCGACTTCGCTTAGGCTCCGCTCAGAGTGACATGACCTAGGTATTAATTTCCCTTTAAGCAAACAACCTAACACCATTTAGAGCAACCTTAACGTCATTTCGAGTAAACTCTTGTCATTTCGAGCACTTGATGTCATTTCGAGCGTAGCAGAAAAATCTAATCCTTTCGTCAAAATAACCTTGCTTTTCTTCAACTAAAAAAGGCGTATACAAATCAGTACACACCTTTTAAACGTATTATATTGATACTTATCAGTGAATTATCGTGCCTATCTTCTCTCCGTTGATAGCCTTGAGCAAGCTGTCTTCTTCTTTGAGAGCAAAAGCAATGATAGGAATCTTGTTCTCCATACAAAGCGTGATAGCCGTTGCGTCCATTGCTTGAAGTCCGTCTTGAACGACTTTCATATAAGAGAGTTCGTCATACTTCTTTGCGTTGGGGTTTTTCTTGGGATCGCTGTCGTATACGCCGTCGATATTTTTTGCAAGCATGAGTACGTCAGCGTTTATTTCAGCCGCTCTCAACGCCGCGCCCGTATCCGTCGAGAAGAAAGGATTACCCGTGCCGCAAGCAAAGATAACCACTCTGCCTTTTTCAAAATGGCGCATTGCTTTACGCAAAATATAAGGCTCGGCAATTCTCGTGATAGTCAAAGCCGTCTGAACTCTGCAAGGTACGCCTGCCGCTTCCAAAGCGTCCTGCAACGCCAAAGAGTTCATTACCGTCGCGAGCATTCCCATATGGTCGGCAGCCGATCTCTCCATTTTCAAAGCCTGTCTACCTCTCCAGAAGTTGCCGCCTCCGATAATGATACCTATCTCAACGCCTAATTCATATACGCTCTTGATTTGATTTACCACGTACGATACGACTGTCTCGTCGATGCCAAATCCCTTTTCGCCTGCCAAAGCCTCGCCACTGAGCTTAATAATCGCTCTCTTATACTTTATCATATACCCCTCCAATAACCTACTTATATTTTGGAGCCTTTGATTAAGTGACGCAAGATTTTCGCGAGAACTTAAGAAAAGGCTCTATTGTAAAAAAAGGAAAACGAATGCCGTTTTCCTTTTTGCAATTAGTTTTTCTTGGCGCTGTTGATTTGCGCTTGTACTTCGTCAGCCAAATTCTCTTCTTTTTTCTCTAAGCCTTCGCCCATAACGAAACGAGTAAATCTCACTACGTCTGCGCCTGCCTCTTTGAGAAGAGCCTTTATCGTCTTGTCGCCGTCTTTTACGAAAGGCTGTTCTACAAGACATACTTCTTTATAATACTTGTTGATACGACCCTCGACCATCTTCTCGATGATGTTGAGCGGCTTCGGCTTGTCTTCGTTAAGAGCCTGAGCCTTGAGTATCTCCTTTTCTTTTTCGATTTCGTCCTTTGGTACTTCGTCTACCTTAACGTACGAAGGATTAGCCGCTGCGATTTGCATACAGATATCGTGAGCAAGTTCTGCGCTTGCGTTTCCGCTCATCTCTACGAGTACGCCAATCTTTCCGCCCATGTGGATATAGCTGTCAAGCTTACCGGTGTTAGCGTACTTTGCAAATCTTCTGATAGCAATCTTCTCGCCGATCTTTGCAACTGCTTCAGCCGTAGCCGTAGCCATATTTTCACTTACCTGCTCAACGGACTCAACGTCGTTGTCTGCAATATATTTAGCGACTTCCATTACGAAAGCCTTGTATTGATCTCCTCTTGCAACGAAGTCGGATTCGCAGTTGACTTCGACGAGTACGCCGCACTTGTCGTTGATATAAGCCTCAACGATACCTTGAGATGCAATCTTGCCTGCTCTCTTAGCGCTCGTAGCCATACCCTTTTCTCTCAATATCTCTACTGCCTTTTCCATATCGCCGTCAGACTCGGTAAGAGCCTTCTTGCAATCCATCATACCTACGCCCGTCTTTGCGCGCAATTCCATTACGTCTTTATTAGTGAATGCCATATTCAGTATTCCTCCTCGATTATTCTTCTGCCTTAACTTCTTCAGCTGCTTCTTCTGTCTTTACTTCAGCTGCGGTCTCTGCCTCGGCTGCATCTTCGCTCTCTTCTTCTACGGAGAAAGTGATGCCTTCGTTTGCCTCGATGACAGCGTTTGCCATGATGCTTGCGATCAACTTGATAGCTCTGATAGCGTCGTCGTTGCCGGGGATAACGTAATCTACGAGATCGGGATTACAGTTGGTATCTACGAGACCTACTACGGGGATACCGAGTTTGCGAGCTTCTTTTACTGCAATGTCTTCGTTGTTGAGGTCAACTACGAACATACATCCGGGAAGTTGGGTCATATCTTTGATACCGCCGAGATTTGCCTCAAGCTTGTCTCTCTCTGCCTTGAGCATAGCGACTTCTTTCTTTGGCAAAAGGTCGAATTGACCGATAAGTTCCATTTGATTGATTTTGTTGAGTCTCTCGATACGGCTTCTGATAGTCTTGAAGTTGGTCAAAGTACCGCCAAGCCATCTTTGGTTCATATAGAACATACCGCAACGTTGAGCTTCTTCTTTGATAGCGTCTTGAGCTTGCTTTTTGGTGCCGACGAACAAAATCGACTTGCCCTCTTTAGCCACGTCTCTTACAAAAGCGTAAGCCTTCTCTACTTGCTCAACCGAGATTTGAAGATCGATGATATGAATATCATTTCTTGCCGAATAGATGTATTTTGCCATCTTCGGGTTCCACTTCTTTGTTTGGTGTCCAAAGTGTACACCTGCCTCCAAGAGGCTTTTCATTGTTACAACTGCCATTTTTTTAACTCCTTTTTTTTGTTTATTCTTCCCCAAAGTTTTCGCTTTTCGGCAACTTGTTGGCAAACAAGCAACTGCCTGTGCTGACCTTGAGTGTTTATTAACAGATAGTATTTTAGCATACGCAAATTTAATTTGCAAACAAATTTGCATATAAAATATAATATTTATATAATTATATATAACCGCAAAGTAAATGATAATCTGCGTTATGGACAGAGATTTCTCCGCTACGGTCGAAATGACAGTCTTATTTACTGCTCTTCAGCTCCCTCGATTGCGTTGATTGCAAGCGAAAGTTCCAGTCTTTTGCGCATCATTTCGCAAGATATGTCGTACGGCTTGCCCATGTCCCCTGCATAATTGAGATTATTTGCTACGCAACCGCCGCTGCAATAATACTTTGCCATACAGTCTTTGCAATCGGGCTTATTGGTGACTATATTATCGGCAAATTTGTCGGATATAGACAGATCCAAGTCGCCGTCAAAGACGTTGCCCATATAATAATCTTTGTTTTCCGCAAATTGGTGGCATGGATAAATCCCGCCCGTGGGCGTGATAGCAAGATACTCGCAACCGCTTCCGCAACCCGTCAGTCTTTTGACTATGCAAGGTCCGCCCTCGAGGTCAATCATGAAGTGGAAGAAATTGAACCATTTGTCCGTCTTTCTTCTGTCGATATAATTCTCGGCAAGTCGCTCATACTCTTTGAGTATGGCAGGCAAATGCTCCTTGGTAATTTTGAGATCTGCAATATCCGTGACGACAGGCTCGATAGATATTTGGTCGAATCCCATATCGTTGAGCGTAAGTACGTCGTCGGCAAAATCCAAGTTCTGCGCCGTAAATGTACCTCTGACGTAATAGGACTTGTCTCCTCTGGCTTTTGCAAACTTGATAGCGTTGTTTGCGATGAGGTCATAACAGTCCTTGCCGTTGACGGCTTTTCGCACCGCGCTGTGCACGTCGTGGCGTCCGTCTATGCTCAACACAACGTTGAACATCTCCTTATTGAGCCACTCGATATTCTTGTCGTTGAGCAACACGCAATTGGTCGTCATAGTGAAATTAAAGGACTTTTCGCTCTCTTTTTCTCTCGAGCGGGCGTATTCAACTATCGCCTTGACGACGTCTAAGTTCATGAGAGGCTCTCCGCCGAAAAAGTCGACTTCGAGATTATTGCGTTTGCCCGAGTGCGCTATCAAAAAGTCAATCGCCTTTTTGCCCACCTCTTCGGACATATACGCCCTCTCGGTGGTATGATAAGTTCCCTCGTCGGCAAAGCAGTATTTGCAACGCAAATTACAGTCGTTGCAAATATGCAGACAAAGCGCCTTTATCTCTCCAATTCTTTTCTTTTTTGCAAAAGAAGTACAGGGAGTATTGAGTACTCCCATTTTTTCCAACTCGTTAAACTCCTCTTTGAGTTCTTGCAAGTCGGCTTGAGCTATTGCCGAAAAGTCTTTGTCTTCCTTTTCGTCCAAGGCTTGTCCGTATCTTTTTTTTGCATACAAAAAAGCGACATAATCTACGTTATGCAGACTGCCACTTTCGTTGTCCCATACAAAATGATATACCTTGTCGTGATAAGCGAATTTAAAAGCGTGTACCATTTATGCGGTAATTAGATCAAAGGCTTTCTCGTTGCATTGATTTTCTCATCGCGGTTTTTGCAGCTTTGATTGCCTACCGTGCAAGAGGTCTTGCAAGCCGATTGACAGCTTGATTGGCATTCGCCGCAACCGATATTGCCTTGTTTTTTCATAGAATTAGTTACGATGCTGTTGATATGTTTCATATATCCTCCTAGTATCCAATGTATTTCTTATATGATATAATAAACTCGACCATTTTGCAAGTATTTATATAAATTCTTTTAAATATTTTATCAATATTATATATAAGCCGCTTTAAAAGCCATTTATACAGTCGATTATTTATTACCTCTCACGTTGACGGCAAATACTCCGCTGAGCAATCCTGCGATCAAACAGCTCAGAATATCAAACGCTGTCAAAGGATTTACCGCAAAAGATCCGTTGATAAGCGAAAAAATCAAATAAGACGCAAGGGCAAAAAACAGTCCTATTATACAACCTTTGAAAAGTCCTTTTTGTCCCGACTTAAGCGCAATCAGCGAACCGAAAAATATACTGAATATCTTCAAAAATATATTGACAATCTGCACGACTTTGGTAGACAAATTGGCGTATTTGACCACCACTGCAAAGATAATTACCGCCAAAAGCGATATTATCACAGAAAACAACACTCCCAAAAACATCTCCAAAAAGTCTCTCTTCGTCATCTTTATAGCCATACTCTATCCTCCTTGAGATAATATATGGCGTCGAAGTGAGTTTTATGAATCATCCGAGCATTTTCCGCAATCCTCACAGCCGTTGCATATCAGACGGTTGCCGCAAGTGTGACAACGGCTCTTGAACTTGGGAGCGTAACAGCTCTCATCGATAGGTAATCCCAATCTGTCAGTGAGTTTATAACGTATAGGTCTGCCTTGATACGACAAACCTTGATTGAATGCAAGTTTTGCCTGCTCTCGATTATTTCTCATTCGAGTGACTACTCCGTCTTTTACGAATACGTTTCCCGTCCCGATAAAAACAAAGGTGACGTCGGCGGCTGCGCATTCGTCGTGTAATAACTTTGCCCACTCGTAGCGGCACTCTCTTGCGCCTTCGTAATTTTCTCCTCCGCAAAGCACTTGCTCGATTTGCCCCTCTTTTAGATATTCGGCTATGGATATCTGCCCGATAAGCGGAGCGCACATAATACCTTTATGCTTAAAAGGCAATGAATGCAATATGGGTATCCTTTCGTCGGCTCTGCGCTGATTTTCGCAAGTGACGTTGAAGAATACGTTTTCCCACCCGTCGCCCCAATCCTTTGGAAGACATTTCTCCACTCTTTGAGGTCTCTTGGTCAAAAGGAAAAACTTGACGTCGGGTCTTTGGTATATCACGTCCCATGCGTCTTCTCGCCATTCGTCAGCCTCTTCTATAAAGAAGTCGGACGTCATGCACACCCTCAACTGCTCTCCGCTTTTTATCACAAAATTTCCGTTGCGATTGCGAGAGATGGGATAATTCATATTGCCAGTCTTGACGACTTTGCCGCTGTCAAAATTGCCGTGAATCCTGTCAAGATAATACATATAACAATTTTGACAACCCTCGCTGCACTTCTTGCAACCGTGCCAAGGATTCCATATATCTCGCATAGCATCTCCTCAATGAGTCATTTGTCAAATACATTATACACCTATTCTTTACAAAAAGCAAACAAATGTTTGTATATTCGAGCAAAAAACAGACGCTTTTCAGCGTCTGCCTCGTTGTCAATCAGTCTTTGAGAAGAGTGTTGTTATCGGTCTTTTCCAAAGAATCGCCCAAGCTTTCGCCGTCATTGTCTTCTTTGTTGTCCTCTGCTACGTTCTTCTTGTTCTTCTTGCCGGCTTTCTTTTGCTCAGCCTCTGCGTCCGCCTCGATGTCGTCCATAGCCACTACTTCGGGCGCTACTTTTTCTTCAAGAGTAACTTCGCCTGTGGGCGCCTTAACTGCTTGAAGCACTGTGTATATAGCAGACTTGTCTATTACGACCATCATACTTCCGTCGCCGTTTGCGCTGATATCAAGCGTAAACGTACCTGCATTGTTGTCGACCTTTTTAATTTCTCCGACAAAACCGCCTATAGTCTTGACTTTTGTTCCCACCGTGATGCTATTCATCATCTCTTGCGCTTTCTTTTGACGCTTTTTTTGCGGTATGATAGACGCCGCAAACATAACGACCATCAATACTACGAGTACGACTATCATTACCCAACTTGAGCCGCCGAACAAACCGCCGCTTCCGCCCTCGTCTGCGCTCAACAAATTAAATAAATTCATATTTGCTCCTTAAAACTTTATTTATCAACATAAATCAATATAAAAATTATATCAATCAATTCAATATCTATTCAAGTTTAACTTATTTACTCAACAATTACAAGTATTTTGTTGGGTATTTTTGATATTTTATATACTTTTTACAGTTTTTACGCTACGCAAACGTTTCGTACGGTCTCTGTAGTAATTCGACGCATACTCATTATTTTTTGCGTACGGACTTTTCTCCTCCGTGTCCCCAAGTGTAATTCGAAGTAAACTGCTTGTAAAAATCTCCGAATCTGTCTTCCATAATAGCCAGTCGCATGTCTTCCATAAGCTTCGTCAAGAACCTGATATTATGTATCGACAGCAAAGCTCCGCCGAGTATCTCCCCGGAATTGATGAGATGACGGATATAAGCGCGCGAGAAATTGCGACAGCAATAGCAATCGCACTCACTGTCGACAGGAGAAAAATCCTCTTTAAACGATGCGTTGCGAATTGTCAAGTTGCCGTATTTTGTAAATGCCGAGCCGTTACGCGCCATACGCGTAGGCAGCACGCAGTCAAACATATCTATTCCCCTCATTACCCCCTCGACGAGACAGTCGGGCGACCCTACGCCCATAAGATACCTCGGCTGATTTTCGGGATAATGCTCCCTCAATATGTCGAGCATCTCGTACATAACGGGCTTTGGCTCTCCCACGGAAAGTCCGCCGATAGAAAAACCGCACTTTGCGTACTCAATAGTTCTCTTTGCGCTCTCAACGCGCAAATCGGCGTACATATTGCCTTGAATTATCGGAAAAAGCATTTGATTGGGATTTTTATGCGCCTTGACGGATCTTGCCAACCAATCGAGAGTGCGATTCATTGCGCCTTTGGCGTATTTGTAATCCGTCACGCCGTCGGTACATTCGTCAAAAGCCATGATAATGTCTCCGCCCAACTTGTTTTGCACTGCGATAGACTCTTCTGGACCCATAAAATGCTTTGAGCCGTCTATATATGAAGAAAACGTAACTCCGTCTTCCGTAATCTTTCTCATTTTGGAAAGCGAAAAAACTTGAAAACCGCCGCTGTCCGTCAAGATAGGCTTGTTCCAATTCATAAACTCGTGCAGTCCGCCTGCCTTTTCCACGAGATCTGCGCCAGGTCTTAAATACAAATGATAAGTGTTGGCAAGCACAATAGACGCCTTTGTGTCTTCGACTTGAGCGGGCGTAAGCGCCTTGACCGTCGCATTCGTGCCGACGGGCATAAAAACGGGCGTGTCTATCACGCCGTGCGGAGTGGTAAATCTGCCCACCCTTGCGCCCGATTGCTTGCAAACTTTTATTACTTCGTACTTAAAATTTTCCATATTTATCCTTTAATCAAAATATTTATGTAATAATCTATCATTGAATGATGATTGGAAAAACGAAAATCATCATTGCTTGGCTTAGAAGCAAGCTGATCGCGAAGCGTGCGGATTTTGTGCAGGGAGTTTACTAAGCGTAAATGACTGAGGGTTACCACAGCGCAACGCCGTATTTCGACGGCTATAAGACGAGCATAGCGTCGCCGAATGAGAAAAAGCGATATTTCTCCTCCACCGCCGTATTATACGCCGCCAAGGTATTCTCTCTGCCAATAAACGCGCTGACGAGCATTATCAAAGTCGACTCGGGCAAATGGAAATTGGTTATCAATCCTTTGACGACTTTGAACTTATACCCCGGATAGATAAAAATCTGCGTTTCTCCCTTGCAAGCTTTTACGTATCCGTCTTCGCCGACTGCGCTTTCCACGACTCTGACTGACGTCGTGCCAACGCATATTACCCGTCTCCCCTCAGCCAAAGCGTCGTTGATGATTTTTGCGTTGAGTTCGTCGACCTCAAAATATTCGCTGTGCATTTTGTGATTGAGTATGTCGTCTTCTTTGACGGGTCTGAACGTGCCCAGTCCCACGTGCAGAAGTACCTTGGCAATTTGCACGCCTTTATCCTCAATCTTTTGCAAAAGACCCGGCGTGAAATGCAAACCCGCCGTAGGCGCCGCCGCCGATCCGTCTATCTTACCGTATACCGTCTGATATCTGCTCTTATCCTCAAGTTTTTGAGTAATATAAGGCGGAAGAGGCATATTGCCGATATCGTCGAGAATATTTTCAAAAACTCCGTCGAATATGAATTTGATAAACCTTACGCCCTCTTCGCCAAAGCCTACGACCTGACCTTGCATCTTGCCAAAGTCAAGCATGGTGCCCACCTTGAGTTTTTTTGCGGGACGGGTAATACACTCCCACACGTCGTACTCTTTGCGCTTGAGGAGCAACACTTCGGTGTTACGCTCCACCGTCTTTTCCGTACGCGGCAATCTCGTCGCAAATATCCTCGCGGGAATTACTTTGGTATTGTTGATGACTAGCACGTCGCCCTTTTGAAGATAATCTATCACGTCATAAAAATGCCTGTGCTCTATACTCTCGCCGTCTTTATGATACACGAGCAATCTAGACGCGTCTCTTGGTTCTATTGGAGTTTGCGCAATGAGTTCTTGCGGAAGATCGTAATAAAAGTCGCTCGTCTTCATTATTTGTCCTCTGTATCGAGCATGGAGAGTTGCTCGTAGGCAAGCTGATTTGCTTTTCTGCCAAAGTGCGTATATGCGTCGGGCAGACAAATACGACCTCTCGGCGTACGGGCGATAAACGTAATCTGCATTAGATACGGCTCGTATACGTCTTCGATAGTGCCTGCGTCCTCGCCTATCGACGCCGCCAACGTGTCGAGTCCGACGGGACCGCCGTTGAACTTATCTATTATCGTGAGTATAATCTTGCGATCGATATTGTCAAGACCGAGTTTGTCGATTTCCATTTTGCCGAGAGCGATATCCGCTACCTTTGCGTCGATGATACCC
>CAMWVR010000030.1 GCA_947177795.1 uncultured Clostridia bacterium | reverse complement strand
ACGGCATACGCGATCTAGTACGGGCGCGTGGGCTCGGAGAGGTTTATAAGAGACAGAGTACCAAGCGCTCCGTATCTCGTATGCGAGTCGGATCCCAATATCATCTTGCCGCAACCCGACATACACTCACGCATATAAGTATGTATTACCGCCTGATGTGGTGGTACGAATATTCCGCCGTATTTCTTTGCCGCAGACAATCCAAAGACGTGGTCGTCCTCGTTGATCGTACCGCCGACGGCGCAAAGCGAATTGTGACAGTTGGTCAATACGTAAGGTATTGGGAATTCTTTGAGTCCGCTCGCCTTTGCCGTCTGAATGATTCCCACGTAAGTGATATCGTGAGACGCCAAAGCGTCAAACTTGATTTGCAGCGGTTGTCCCTTTTGAGTGACGGGCAAAGTGTTGTGCTTTACCAAAATGCCGTAAGCCATCGTGCCTTTATACGCCTCGTCAATGGCTTTTGCGTCGACACCCATTGCTTTCAATTCGTCCACAGAGACGAATTTTCCGTCAAAATAATATTTCGCTTGCTTTAGTTCTATCATTTTGCATTTTACTCCAAGTAATTTATTCTTTATATTTAATATTTTATATACGATTTAATTATATATCAATCTGCGATATAATGCAAGTCTATATCCCGTCACTTGCAGGCTTTTTTTACGGCAAACTTTTGACAAAAACCTATCGGATGATAAGATTGTTTTGACTTACGCAGTCCTTCCAATCCCATATCTTCCTGTCTGTTGACCACCCTCACTCCGCCGTAATGCTTTTGCGCAAAAGCCTGACAAAGATAAGAATACACGCCGTCATAATTGATATCTCCCTTTTCGATATGCGTGATACCCACGCCCGACGGTGTGATCTCTCCTAAAGAAAATCCTATTATCTTGCCTTGATACTCTATCACGTCGGCAAAATAAGAGTTGTATTTTTCCACGATTTTGAGAGCCAATGCGATGACGTATTCTTCATTGTTTGCCATATCGTCGAACTCTTCGTCGTCAAACACCTTGCTCTCTTCCCAACCGTTGATGAACGCAAAGACCTTGTCTTTGTCTTGCGGCGAATAGGATCGGAATACGCAACCGCCCTCTTGATTGGGAGTATACGACTTGACAAAGTTGTTGACGTGATTGCGCTTGGAGTGAAGTTTTTTACCCGCGTAAGTCATAAGGCTTTGCGGATCGTAGAGATACTCTGCGTAATCTGCGTTTTCCGCATACTCATAATCATCTCCCAAAATATCTACGTATTGCTTTGGCGTGGACATTACGTACATATTCTCCCTATCAGCCTTGCACTGATTTGCGATATTTACGTACGCCTCTTTGATTTTGTCCAAGGCGCAAAGCGGCGGCAGATATATGCGTCCGTCTCCGACACCCTCGTCGTTGAACTTGTCGTGCGGTTTAAAACGAAGATATATGACTCCGTCTTCGTGCGCTATCTGCATACTCGGATAGTTGAAAAAATCCCACCCTTTGAGATACAGAAGAGAATACTCACTCCCGTCGTACTCGGTAAGCCGTTGAATGTTTGCTATTGTCGAAAAGTCTTCTTCTTTAATTGCTCTAAACAGCATAATTTCCTTATTTTAGTTGTACATATCTTATTTTGTGTGTATAATTGAAGTATGAAAAAATTTTATCCATTTAAACAAAAATCTTGGATTTACGCTCTCTCCATACTTGCAATCATTATATTGGTAATTTTTATGATTGTCAAGATTTTGGGCATTGCGGGAGTCGGGAATTTGACGTCGTATCATCAAATCGAAGATATCGTGGCAATCGTGATAATGGCAGTCGTAGCTATATTATTGTCGGTGTTCGTCTTCGTTTGCGGCCTGTCTTTTGGCAAAAACTCAATGTATTACGTCATGGGATTTTTGGTAGAGCGCATCAAGTACGAAGATATAGTAGTAATTAATATGGACGCCAAAAGCGAATTCATGCTGATATATTACAAAGTCAAAAAACGCGGTATGGTCAAGGACGCCAAGACGGGACTCAACGCCGACGTCGTATACGTCAATTGCAACAATAAGTATTTTGACGAAATTATTGAAAAGCTGAGAGAAAGACACCCATCTTTAGTAGTGGAATTCGTGACGGCAAAACCAAAGAAAAACAAAGGAGAATAAATGAAAGCGGTACTTGCAAGCAACAACAAACACAAACTCATCGAAATCAAAGCTATGCTATCGGGCAAATTCGAGGATATTCTCACGCTCAAAGATCTTGGCATAGATATAGAAATCGAAGAGAACGGAACAACCTTTGAACAAAACGCTTACATAAAGGCAAGTACTATTGCCAAAATGACGGGCTTGCCCGCAATAGGCGACGACAGCGGAATTTGCGTGCAAGCTCTGAACGGCGAACCTAATATCTACTCCGCTCGCTACGCAGGCGAACCCTGCAACGACAAAAACAACAACCAAAAGTTGCTCTCCAAGCTTCACGCATTAGAGAGCGACGGCAACAAGGTCGACAGGACTGCGTACTTCCAAAGCGTGGTGGTACTTTGTTACCCCGACGGCAGTTACGTCAGCGGAAGCGGTCGCACTTACGGCAAAATCATCGACGAATACAGAGGTTCCAACGGCTTTGGCTACGACCCTATATTCTTAAGCGACGAGCTTGGCAAGACTTTCGGTGAGGCGGTAATGGAAGAAAAAAATACCATATCTCACCGCTCGAGAGCGCTAAAGGACCTGCTTGAAAAATTAAAATAATGCAAACTGTAAATAAAAAACACGCAATTTGATTTGCGTGTTTTTTATATTTTTATTTAATAACTATGAATTCAACTGCTCTTCGATTATCTCGACACTGTCAAGCACGAATTTTATGCACGGGCGCATCTTGTAATACTCCTCGTCGCGCTCTTGCGGCATATATCCCGAAGTGAGATTTTTGACCTCTTTGAGCAATTCTCCGCAGTTGTCGGAGCCGTTGCGCGCTTTAAACTTGGCTACCATATCTTGCAAAACTTTATACATATCGGCTTTTGCGTGCTTGGGGTCGTCGGAGTGAGATAAATATAATCCCATTACTATTGCGTAAGCGCTCACCGCTCCGCAAAGATTTCTCGTCCTGCCAAAGCCGCCGCCGAATCCGCAAGATACGGCAAGCAATTGCTTGCGATCCAAAGGCAAAATATCCTCAAATGCCAACACTACTGATTGACAGCAGTTGTATCCTTCTTTGAATAAGTTGTAAGCTTTTTGCTTTCTTGTGATTTCGTTGGACATATATTAAAGCGAATCTTTACTTGACTTTGCAGGTTTGAAGGACACTACCTTGGACTCAGGAATTTGTATCTTCTCGCGCGTTGCGGGATTGATACCCTCGCGAGCAGCTCTTACTTTTACTTCAAAGTTGCCAAATCCCGGCAACAACACCTTTTCTCCGCCCTTCATTGCTTCCATAATGCTGTCGAGCATTGCGTCGCAGCAAGCCGACGCTACTTCCTTTGAGCAATCAGCCTTTGATGCGATTGCAGCTATGAGTTGATTCTTGTTCATAATAATTTTACTCCTTTTTCCTAAAATAAATTTTCGTATCTCGGCAACCTATGCCCACGTATCCGTCGGATAGCAGGGCGTTATGCTCTTTTGTATGAGAATTAGCCACTCCGATTACATTTTTAATTTTAGCATAGTTTTCGTCCGATTGCAATAGCTTTTGGAAATTTATTACTGTATTATCGGAGCTTGCTATATCAAATCTTTTGAGAAGATAAATAAAATCATATCCGTCGCGCATATGCCAAGTTGCTCGCATTTCAAAGCCCATCGAGAAAAAAGTCGACATACTTGCTACGTTTTGAGTATGCACGACGCCGCAAATTGCGATTCGCCTCTTCTCCGCCTCTTCGCACGCCAACTTCATCATATACTTGGCAATGCCCTGTCCTCTGTATTCTTCAGCCACCATAAGACCCGAACTCTCGTAAGCCCTATCTAAGCCCGTGTCGCCAAAAGAATTGATAAGGTCGGCTAGCGTAGCCGCATACTCCAAGTCAAAGTCAATTGCAAAAGTAGCAATCAATTTTGCTCCGTCAAGCAGTCCCCAAAAACAGCCGTCCGTCAAAACGGTAAGCAATTCTTCATCCTTATAAGGATAAAAAAATTCGATTTTCTCAAGTCTCGATCTTTGGATATCAAGAAAAGTCTTGACAAAAACAAAGTCACTCTCTTGCATCTTGCAAAGAGAGTAACCTCTGTAAGCGTCTTCTTTTAGCCTGATCATTTATCCGCCATCAATTTGACGAGCACTGCCTTTTGCGCATGCAATCTATTCTCTGCTTCGTCAAATATTTCTGGATGACTGTCTATCACTTCGGCGGTAATCTCTTCGCCTCTGTGAGCGGGCAAGCAGTGAAGTACCATTGCGTCCTTCTTTGCGACAGCCAAAGTCTGAGCGTTGACCTGATAACCTGCAAAAGCTTTCTTTCTCTCTTCCGCCTCGCACTCTTGTCCCATAGAAGCCCAAACGTCGGTATATATCACGTCGGCGTCTTTGCACGCTTGCATTACGTCGTCTGTGAGCAAGAACTTGTCGCCGTATGACTTGGCAAACTCCAGCACTCCGCCGTCGGGTATATGCGTCTTGGGGCAAGCGATCGCCACACTCATGCCCACCTTGAGACAGCCGACTATGAGCGAATTTGCCATATTGTTGCCGTCGCCGACAAAAGTCAACTTGAGGTTGTCAAACTCGCCCTTATATTCTCTGATTGTCATAAGATCGGCAAGCACTTGACAAGGGTGCGCAAAATCCGTCAATCCGTTGATAATTGGTATCGAACCGTATTTTGCCAAGTCCTCGACTTCTTTTTGCTCAAAGGTGCGAATCATTATTCCGTCCAAATATCTTGACAAGACTTTTGCCGTATCCTCTACAGGCTCGCCTCTGCCAATTTGCAAATCGCGATTGGACAAAAAGAGCGCCTGCCCGCCGAGTTGATACATGCCCGTCTCAAAAGATACTCTCGTGCGAGTGGACGACTTTTGGAATATCATTCCAAGGCTTTTACCTTTCAAGTATTCATGCGGGATATTATGTTTTTTCTCATATTTCAACTGATCTGCAAGATTGAGTATATCTAAGATCTCGCTCTCGCTCAAGTCTAATAATTTCAATAAATGTTTCATATTACCTCTTAATTATTTAATTTTATTTTTTGTCGATAAAGATTTCTCGACTTCGCTCGAAATGACAGCTTGTTACTATTATGACAGTTTGTTAGAACAGCGACATTTTATTTTAACATAGATTTGATTATTGTCAATGCCTTGTCTATCTCATTATACGTGATCGTAAGCGGCGGCAAAAGACGCACTTTTTGTTTTGCCGTGAGCATTATCAAACCTCGCTTAATACCTTCTTTTACAAAATCTGCGGAAGTCTTATCCTTGACCTTAAAACCTATCATAAGTCCAAGTCCACTGACCTGCTCGATTCCGTCGATCTCGGCAAGCTTTTCTTGCAAGTATTCGCCCTTTTGCTCGGCTTCGTACAAAAAGTCTTCGTCCATTCTCGCAAGCACGTAATTTGCGCCTGCGCATACTATTGGATTTCCGCCAAAGGTCGTGCCGTGCATACCAAATCCCAGAGTCGCAGAACATTTCTCTGCGGCAAGAACTGCGCCTATTGGCAAACCGCCGCCCAAGCCTTTTGCCAAAGTGGTAATATCCGCATTGAGTCCAAAATGCTCTTGCGCCAAGAATTTACCCGTTCTGCCGACGCCCGTCTGAACTTCGTCTATTATCATCAACACGTCATTGCCGTCGCAGATCTTTTTCACTCCGCAGACAAAATCTTTGTCGAGCGGAATAACTCCGCCTTCGCCCTGCACGAGTTCTATCATGATAGCGCATACGTCGCCCTTTGCGACGAGTTCTTCGACTGCCTTTAAATCGCCTGCGTCGACGTACTCAAATCCCTCTACAAAGGGGAAAAAGTAATTGTGATAGACTTCTTGTCCCGTCGCCGTCAACGCCGCCATAGTTCTGCCATGGAAAGAATTGACCAAAGTAATGATCTTATCTCTTCCCTTACCGTATTTGTCGAAAGAATACTTACGGGCAAGCTTTATCGCCCCTTCGTTTGCCTCTGCGCCCGAATTGGCAAAGAAAACTTTGTCGTATCCCGTCCTCTCGCAAAGAGACTTGGCAAGCAATGCGTCGGGTTGAGAATAAAAAAGATTGCTCACGTGATTGAGTTTGCACAATTGCGCCGTTACGCTTGCCACCCAACCCATTTCGCAAAAACCGAGAGAGTTGACGCCTATGCCTGCCGACAGGTCGATGTATTCCTTGCCGTCGCCGTCATAAGCGTTGACTCCCATACCCTCTACGAGCTCTAAATCGTAACGGTTATAGGTGTTCATAACGTATTTTTTGTCAATATCTTTTATGCTTTTCATAATCGGTTTCCCTTAAATTTTTTTATTGCGATTTCTCGACTTCGCTCGAAATGACCTGTAATTCGAGAGCGCTCAGCTTGCTTACTTAATTAGAGTTCCGATACCCTTGTTGGTAAGCATATCCATAATAATCGAGTGCTTGATTCTGCCGTCGATTATTACCGCTTGATCAACGCCCTGTCTGACCGCCTCTACGACGCAATCTATCTTGGGAATCATACCGCCGCTGATAATGCCCTTTTTAATAAGCTTTGGCACTTCGCTGACCTTGACTTCGCTTATCAGCGTGCTTTCGTCGTCTTTATCGAGAAGCAGTCCTCTGACGTCAGTCATAAGCACCAAGTTTTCTGCGTGAAGAGCCGAAGCTATCGCGGCTGCCGCAGTGTCTGCATTGATATTGTATATTTTGCCGTCCTCTCCGCTTGCAACCGTAGCGATGACAGGTATATAATCGTTTTCCAACGTAACGAGAATCGGGTCTACGTCAATGCTCTTAATGTCTCCTACGTTGCCGAGGTCGACTTCTCCGACTTTCTTTTTGGCAGTGATTATATTGCCGTCAATACCGCAAAAACCTACCGCCTTTCCGCCTACGCCCGAGAGAAGTTTGATAAGGTCTTTGTTTACCTTGCCTGCAAGTACCATTTGCACTATATCAGCAGTCTCGTCGTCGGTATATCTCAGACCGTTGATAAACTTACTTTCCTTGCCCACTCTCTTGAGCATATCGTTGATTTCAGGACCGCCGCCGTGCACAAGCACGACTTTGACGCCTACGAGCGACAGCAATACAATGTCGTTCATAACGGCCTTTTTAAGTTCTTCGTTGAGCATAGCGTTGCCGCCGTACTTGACTACGATTATCTTATCTCTGTATTTTTGAATATAAGGAAGAGCATTGACAAGAGTCTCTGCTTGAATGCTTATATTGTCCATATTTACCTCCAATGGTGTCGCATCGATTATATTTTTACTTAAAGATTCTTCGACTACGCTACGCTTCGCTCAGAATGACGCATTGAGCGCATATGTTTCGCTTTAAACGAGTCGCCTGAGCGTAGTCAAAGGTCTTAACTTTGTCACCTCGACAGTAGCGGAAAGGTCTAATCCTTTTATACGGTTGAGATTTCTCCATTCCGCTATCGCTCCAGTCGAAATGACAAGAATTTTGTAATTGCCGACTCTGTCAAACTTTGAAGATTGGTGCGATTTTTCGTCCAGTAATTTAGAATGCAGAGATTAGTTGTATCATAACTGACTCTGTCAGACTTTGGAGATTGGTGCGATTTTCGCCCATATGATTTCCAAAGCTAGAGCGAATGCAGAGATTAGTTGTATTTTGTCCGTGTGCCGACAACCGAGCGGTGAGCGTACTTTGCGTACGTGACCCCGAGGGCGTTTAGGCATTAGGGCAAAAAGACGGCTGATATATGCATTCGCCATCAGGTGCGGTAATCGGCATTAATCCTCACATACTCATAAGTCAAATCGCATCCCCAAGCCGTAGCCTTAGCGCCGCCGCAATTGCAAGTGACGATAATGCATACTTCGTCTTCGGAGAGTATCTTGGTAGCCACGCTCTCGTCAAAAGGCACTCCTGCGCCGTTTTCGCAAACTCTTATCATACCCACTCTAGACTTGAGATCGACGTCGATTTTGCTCACGTCAAACTTCTCGTCGGTGTAGCCTATTGCGCAAAGTATTCTGCCCCAATTTGCGTCGGAAGCAAACATTGCGGCTTTGACCAACGACGAAGATATGACAGACTGCGCAATAGCCTTGGCAGACTTGATATTCTTTGCCTTGACTACTTTGCACTCAAGCAATTTGGTTGCGCCCTCGCCGTCCTTGGCGATTTCTTTGGCAAGGTGCGTCAAAATCTTTTTGAGACACTTGCAAAACTCGTTGAAACCTTTGCCCTTATCCGTTATCTTCTCGTTGCCCGCAAGACAAGACGAGAGAATGGTAAGCATATCGTTGGTGGAAGTATCTCCGTCGATACAAACCATATTCAACGTATCTTTGACGACTTTGCCAATCGCCAAATCAAGCATTTCGCCGGAAATATTTACGTCAGTCGTGACAAAACAAAGAAGCGTAGCCATATTGGGATTGATCATACCGCTGCCCTTTGCAATTCCGCCTATGTGGCACTCTTTTCCGTCAAGCTCAAAAGAGTACGCTATCTCTTTCTTGACCCTGTCAGTCGTCATTATGGCTTTGGCTGCGTTTGCGCTGCCGTCTTGCGACAATCCTGCCGTAAGTCCGCCCATACCGTCGCTGATAGGTTGCATATTCAGCACTTCGCCTATTACGCCCGTGGACGCAACGACCACGTCGCTTGCTTTGATACCCGTGTGCTTCTGCACGAGATCGCACATCATCTGCGCCTTTTCGATACCGTCGGCATTGCAAGTGTTTGCGTTACCGCTGTTGCAGACGATAGCTTGCGCTACGCCGTCGGCAATATTGTTCTTCGTCACAATAAGCGGCGCGCCCTTAACTTTGTTTTTGGTATATACGCCCGCTGCGGCGCAAGGTACGTCGCAAGTGATTAGCGCCAAATCGAGTTTGTCTTTATTTTTTCTTATTCCGCAGTGTACGCCGTTGGCTTTAAAGCCCTTTGCGGCGCAAACTCCGCCTGATATTTTTTTCATATTGACCTCTTTTCTTTAGAATGCCGGCGGAATATAATCCAATCCGCTCGTCTCCTCAAGTCCAAACATTATGTTCATATTTTGTATTGCCTGTCCTGCCGCGCCCTTGACCATATTGTCGATCGTCGACACGACTATTGCTCTATTGGTATGTTCGTCAAAATGCAAGGATATATCGCAATAGTTGGAATATTTTACGTTGCGCAAGTTGGCGACTTCGCCAAGCTCAAGCACTCTGACGAATTTCTCGTCTTTATAAAAATCTGCGTATATATCGTGCAATTGCTTTGCCGTGATCGGCTTAATTACGTTGAAGTATATCGTCGAAACTATGCCTCTGTTGACAGGCAAGAGATGCGGCACGAAAGTCACGTTGACCTTTTTTCCGCAAAGCTTTGACAAAGTCTGCTCAATCTCGGGAGTATGTCTGTGACTTGCCACTTTATATGGAGCAAAAGCCTCGTTGCAGTTGGGATAATGCGTATTGTCTGCAAGTCCTCTGCCTGCGCCCGTGACGCCCGACTTGGAGTCGATGACGATAGAATTATCCGACGCCAAGCCAATTGCAGGAGCAAGCCCCAACGCTATGCTCGTGGGATAACATCCAGGATTGCCGATTACAGGCTGTCCTTTATAATTTGCTCTGTGCAACTCGGGTATGCAATATACCGACTTCGTGTGCAAAGACTCGTCTTCATACTTTTTGCCGTACCACTTTGTATACTCTTCAGCGCTGTCAAGACGGAAGTCTGCGCCGAGGTCGATCATCTTTACCCCCTTTGCCAAACACTTGCCGGCAAACTTTTCGCTCAGGCCATGCGGCAAAGACGTGAATATCACGTCGCATTTATCGACTATATCTTCGTTTCCCAACGTATCGTCGCAGATATCTTTGAGATTGGGATATACGTCGCTTATCTTCTTGCCCTCATAGCTCACGGACGACAACGCCGTCAACTCCGCCTGCGGATGCATGGCGAGCAGTCTCACGAGTTCTACGCCTGCGTATCCCGTAGCGCCTATTATACCTACTTTAATCTTCTTCATATTCTTTTAATACCGTATTCTTTATTTTGTCTATATGCTTAGCCACAGCCGACGGAGCAGGTCCGCCCGTGACCTTTCTTTCCTGCACGCACTGCTGCAAGGATATTGCCTCGTATATATCTGCATCGAACTTATCGCTCAATTTTTTATACTCCTCTATCGGCAAATTGTCAAGCGTTAAGCCCTTGTCTATACAAATCGCCACGAGCGAGCCCGTGATTTTGTAAGCGTCTCTGAATGCAAGTCCCTTTTTGACAAGATAATCGGCGCAATCCGTGGCGTTGATAAATCCTCTTTTGCCTGCGTTTGCCATATTGTCTTTTAATACCGTCATCGTGTCTATCATCGGAGTCAACGTCGTAAGGCAAAGCTTGATAGTGTCGACGCTGTCGAATATAGCCTCTTTATCTTCTTGCATATCCTTATTATAAGCAAGCGAAAGACCTTTCATCATCGTCAGCAAAGAAGTAAGGTTGCCCACGCATCTTCCAGTCTTGCCCCTGATGAGTTCGCATATATCCGGGTTCTTCTTTTGCGGCATAATGCTCGAGCCTGTGGAATAAGCGTCGTCTAGCTCGACAAACTTGAATTCCCAACTGCTCCACAGCACGACTTCTTCGGACAGACGCGACATATGCATCATGCACGTTGCGATAGCGCTTGCAAGTTCTATGCAATAGTCCCTATCGCTGACTCCGTCGAGCGAATTTTGCATCGGTCCTTTGAATCCAAGATACTCTGCGGTAAACTCTCTGTCTATCTGATAAGTCGTCGTAGCCAAAGCGCCCGAGCCGAGCGGACATTCGTTCATTAATTCAAAACAGTTGAAAAGTCTTATCATATCCCTCTTGAACATCTCGACGTAAGCCATAAGATGATGCGCAAATGTAATGGGTTGAGCTCTCTGCAAATGAGTATATCCCGGCATGACGGTCTCAAGGTTTTCCTCGGCTTTTTTGACAAGGGAAGTGATGAGTCCTTTGATAAGTCCGACGATGACGTCGATCTCTTTGCGGAGATACATTCTCAAATCAAGCGCAACTTGGTCGTTACGACTTCTTGCCGTGTGCAGTCTTTTTCCCACTTCGCCGAGACGCCCCGTCAAAACTTGCTCTATAAACATATGGATATCTTCGGCGCTCATATCAAATTCCAACTGTCCGCTCTTGATATCGTCGTAAATATTTGCAAGTTCTTTTGCAATTACCTTGCTGTCAGACTCGCTTATGATACCTTGCTTGCCCAACATTTTCACGTGTATGATACTGCCTTGAATATCTTCCTCAAACATACGGCTGTCAAAAGATATAGACGAGTTGAAGTCGTTGACTTTGCCGTCCAATTCTTTTTTAAATCTGCCCTGCCACATTTTTGCCATAATATACCTTTTTACTTTTACGCATAAAGATAGTTGCCTTAAAAGTAACTATCTTCTATACGTTTTATATATATTTTTTTGCGTTTTTGCGTTATTTTTTACGTTTTGCGTCCATCATTGCCTTGACCTTGATAGGCAATCCAAAGAGATTGATGAAGCCTTGCGAATCCATTTGGTCGTATACGTCGTCCTCTGCAAAAGTCGCAATGTCTTCGTCGTATAGCGAATACGGACTCGTCACGCCGGCGTTGGTAATATTGCCCTTATAAAGCTTGAGCTTAACGTCTCCCGTGACAGTCTGTTGGGTGCTGTCCACGAATGCGCTCAAAGCCTCTCTGAGCGGCGTAAACCACTGACCGTTGTATACCAAATCCGCGAATTTGATAGCAACTTGCTGCTTATAATGCGCAGTCTCTTTGTCTAAGCACAACGTCTCGAGCACTTCGTGAGCATGATAGAGAATTGCTCCGCCAGGAGTCTCGTATACGCCTCTGCTCTTCATGCCGACAAGTCTATTTTCTACGATATCTGCAAGACCGATTCCGTTAGCGCCGCCGAGTTCGTTGAGCTTGCGGACGATGTCGCTGCCTTTCATCTTCTTGCCGTCCACCGCAACGGGTACGCCCTTGTCAAAGCTGATAGTGACGTAAGTCGGCTTATCGGGAGCTTTCTCAGGAGTGACGCCCATCTCCAAAATCTTGTCGTACATAGGCTCGTTAGCAGGATCTTCGAGATCGAGTCCTTCGTGAGAAAGGTGCCAAATATTCTTGTCCTTGCTGTAATTTGTCTCGCGGTTTATCTTGAGCGGAATGTTGTGCGCTTCTGCGTAATCGATTTCCTCGTCTCTCGACTTGATATCCCAAATTCTCCAAGGAGCAATGATCTTCATGTTGGGAGCAAACGCCTTGATAGCAAGTTCGAATCTAACTTGGTCGTTACCCTTGCCCGTACATCCGTGACAAATTGCGTCAGCTCCCTCTTTGAGAGCTATCTCGACTATTCTCTTTGCAATTACGGGACGAGCAAAAGACGTGCCGAGCATATATTTGTTTTCATAAATTGCGCCGGCTTTAACGGTGGGAAATACGTAATCGTCAACGAATTCGTCCGTCAAGTCTTCGATATAGAGTTTGCTTGCGCCCGTCTTGATAGCCTTTTCTTCAAGTCCATCGAGTTCGGTACCCTGACCTACGTCGCCGCTTACGGCAATGACCTCGCAATTATCGTAATTTTCTTTAAGCCATGGTATAATTATCGACGTGTCAAGTCCGCCGGAATATGCCAAAACTACTTTTTTGATATCACTCATAACAGTGTCTCCTTTTTACGCTAAAACTTTTATACACCTATAATATACCACAGACGAAAGTTTGGCAAGTGTTTTTTCATATTTATTCACAAATTTTTATATTTTTTTATAAAATTTGCAAATTATCTGCAATTTATGAATAATTATACATAAATATTGAATATTTATTCATTTGATTGTATATTATACAACTTTGTAAAACAAAAGAGGGCATGCAAACGCGCGCCCTCTCTTAAAATATTGTGTTAATTAAAAAGTGTCTACCGATCTGTCAACCAACACCATAGAGTCTTTGCTCAAATCAAAACCTTGATATACCTGATTATAGCACTTCCCTCTCATCGCCTTTATTCGTTCGTCGGACGCGCCTCCCGACGGCGCAATATCGCCGTTTTGATCGTATAAAATCACTTCGTCGACAATACTCAACAGCGTCCAATCTCTCACTATATTGTGAATATTGGTGTCTTGGTACTTATTTTTCAGTCCGTTGCTCTTAACGACGGTAGCGTTTTGGGAGAGTTTCTCAAAGTACGGATCGCTACCGTCATACTTATAATAAGCCGTAGACGCCAAAGACATGCCGAAATACATATCTACGGCAATATCATTTTTGCCGACGACGTAATCCGTGACGTCTGCAAACAATGCGCTGGGTTCTCTGCCATTCAACGGCTCGTCTATAAAGGAAATGTTCTTGTATTTGATCACGTCCCAATTATTGATAAGTCCCGTCAATCCGAAATACGGATCGGCAAGCGTCATACGCGTGGGGATAATATGCTCGTTCTTAAAAGCTTTGCGCTCTTGAAGTTTGATTAGTTGATACGTCGTCGCCAAAGCCAATTGACTTCCGTAACTGTGCCCGACGATTTTGACGTCGCTACCATAACTTTCACCCAACACGATAGCAAGCTCCATAGCAAACCTTACGGACAGCGCATATCCGCCGTCGAAGGACAGCCAAATATAATTAAACAGATTGGGCAACGATCCCGCATAAGAAAACCAACTTAAGCAAGCAACGTTGTAGCCCTGCTCTTTCAAAAGCTTGGCGTAATCTCTTACGTCAGCGGTCTTGGTCTTGCTTATCGTATCTTTGTGCGTAACAAAGTCCTCAAATAATCCGTCCGTCGAATTTTTTGCGTCTGGTTCCCACCCATGCGCAAAGACAAACGTAGGCTTGTCTGGGTCAAAGTACTTTTTGTCCATACTCACACCGCTTCTTACGTAATCGTGATTATCGTCGCCAAACCAATATATACCGTAATCAGTCGAAGAATCGTAACTCATCTCGACCTTATTACAAGCCGCGGTCGCCGTCAATATGCAACACGCAAGCGCTATTACAGTAAAAATCAATACACCTTTTTTCATTTTTCCCTCGCTAGGCAATATTTGATATATTATATTTTAACATATTTATATGACAAAGTTCAATAATATAGGATATTTTATTAACGAGATTTCTCTACTTTACTGCGATCAAACGAATTGACGTTGCCGTTTGGCGAGAAAAAAATGGGAGACTTGCGTCTCCCATTCCTTATATTGCGTTGATGCTTATTCGATCACGAACTTAACCAAAGCGCCGTTCTCAACCGCAGCGTTCTTGCAAGAAGTATTCACTTCTTTAGCGCTGCCGTCTACGAATATCCTAACGTTTGCTACGTCGAACTTAGATACTGCGTCGATCGTTACGTTTGCGGTCACGCCAGCCTTGTCGCCTTGAGCAACGCCCGTTGCAACTCTGATAGTCACGAAAGCGTTGAGGCTTGTGGACTCTACGTTAACTGCGCCGTTGAATACTACGTTCTCAATCGTACCGTTGTTGACAGCGGCTACGCCTGCTACCAAGTAATCTTTACCCGTCTTAGCGGCGATAGATGCATTTACGTTGCCGTCCAAAGTCAAGTTGCTGACCTTACCATTGTTGATTGCGATGAATGCAACCTTGTTGTCATACATACCTGCAATCGTGAAGTTAGAGATTGTATGTCCGTTACCTTCGAATACGCCGTTGAATACGCCGATAGGATTGATTACCGCGCCTTGCATATCGATGTCGTTCTTAAGAACAAGTTTCTTACCTGCAAAATCAACGTTGCTTTCAGACATATTCACAACTTGCTCTGCCGTGAAGATGAAGTACTCGTTCAAAATGCCGTAACCAAGAGCGCTTGCCGTACCGCTTATAGTCACGCTTGCGTAGCAAACTGCAGTGCCGACTTTAATCTCAATGCTGTGTACGCCGTTTTCCATAGCTGCAAGTGCCTCGTAAGGAATCGTAACTACGCCCGAGTTGTATCTAGCGCCTTCAATACCGACTTCTACGCTTTCGCCGTTATCGATTCTGGTACCTGAAAGCTTGATTTGCAAATCTTTCATATTGTCGTCACTCGACTTGTCGTATGCAAAGTCAGCTTTCTCCATACGAACCGATCCGTCATATACGAACGTGGTTCTTACTTCGATTGGTATAGCCGTATAGGATACTGCATATTTCATAACTGCAGTCTCTGTGAACGTAGCGTTAGGATCTTTTACCGTAACGACGCCGTTCTCGATTTTGAGATTATTCGTATCCCACTCTGCTCCGTCCATAGTTACGGTCGTAGCGTAAGTAGCGCCTCTGTTCTTCAAGTTGTAAGCATATGCGTCGTATTCGGGGAGCATCGTTTCTACTGCTGACAATACGATCGTGTTGTCGCTGACAATACCCGTAATTACGTTCTCTTCGCCTGCTTTGTAAAGAACTATTTCGCCTTGAGTGATGTCGATAGACTTGCCGATGTCGCCTATCTTGATATTTGCGATGCTACCGATAGACAATGCAACCAAGAGGTCGATATCATAGTAGAAACCGCCTTCGAAATAAACCGCTCCGGCAATAGATACTTCGTCTGCAAGCAAGTTGCCCGTGTTCATAAATCCATACAAACCGTTGAAGTTGCCTACTTCTGCTCTGATGCCGAGACTTACGACGCCTGCGAGAATGTCAAGCGACAAGGTATTGGCAAGACCAATCTTCATCTTTGCGCTTCCCGAAAGGTCTACTTCGACGCTCTTCACGCCGTTGCCGTCAAGAGTCTCTGCAAACGTATTTACGCCGTCGCCCTTGTTGTAAGTAGCTCCCAACATATAGTTGAAGTCGGAAGAAATCTTAACGCCGAACGAACCGGAGAATGCGAACGAGAAAGCAAGGTCGCATTGATATCTTACGGATACCGCGCCGTTTGCTATAGGCAGAACCCAAGTGAAGAGAGGAGCAGCCACTCTTGACTCTGCGTCTTCCATTTGAGCAGTCTTCTCTATCAATTCAGTTAAGTTGGTAATCTGGCTTACGCTGTAATTAGATTCGAGTTTGATTGTCGTGTCAACCGTGTTGAATACGTATGCGATAACGCCCGTGTCAACTTCGTTGCCGTCCAAGTCTACGTTGACTTTTGCGTCAACTTTTATCGTGCAGTCGAATTCTATTACAAGATTGGTCTTGAGTTCGCCGATTGCTACGACGCTTGGGATCGTCATCGTGATTTTTGCTTTGATTGCGTCGTCTACTTTCTTTACGTCAAAGTTGAAAGTAGGCTTTGCTCCAAAGAACGTTACCGCTGCTTGAGCCAACTCGCTGTTGTCCAAAGCTTCTTGCACTTCTTCTTCATAGATAAACTCTACTTCGCTGTCTGCGCTCATGCTTTGAGTCTCTTCTACGGTAAACTCGTTGTAGACTTCTTCCATTTGCGGCTTAATGTAAGAGATACCTACCATGGTGCTGTCAACACCCTTGCAAGCTTCTACCTTATAAGCCTCTTGGAGACCGGTCTCTTTGTCGTTGATCAAGATTATGTCGCCTTTGTTGATCTCAGCTCCGTTTGTCTGCAAGTTGAAAGATCCGAAGGTCTCTTGTTGTTTACTGTCCTCTCTCTTTGCAAAAGATTCGAATTGCGCAAACACTCTTGCCTTGTCGAATTGGAGAAGACCGTCGACGTACTGAACGCTTTGCGTAAGGTCTTGCGTAACGGTAAAGATGATTTCCTTCACGTTCTCGCTGTAACCATCGAAACGAAGCGATTTGTCAATGGTGATCTTGTAGATCTCGCCGAGCGTATAGAAACCTGCCGGCGGATAAACGACGTACTTGCCCTTACCTTCAGCTACGACTTCTGCCTCTACGCTCTCCTTTGTCGTTGTCTTAACGACTGTGATCATCTCCTTAACGTTGGTTGCGTTCTCACCTGCCAATACCGCAAAGGTAATTCCCTTATGCGCATTGTCTATCAACGCAGTGCCGACTTTGTCATTGCCGACACCCAACGAGGAGTCTGAATCGTCGCCTGGGGTCTTTTGGCAGCCTGCGGCAAGCGCCACGACCATAGCGAACACGAGAATAATGCTAATAAAAATTATCGCTTTATTCTTTCTCATAAAACTTCCCTCCCTCACAAATAAATTTTGGTTTTTTTGGATGATTCCATTCTATAATATCTATATTATAGATTTCAAGGAGTTGTTGAAAAGTTTTATTAAAAGCTTATTAAAAGTTGCTGAAAAATATTTTATTTAGAGTCTTAAATTCTCATTTTTCAAAGAATTCGTTAAAATTTTAACATAATCTATGGTTTTTTCCATATTTTGGCATTCTACCATTACTCTTACCTTATTTTCGGTGCCCGACGGTCTCAAGACTACTCTGCCTTCGCCGTTGAGGTTCTTTTCCACCTCTTTTACCGTATCGACGACGCTTGAGCAAGTCGCAATACTCTTGTCTTTGACTTCCACGGACTCAATCACTTGAGGAAAAATATCCAATTCTGCCAGCTGTGACAACGTCTTTTGCGACTCTTTGATTATTTTGGCAAGAATGACTGCCGTCTGAATGCCGTCGCCCGTCGAACTTTCGCTGAGTATAATGGTATGCCCCGAGCCTTCGCCGCCCAATATTCCGCCGTCGGAGAGAAGTCTTCTCAATATATACTTATCGCCCACGTCCTCTCTCACGAAATTGGCGCCCATATCGCCGATTGCCTTCTCGATACCCATATTGGTCATGACAGTGCCGACGATATCTCCTTTTAGCAGACCTTTGGCGTTGAGGTACTTACCCAATATATAAAGATTTTTGTCGCCGTCGACGATATTGCCCAACTCGTCTAAGGCTATCAATCTATCGGAGTCTCCGTCAAAAGAGAAGGTCACGTCAAATTCTTTTGCCTTGTCGCCAAGCAAATGCGCGTTGACTGCTCCGCAATTGTCGTTGATATATCTGCCGTCTTCTTCGATATTGATCGCGCTCACTTGAGCGCCCAACGCTTTGAATACTTGCGGAGCTATTCTGCTTGACGCGCCGTTGGAGCAGTCAAGCAATATCTTCATACCCGACATATCAACGCCTTTTGCGATCAAGAAATCTGCATACTCCCTCTCGCCGTTAGGGTATTTGATACGCTCGCCCTTTTCTCTTATGCAACTATCCTTGCCGAGATTAGACTCTATGAGCTTTTCTATATCCTTGCTTGCCTTATATCCTTGGCTGTCAAAAACTTTGATACCGTTGTACTGCGGAGGATTGTGAGACGCGCTGATTACTATGCCGAAATCGCACCCGTGCTTTTTGGTGAGGTACGCCACGCCCGCCGTCGGCATTATACCCACGTCCATTGCGTTGCCGCCTGCCGTAAGCAGTCCCTCTATAAACGCCGCGGACAGATCCACGCCCGAACTGCGCGTATCTCTTCCTATCAAGACTTTTGCGCCAGACTTGATACGTCCCAATGCGTTGCCAACTTCAAAGGCGACTTTCTCGCTCAACTCTTCGTAAGCGAGCCCTCTCATTCCGTCAGTACCGAATTTCATCTTGTTTTTTTGATCCTTTCTGTCTTTTACGATCTGCCTAGATCTGCCTATCACGAAGCTGTCCGTCGGAGTCTCTTCCGTGACCGTCGTGCCTGCGGCGATATAACTCCCCTCTCTCAACGTAACGGGCGCAATGATATTGCAATTAGAACCTATAAAGCAATCGTCCTCGACCGTCGTCTTGTGCTTGGTCTTGCCGTCGTAATTGACGAATATTACTCCGCAGCCTATATTGCAACGGGCGCCTACAGTCGCGTCTCCTATATAAGCCAAGTGCGAAGCCTTGGTATAATCGCCGACGGTAGAATTTTTTATCTCCACAAAGTCGCCTATTCTGCAATGACTCCCCACACTTGCGCCTTTTCGCAGATAAGCGTAAGGGCCTACGGTAGTCGTGTCTCCAACCTTGGCTTCTTCCATGACGCTTGCCGTCACGCTGCACCCTGCGCCTATAACGCTGTCGGTAAGAATACAGTTGGGCATTATCTTGCACCCTTTGCCTATCACGGTGTTGCCGATAATATGGTTGTTGGGATAAATAATAACGTCGTCGGCTATCTTCGCCTCGGGAGAAATATAAGTGCTTCGTTTATCTATCAATATCATAATTGCCTCCTAGCAAAACAAGATAATCATTATTATGATTTAAGACCGCTCTTGCGTTACTTATATTGTTAATATATTATTATAATATTAATCAATATATTTTAAGGACGCTTGACGGTCTCTATGTAGATAAACGTTTATATTTTTTACAGTCTGTCTGCCACGTCGTATATAAGTCTTTCGCTCTTTTCCCAACCAAGACAAGAATCGGTAACCGACTTGCCGTATACGTTGTCTGTGACTTTCTGATTGCCGTCTTCGATATACGACTCTATCAGCATACCTTTGACGACGTTTTTGATATCCGCGTTGTAATGCATATTATTGACTATCTCATGGGCAATCCTGATTTGCTCGAGATAATTCTTGCCGGAATTGGAATGATTGGTGTCGATGATTATCGCAGGATTTTTTAGTCCTTGCGCCTTGTACATTTCGCTGAACTTAACTATGTCCTCGTAATGATAATTCTGATGATTGTTGCCGTATACGTCCACGCTGCCGCGAAGTATTGCATGCGCGTACGCATTGCCTTGAGTCTTGACTTGATAATCAAGGTACTTGAACTCGTTGGGAATCTGCGCTGCGTATATGGAATTGAGCGTGACGCTCATGCTTCCGTTCATAGGATTCTTTACTCCGACGGGCACGTCTACGCCGCTTGCAACAAGTCTGTGCTGCTGATTTTCCGAAGACCTCGCCCCTATTGCAACGTAAGTAAGCAAATCGTCAAGATAATGATAGTTTTCGGGATAAAGCATTTCGTCGGCGGCGCTCATTCCGCTTTCGCTGATAGCCTTGATGTGCATATCCCTTATCGCCAATATGCCCGCCAATATATCCGTGACGTTTTTGTGCGGATCGGGATTGTGAAGAATGCCTTTGTATCCTTCTCCTCTCGTACGCGGTTTGTTGGTATATATTCTTGGAATTATAAAAATCTTATCCTTGACTTTGTCTGCAACTTTTGCAAGACGGGCAACGTAATCGCATACGGCGTCTTGATTGTCAGCCGAACACGGTCCGATGATAAGCATCATTCTCTTATCTTCGCCCGAGATTATTCTCCTTGCCGTTTCGTCCCTGTCGTTCTTCAGCTTTTGACAATCGGCAGTGAGCCGCGTCATCTCCTTGACTTGTTCTTCGCTCAATATCTTCTTGACTTTTTCAAACATAACTCCGTATCCTCAGTCCATTTTGTGTGTAATAAAATTCGTATACATTTTAATACATAGTTCTTGCCTTGTCAAATAGATATCCTTTACTTCTTCACTCTTCCCTATTACTTCTTACCTTACCTAATAACTAGGATAGAGACCTCTCCGCTACGGTCGAGGTGACATAAATTAAAAAACAAATCTTCGTTTGGCGAGAAAGGAGATAGACAAAGAATAAAATAGCGGATTTTTTGTCAAGACCGTCTTTTGCGAGCGACGGCGTACTTGCCGTACGTCGGCGTGAGCCAAAGGCTGTATTGGCGGAAAAGACGTATTTTAAATTTGACTAGCCTCCCTTCTCGCCAAACAAATCACACCACTTCGTAATCTTGCTCTACGATTGCCATCTTGATTTGTTCTAAGGTCACTTTGTCTTTGTCGAATTCCACTTCGACGATCCCCTTGTTGCTGTCTGCCGAAACGAAGAAAACTCCGTCCAAAGCGCCGACCGCCTTGTTGACTCTGCTTTCGCAATGGCTACACATCATTCCATTTACTTTGATTTGCATTTTTTCTCTCCTTTTTTCCACGTGTTGAACGGTGGATTGTTGTTTTTGATTTATTACGTCTTCGTTTAATTTTACGTCATTATTTTCAAGCGGACAACTTCCGTTGCAAGCATCGTTATTCTTGCCCCTGTCAAACTTAAAGAAGTTAAGTCGCAATGCATTGGCAACTACCGACACCGATGACAGACTCATTGCCAATCCGCCCAACATCGGACTCATCGTATATCCGTTGATAGGATACAAAATTCCGCATGCGATAGGAATACCGATGATATTATAGATAAACGCCCAAAATAAATTTTGCTTGATATTGCGCATCGTCGCCCTTGCGAGTCTCACTCCTCTGACTACGCCGGATATCTGTCCGCCGACAATAACTACTTGTCCGCTCTCTATTGCAATATCACTTCCGCCGCCCATGGCAATTCCCACGTTGGCTTTTGCAAGCGCCGGAGCGTCGTTGATACCGTCACCCACCATAGCCACCTTTGCGCCCTCTGCAATCAATTTATCTATTACTTCGCCCTTTTGCTCAGGCAACACGTTGGCGATTACTTCGTCAATACCTGCGTTTTTTGCGATATACTCTGCCGACTTTTGATTGTCTCCGCTCAAAAGCACGACTCGCAAACCCAGACTTTTTAGATCCTCAATCGACTTCTTGCTGTCCTCTTTCAGCGTATCCGCCACGCCTAGTACTCCGACAGCCTTGCCGTCTATGGCTACGGCAACAATACTTTTGCCCTGCATGGAAAACTCGTCGGCTTTTGCCTCAATGCTCTGCGTATCTATTCCGTTGTTGCGCAATAGCGCCATATTTCCGCACAGCACTTGTTTACCTTGGATTTCGCCTTGAAGACCATACCCCGACAGGACTTTGACTTCGGCTTGCAAATCATTGGGCGCAATGCTCTCTATTATTGCCTTGGCAATGGGGTGTTCGCTCACGCTCTCCACCGCTCTGACGTAAGCGAGTATCTGCTCTTCATCTCCCAAGATATATTTATCCGTCAAGATAGGACGCCCCGTCGTGATAGTACCCGTCTTGTCAAAGACCACGGTATTTATACTGCCAAGCCTTTCTAGACTCTCGGCGTTTTTGAATAGAATACCACCCTTTGCGCCTCTACCTATACCCGTGATTATTGCCGTCGGCGTTGCAAGTCCCAATGCGCATGGACAAGCGATGACAAGCACGCTGACAAATATCTTGATCGACATTGCAAAGCCGTTTGTCGCCCACCAAATTATGCCTGCAAGTATGGCGATACTCATTACGACAGGCACGAACACTCCCGACACCTTGTCGGCAATTCTTGCGATAGGCGCTTTGGAGTTTTGAGCCTCTTCCACAAGAGCGATTATCTTTGACAGCTTAGTCGCCTCGCCCACGCTATCGGCGGTAAATTTAATTATCCCATTTCCGTTGACGGTACCGCCGAAAACTCTGTCGCCCACGCTTTTGTCCACAGGCATACTCTCTCCCGTCAACATGCTCTCGTTGACGTTGCTCTCGCCCTCTAATATAACGCCGTCGCAACAGAAGCTCTCGCCCGCCTTGACCAATACGGTATCGCCTTTTTTTACCTCAGCGCTGTCGACTTGCGTCCATTCTCCGTTGCGCAAAACCGTAGCGTAAGCAGGAGTAAGCATAGTAAGACTGCGTATTGCGTCGCCCGTCTTCTTGAGCGACTTACTCTCCAAGAACTTGCCGAGAGATATTATCGCAATGATTACCGCTACGCTCTCAAAATACAGACTATGTACCTTGTGGGCGTCGCCTGTACATACCAAAATAAAGTTGACGAAACTATATACAAACGCCGTGGTAGTGCTCACTGCAACGAGACTGTCCATATTGGGTTTTGCCTTAAAAAGATTTTTGAAGCCTCTGATATAAAACGGCAAACCCATTATTATCACGGGTACGCATAATACGAGTTGAATTACCGTAAACACGATCGGAGAATCCTCTGCCGAAATGGCTGACGGATATTTCACGCCCAACATACCCAGCATTGCGTATGCTAGCAAAAGAAATGACAAAACCAACATTGCCACAAGCACGCCGACGTTCTGTCCCTTGTCTCCTTGATCTATGGCGACCGCTTTATACCCCGCCTTGTTGACAGCGGCAAATATATCCTTTTCGCTTATGCTATTATCGTCGTATTCCACAAGCGCAACGCCGCTTGCAAAGTTGACGTTGCAAGACTTAACTCCGCTTAATTTAGCAATGGCCTTTTGGCAAGTATTGGCGCATACTACGCAAGTCATTCCCTGTATATTAAACTTGACCTTTTTTGACATAGTTACATCCTTTAATCCCTAGTAATTTACTAGGTTTTCTTAATCTTACCATAATATTACGGCCTTGTCAATAATTTTTGACGACTTTAAACTTTTTATTCCAAAGCCTTAAATATAGTTTTCAGTGACATTATTCATCGTAACTAAAAAAGTGTGTACGGTATCGTACACACTTTTTAGTTGACACATCACCTCGACCGTAGCGGAGAGGTCTAATCATTTTATATCCGATGAGATTTCTCGACTTCGCTCGTAAGGAGCGCAGCGACGGCATAGCGAGCAAGCAGGTGCGTCTCGTGCGAGCGTCAATGACATTAAATTAGACTCATTCGACTCCACTGCGTTTCGCTCAGAGTGACATATTCAAGGTGTAACTCTCGCTTTCAACGAGTCACCCTGAGCGTAGTCGAAGGGTCTATTTCTTATTTCTCATACTTCTCTGCTCTTTGAGAAGCTCTTGGTAACGCTCAATCTGATCGTCTCTCAAGTCCACCATCTTCTTTGCCGTCTCAAAGGCTTGCTTATCGCTTACTACAACTTCAGTCTCTTTGACTCTCACTTTAGTCCCGTCTCCGCTCGCGTCTCTTCTGATGTCTTTCATATACTCGTCTTCCATTTTCAAGAGTGCTACCGTCGTGTCTTTCTTTATAGTGAGTTTGACCAATGGATTGGTGCTCGTCTGTCCGTAGACTACGAAGTACGTCGACTTCTTTTCTTTGCACTTATACTTTGTCAGCGCGTATTCTCTCAATCCGTCAAAGTATTTCTTTTGCTCTTCGCTAAGCAATGCGTAAGCCTCGTCAAGAGTAAGTCTCGGTGGTTTTTCTATTTTAGGTTTTGCAGGTGCGGATACTTTGACTTCTTTCTCTACGATTTTTTCTATCTCAACAGGCACCTCTTTCTCTACTATCTTCTCAACCTCTACGGGTACTTCGACGACTTTTTCCACTATCTTCTCTACAACTTGAGATTCTTCCTTTTGCGCAGACGATAATTCGATTATCTTTTCCATAAGCTTTTCGATGCGCTCGTCATTTTTCTCCATCATCTTTTGAATTTTTTCGTCGTTTTGATCCAACATTTTTTGTACGGCATCTTCGTTAATACCTGCCTGTTGAGGCAACATCTGTTGCACACCCGGCAAGAGCGCAGCCACCGTCTCGGATATAAGCCCTCTCATTTCGTCAATACCTAAGCCTTCTTGAACTATGTAAGAGCCTTGCGGTTGTCCCATATTTGAATTTTGACCGCCCATCATGCTCATGAACATCATACGCATATTTTCGTCGCGCTGTCTTGCCTCATTCTTTTCATATTCGTCTTTTGCGTAATCCATTTCTCTCTCGGCTTTCT
>CAMWVR010000029.1 GCA_947177795.1 uncultured Clostridia bacterium | reverse complement strand
CTAATAGCCAAGAGCAGATGCAACAAGGCGGAAGAGAATTACGAAGACTGCCTTGCGGAGCATGAGGAAAAGAAGAGACAGGAAGAAAAAGAAGAGGCTCGCCAACGCGACGAGAATATGCGTATGATGTTTATGGGCATGGGCAACAACGGCGGAATGGTTCAAGGTATGCCGCAAGGCGGATATATGGGCGGTGGCTACGGAATAGGCATGGAAGACATGCGAGGATTGATCACGGAGACCGTTACGGCATTGCTGCCGGGTATGCAACAGATGTTGCCTCAACAAGCGTCAAGTAATGACGAACTTGTGCAAAAACTTATAGAGCAAAACGAGAAGTTGATGGAGAAGTCTCAAAAGAACGAAGAAGAGATAAGGGACTTGATAAAACAACTTGCAGAGCATCAACCTACCGAGAGAGTAGTCGAGAAAGAAGTTGTTGCAACGACAGCAAATGACGAGGCAATCAAGGCTTTGCTTGAGGGACAGAGAATCATAATGGAAAAACTCGCCAATCAGTCTACTGAACCTCAAATCGTAGAAAAGGTTGTCGAAGTACCCGTAGAAGTCGAGAAGATTGTGGAAAAAGAAGTGCCTGTCGAAGTTGAGAAGATTGTCGAAAAGGAAGTAAGAGTCGAGGTGCCTGTAGAGAAAGTGGTGGAAAAGGTAGTGGAGAAAGAAGTAAAAGTCAAAGTAACCGCTTCTGCTAAACCAAAGGTAGAGAAAGCACCGAGACTTACTCTTGACGAAGCATACGCATTGCTAAGCAAAGAGCAAAAGAAGTACTTTGACGGATTGAGAGACTACGCTCTTACTAAGTATAAGTGCAAAGAGAAGAAGTCGACGTATTTCGTAGTGTACGGACAGACTAGTACTAATCCATTGGTCAAACTCACGATAAAGAAAGACACGACCGTAGCTCTCTTGAAAATGGAAGACGAGTATATGAAAGACATCAGAAGGGACGCGACGGGAGACGGCACGAAAGTGAGAGTCAAGGAGACTGAAGTCGTAGTAAGCGATAAGCAAGCCTTTGAGACGGCGAAGAAGATGGTGGACTTGAGAGACGATCAGATTGAGAGGTATAAGGAGCTTCTCAGAGAGCAGCGCTCTATGAGAAGCAAGAAGTGATTGTCATTTCGACCGAAACGAAGTGAAGTGGAGAAATCTCATTGATATAAAGTGATTAGACTCCTCGACTTCGCTCGAGGTGACAAAAACACCTCATCACCGCCAATGGCGGAGCTTCCCCTCAAGGGGAAGCCAAGTGGTAGTAAAGAGGTAATATTAGTAAGTGAAGAAGTAATACAATGTCACTTCTAGCGAATTCGATAAATCTCAATAATTATAAAAAACGACATAAAAAAAGCCCGTAATTAATTCGGGCTTTTTTATTTTAAATTTGGTTTTCAATTTGCTGAAGAGCTATCGTCTTTATATTTGTTGTCGATAAGTCTTACGAGTTCTTTTACCACTTCAAAGCCTTTTTCTAGGGTGTCGATTTTTAGATTATCAATACCGTCGTTGGTGGTGTGGTAATAATCGGTAGGACGCGGATCTTGCGCATTGATAGTGATAGTCTTAATGCCTGCCTTGGCGAAGGCTGTCGAGTCGCTGCCGCCTACAGGATTTTCGATTATATGAGATTCGACTCCGCAGTTTTCGATAGCTTGTTTTGAAAGTTCAATGAGTTCTCCGTCAAAGGGCACGAATTGCAAAGTATCTTTCTTTACGACGTTGAAGTGATCCATATCTCTGAATGAGTCAAGGTTGAGCGCATAAGTATTTTCGTTGACGAGTTCTTTATCGTCCTTGTGCGCCTTTACGAATGCCATAGCGCCTATAAGTCCGCTTTCTTCTGCGCCCGTGCCAAGCACGATGAATTTTGCGTCTTTTGCTATCTCGTCTTCGTTTTCTTGATAATGTTTGATGACTTCGATCGCAGTTGCTACGCCCGACAAGTTATCCATTGCTCCCGGAGCGGCGAGCTTTTTGTCATAGGAAAGATATTGCGTCAAGAAGTAAAAACCCGGTAGGCAAATCAACGGTAAGCAGTACATTACGATCGTTGCGATATCGTTGCCGTCGTGTACGTTGGCGGACACGTTGTTGAATGCGACGCTGAGTCCCATGAACGAAACGCTTGAGCCTGCTTCGAGGACTATTGTAACGATAGATAATATCAAGAGTACCACGACGCTCAATACGCCTATTCCCGTCTTAATCATCATCGTGTTGGGATTTCTGTATGAATGCAACCAGCACCAACTGCTGTCAATATGCGCAGACAAAATGACGTTGTATTTTGCATTTCCCGACTTGGGCGGTATCACTGCGTATACGTTTTGAGAATCGTCTTTGGGGAAGAGAGGATCAAGCAAATGGCTGTAATAAAAAATATGCGTCAGGGCAAACAAAAGACAAAACGCCGAAAGCGCCAACGACGCTATCGGAGAAAGGTAAAATGCGCAAAACGCAACGAAAGCCACCCAACCCAGCCACGGAATAGCGCTTATGCAAGCGTGTCTTGGCGTCTTGAATTTTTCCGTGACGGCTGCGGCGCCTAGTTCTCTCTCGAATTGGTCTGCGATAATCTTTGCGCCTTGTTTTTCTTCTTCGCTACCCGGCAATCTCGGTCCGGTAACGTCTATGACTTCTTTTACGAGGTCATACATTTTTTGTCCGTGGGGATATCGGTTGTCTTCCATATTGGGAACTCCTTGTGTTTTATCTTTTATAGTATATCATACGGTCCGTTCAATTAACAACACAAATTTGAAATAATTATCAAAAAAAGTTGGTTTGTAAATTAATGTACTTTTCTTCGACATTTGTCAATCATTATTTTTGAAAATTTATAAAAAATTTAGATAAATTGCTCAAACTATTTTTTTGCGTATATTGACAACAATCAATTAAGTATGATAAAATTTATATGAAATATTTTAACTTCAAGGAGGCAAACTATGAAAGTTACTTACAAGCCGTTGCCGGAAAAAGTTCAGCAAGGTTACGGCATTTCGCGCTGGGGAAGCGCAAAAGAGATAAATCAAAGTCTCAAAGATCTTACCGATAAGAATATTTACTCTATTCCTGAAGATAAGTATAAAGAGATATGTTCTACGTACTACGATCAAAAGTGCGCAGGATCAAAGGAAATCACCGCCGAGGCTAAGAAGTTTATCCCGGGCGGCGTTCAACACAACTTGGCGTTCAACAAGCCGTTCCCGATGTGTATGGTAAAGGCTGAAGGCGCATATCTTACCGATATCGACGGAAATCAATATATCGACTTCTTGCAGGCAGGCGGACCTACGATTTTGGGAAGCAACTATCCCGACGTGCAGGAAGAGGCTATCAAGCTCATCAAGGATTGCGGTCCCGTAACGGGTCTTTTCCACGAGGCCGAGCTTCTTATCGCAAAAGAAATCAACAAGCATATGCCCAACGTCGAAATGTTCAGAATGCTTGGTTCGGGTACCGAATCCGTTATGGCTGCTATCCGTATCGCAAGATGTCAGACGAAGAACAAGAGAATCATTAAGATAGGCGGCGCATATCACGGTTGGTCCGATCAGATGGTTTACGGACTTAAAGTACCTGGTACGAGACAGTTCCTCGAATCCCACGGTATCCCCAACAATATCTTCTCGGTAATCGACGAAGTAAGACCTAACGATCTCAATATGCTCGAGGATTATCTCAAGTACAATAAGAGAATGAGAGGCGGTACGGCTGCGGTCATCGTAGAGCCGGTAGGACCTGAGTCAGGTACTCGTCCCGTAGATTTCGATTACAACCAAAAGGCTTTGGAGCTTGCTCATAAATACGGCGCTCTCTTCATTTTCGACGAAGTAGTTACCGGATTCAGAGTAGGTCTCGGCGGCGCTCAAGGTTTCTTCAACGTCAAGCCTGATTTGACTATCTTCGGAAAGATCGTTGCAGGCGGTTATCCTGCGGCAGGCGGCGTAGGCGGTAAGAAAGAATACGTTTCACTTCTTGCGGCAGGCGTTGCGGGCGGCGCAAAGAAAGCATATTGCGGCGGTACGTTGGCGGCAAATCCGCTCTCCGCAATGGCAGGATACGTGGCAATCAAGAAGATTGCAGAGACCAACGCTTGCGTTAAGGCTGGCGCTGCGGGCGATAAGTTGACTGACGGTCTCGTAAAATTGATCGAAAAGCACAACTTGCCTTACGTTGCGTACAACCAAGGTTCTATCGTTCACCTTGAGTGCACGGGCGCAATGAGCTACGACTTCTCTTCAAAGAGCATGCTCACGCTCCTCAAGGTGCTTAAGAAGCAGGATATGATCATGGTAAGAAAGGTCGCTATGGAACACATGGGAGCCGCTTATATGGCAAACGGTATCGTTACGCTTGCAGGCTCTCGTCTCTATACTTCTATGGCTGACACCGACGACGTAATCGAAGACGCTCTCAGCAGATTCGATACCGTATTCGGTATGGTCGAAGAGAGAACCGAGTCTATGGATAAGCAAGTCGCTAAGTACAAGATGAACAAGTACAAGGGCGTCAACGATAAGAAGTACGCAAAAGCAGAAAAGAAGCTTGCAAAGGCTGAGGCTGCCGAAGCAAAAGCAAATAAGTAATTTATAAGCGATGAAAGGTGGATCGGCAATCGGTTCACCTTTTGCGCATTTTTTACTTAAAACAATCAAAGAATATAAGAGGTAAATTATGAAATACATAATGGCGCACGATATGGGTACGAGTTCGGATAAAGCCGTACTCATCGATTTCAAAGGCAACATAGTTGCGTCAAAAGCAGTGCCTTATCCGACTTATTATCCCGCTCCCGCATTTGTCGAGCAAGAGCCGGAAGAGTATTGGGACGCAGTATGCCTTGCGTCAAGAACCATTGTGGAAGAGACGGGCATTGATCCCAAAGACGTCGAAGGCGTCATCTTCTCAACGCAGGCGATGGGTATCATTCCCGTAGACAAGAACGGCAGAGTATTGCATCGCAATATCACTTGGGTCGACGGCAGAGCGGAAAAGCAGGCGCAGACGCTCATGAAAAAAGTCGGCGGCAAGAAGATATTCACTTTGGTATCGGGTACGCCTATTATGGGTAAGGACGTCGTATCTAAGATACAGTGGCTCAAAGAAGAACGTCCCGACGTGTATAACAACACCAAGTATTTTCTTGACGTAAACGGATATTTGAAATATAAGTGTACGGGCGAAATGGTTGCCGAACTTTCGGGCGCATCGAGCTATGGCCTCGATCTCAAGAAAAAGACTTGGATGAGCGCATTGAAACTCATCGGTATTGACCTCAAAAAACTTCCTCCGCTCGTCAAGAGCACAGACAAGATAGGCAACGGACTTACCGACGAGGCGGCAGAGAAAATGGGACTTTGCGTCGGCACTGCCGTATTCGGCGGTTGCGACGATACGCAGGCTGCGGCAATCGGCAGCGGTATGAACGGCGACGGCGAGATACATATCTATCTCGGCACTTCGGCTTGGGTAGCAGCGTCGAGTAGAAATAAGACCAAGTTTAAGCACGGAGCTGCGGCAATTCAGTCGGCAGACCCCGAAATGAATCTTATTTGCGGTATTACCGAGGCGGCAGGCAGCAATATCCAATGGATATGCGATCAGTTCTTCGCCAACGAACAAAAAGAACTCGGCGATGGCATATACGCTTATATGGACAAAGTAATCGAGTCGATACCTGCGGGTTCGGATCACTTGATTTGCACTCCATGGATGCTCGGCGAGAGATGTCCCGTATCGTCTACTACGACGAGAGCAACGCTCTGGAACGTCACTCCCAATCATACGAGAGAGCATATCATGAAGGCTTTGTATGAGGGTATAGGCTATAATTTGAGATGGATACTCGAGAACTTCCGCAAGGATTACAAGTTCCATTGCAGACAGTTCAGAATCATTGGCGGCGGCGCTTTGGACGACGCTTGGATGCAGATCATTGCAGATATCACGGGCAGTGAGTTTGCAATCGTGCAAAATCCGAGAAACGCAGGCGCATTGGGCGCGGCAATAATTGCGCTTATCGGTTTGGGACAACTCGGAAGTTTTGCCGAGGCAAAGAATTTTGTCGTGGAGAGCAAAACGTATAGACCAAATCCGCAAAACAAATATATTTACGACGAGCTTTTCAAGAGCTATAAGCAAATATATTACAGTTTGGAAAAGACCTATAGACAAGCCAACTCAAAAAGATTTGAAGGAGACGAAGAATAATGAATACCAATATCCAAACAATTTTAGATTATGCAAAAAGACTCGTTGCGGAGGGCATAGTAGGCTCTGACGACATGATAAGCATGCGCTTTGAACTCAACGAGATGTATATTACCAAAGCGGGAGTTAAACTTGCCGACCTCACCGAAGAAGACGTAATAAAGATGAATATCTTTACTGCGGAAAAAGAATATAAATATCACTCTGAAATTTATAAAGCAAGAGCCGACATCAACGCTATTTGTCAATGTTATCCAAAGTGGGTTGTGCCCGTCGCAAAAGCCGGCGTAACGATTCCTGCGGTGCTTGACGATATGGCGCAGATAGTAGGTCCGACCTGCAAGACCTCAAAAGACGATATAGCAAGCATAATCAAGACCTTGAAGGGCAGAAATTCCTGCCTCGTCAAAGACAAAGGCTGTATTACCTCGGGACGTACTATGGACGAGGCTTATACGTGCGTCTTGGTGCTTGACAAAGCAAGTCACTGTTTTGTAGCGTCGAGCGTAATCGGCGAGAATAAGATCATCAACGGCTTTGAGGCAAGATTGATGAGATTCATCTACAAGACCAAGTACAGCAAGAAAAATCAAGAAAATCTCACTGCAAAACAAGAGGGCGAAACTTCTGCAAACGCAGCTGCGGAAAAACCGAGCGAAGACAAGAACGCCGTCGTTATCAACAAGACTTGGGACGATGCGAAAGAAGTCGAGCTGAGACAGGTAATCAAAGACAGCGGAGTGGGACTTTTGGCAGAAAATCTCGTGCAAGGCACTTGGGGCAATACGGCAGTAAGACTTGACAAGGACTATATGTTGGTTACTCCGACAGGCTTGGACTACATTGCGCTTACGCCCGAGGATATGCCCGTCGTGCAAATCAGCGATCCGTCCGTTTGGTCTATGGGTAAGAAACCAACCAGCGAGAGAAAGATCCATGCGGCAATATTGCAAGCAAGAGAAGAGATAAACGCCACGATACACTCGCACCCGATATTCTGTTCTGTCCTTGCGTCGGCAAGAATCGAGTTGCCCGTGATGAGCGAAGAGATGCAAAAGCTCGTTGGCGGAACTTGCAGAGTGGGCGCTTACGGCTTGCCTGGTACGAAAACGCTGAAGAACGGCACCGTCGAGGCAATGCAGGGACGCAACGCTTGCTTTATGGCTAATCACGGCGTATTCTGCGCAGGAAAGGATATGGACGAGGCTTTTGAGATAATCAGAATTATGGAAAAGAGTTGTTATGAATACATTCAGCAGTGTACGTTGAAAGCTACGGGCAAAGAAGTATACAGCGACGAATTGCTCTTTGATTATTTCGTGGAGCAGAAGACGGCAAAGAAGAAATGAGTTTGCCTATCAACGATAATCCAATGACGACAAAACAAGCGCGAGAACTCAACCCTCTCGTGCTTGCCTATGTCGGCGACGGAGTGCATACGCTGTACGTGAGACTGCAAGAACTCGGCAGGACCACGGGCAAAGCCGACAAATTGCACAAGGCTGTCACGGCGCAAGTCAAAGCCGAGGCGCAGGCAAAGAGTATGCAAGCCATTATGGATATACTGACTGAAGAAGAAAACGATATCTTTCACAGAGCGCGCAACGCTCATTCTCACTCAATGGCAAAAAACGCTACCGTCTGCGATTACAGACTTGCCACGGGATACGAGGCATTGATAGGTTTTCTATATTTGACGGGACAGCGCGAAAGGCTGGAATATTTGTTGACTTATAAATTGACAAACGCATGAGAGTTAAGTAAAATATTTAGGATATACGATTAAGATACTTATTGGAGGAATCAACTATGCCACAGGTCAAACCAAGCGTAAAATTACTTGAATACACGCCCAATCCCGAGAGGACGATTGCATTGGCGGCAAAGCTGTGTTACAGCGACGCTACTATCGAGAACTTGCAAGAGGGCTTGGATAAGAGCGACATAACTAAATTTATCGAGAGATTGAGATCATTCGGTCATGCCTCTCCCTTTGAGCACGCAAGTTTTACTTTTGGTATAGAGGGCGTATCGCGCAGTTTGCTTGCGCAGATCACAAGACATAGAATAGCGTCTTTCAGCGTGAAGTCGCAAAGATACGTTGCGGCAAATAAGAATGGCGGAACCTTCAACTACGTTATCCCCGAGGCTATTGAGGCAATGGGCAGCGAGGCGATAGAGAAGTTTGAAAAACAAATGGCGACTATGCACGAGTGGTATACCGAGTGGCAGACGGCTCTCGGCGGAGCGTGCGAAAAGTCCAACGAGGACGCAAGATTCGTGCTTCCCAACGCCGCAGAAACCAAAATGATCGTCACGATGAACGCAAGATCGCTTATGAACTTTTTCAACTTGAGATGTTGCAGTCGCGCGCAGTGGGAAATCAGAGACGTGGCATGGCAAATGTTGGAGCTTGTGCTTGAAGTCGCTCCTGCGATATTCGGCAAATGCGGACCGTCGTGCGTAAGCGGAGCTTGCACCGAAGGTAAGATGACGTGCGGTAAACCGCTTGAAATGCGTGAGAAACAGCAAGCATTGTTAGAAAAAGTATCTAAAAAATAAAATATATTTATTATACCCGACGGCAGCCCTTAGTGGAACATAATTTGATATGCAAAATCGATGTTTATACTATTGACTGTTGACGGGTAAGAAAGCTAATGCAAGAAGATATAAGTTTGATAAAACAATACCGAGAAGGAAAAGAGAATGCAATCGAAGAGCTTTTGGAGAAATACAAAGGGCTAGTCAATTCGATTGCGCGTACTTTTTATCTCAAAGGCGTAGATAGAGACGATATTGCGCAAGAAGGTATGATAGGACTTTTCAACGCTATCGTGACCTTTGATCTCGACGGAGACGCTACGTTTATTACTTACGCCCACGAGTGTATTAAAAATAGGATTCTTGATTGCATTCGCAACGGCAAGAGACTCAAAAACAAGGCTTTGAGCGACAGTATACCTATCAGTTCGCTTGAAGAAGCCGACAGTTGTTCGTTGACTCCAGAAGAGATTGCGATAAATACCGAAGAGGTGGAGACTCTCAAGTTGATAATAGTCACGTCGTTGACGAATGACGAGAGAAAAATTCTCAATATGTATTACGACGGAAAGTCATATGCGGAGATTGCCGAAGAGATTGGCAAAAATACAAAATACGTCGACAACAATCTTCAGAAGATACGCCGTAAAATCAAAGCTCGTTTTAAGTCTGTTTAATTGACGTCAACGCTATTTCGTTGACGTTTTTGCATTATTCCCCAACTTATAAAACCGTATATATCGCATACTACGTAGAGCGCAACGGCGATTAGCATTGAGATATTTTTTATATCTTGCAGCGTTGCCAACGTCCAAAGTACGCACAGCACGGTATCGTTGAATAGAAATGACAAAAATCCGTACTTGCTTCTTCTCGATTGGAAGTAAGTGGCAAGCACGCTGGTTACTATAGAAATGGTACTGAATATAAGTTGAGAAGTGTCGAGCGCTTTCAATATAAAATAGAATACCGCGAAGGCGATGAGAGCGACTGCGCTTACGATAATTATCTCTTTTTTGGTAATGGAGTTGACTTTGACGACGTAATCCTTGCCGAGATTTTTTATCCACGCAACGAGTTGGATTACCGTCATCGGAAACATCATACACAGATTGATAAATACTTCGCCGTAGTATTTGTTCTGAAAAGAGAGTATGCTGTAAAAAACTATCATTCCCCAAGTGAGAAAGACGCAAATAATTTTGCCTTTGGCGGCAAAAAGTACGCAAGAAAGTCCGAATATGCCGGCGACGGCGGATATCCAAGACGCCTTAAAACAGATTGACATCGTTATGATAAGCGCAAGCCCGACGACGTAAAAGACAGACTCCGCAACGTTCCACTTGCCGAAGATCTTATTTAACATTGCGTTGTCTTACTACCTCATAGCATATTATTCCGCATGCAACCGATGCGTTGAGAGAATTGACTTTGCCGAATTGCGGAATTGACAACACGCCGTCGCAGAGTTTTGCCGTCAATTGCTTGACGCCAAAGCCTTCGCTGCCTATGACTATCGCAGTATCTTCTTCAAGGTGGCTGTCGTATATGCTTTTGCCGTTCATATCTGCGCAATATACGTTGACGAAATCTTCTTTAAGGTTGCGTATGGTGTCGTTGATGTTGACGACGCTTGCGATAAGCATATGGTTTGCAGCGCCTGCCGAAGTGCGCAACACCGTTGCGTTGACGCCGACGCTTCGCCTTGACGGAATGACTATGCCGTGCGCGCCTGCGCATTCAGCCACTCTTATGATACTTCCGAGATTGTGAGGATCTTCGATACCGTCGAGTATGAGCATAAAAAGTTTTTCGCCCTTTGAGCGAGCGTATTGCAATATGTCGTCGACGGAGCAGTATTCAAAGTCTTTGCTTATGGCTATCACGCCTTGGTGGCGTTTGCTCTCGCTGATTCTGTCAAGATACGCTTTGTCCACAAAGTCAACTCGGATATTCTTTTTGCGGGCAATATCAACTATAGACTGCAAGTCGTGTGCAGTCTTGGATATGCAGATCTTTGTGATCGCAACGTTTGAGTCAAGCGCTTCCTTGACGGGATTTTTGCCTTCTACGTTCATATTAGTTCTTGTTGCTGTGCAATGGAGCGGGTATGCGTCCGCCTCTCGATATAAATTTGGACGGAGAATACTTGCTGATATTCATTATAGGAGCAGTGCCTAGAAGTCCGCCGAACTCCGCCGTATCTCCTGCTTTTTTGCCGTATACGGGTATTACTCTCACGGCTGTTGTCTTGGTGTTGACTACGCCGATTGCTATTTCGTCTGCGATAATTCCCGATATCACGTCGGCAGTGGTGTCGCCCGGTATGGCTATCATATCCAGACCGACGGAGCATACCGCCGTCATCGCTTCGAGTTTGTCAAAACTGAGCGCGCCTATTTTTGCGGCTTTTATCATGCCTGCGTCTTCCGACACGGGAATGAATGCGCCCGACAGACCGCCCACGTTGGAGCAAGCCATAATGCCGCCTTTCTTGACTGCGTCGTTGAGCATTGCAAGACACGCAGTCGTGCCGTGCGCTCCCACGCTCTCGAGTCCGATTTCTTCGAGTATGTGCGCAACCGAGTCGCCTATCACTGGCGTCGGTGCGAGAGAGAGGTCTACGATACCGCAACTTGCGTCAAGGCGTTTGCTTGCTTCTTTTGCCACGAGTTGTCCCACTCTCGTTATTTTAAATGCAGTTTGCTTAATGCACTCTGCGACTTCCGTCAAGTCTCCGTCACATTTTTCCAGCGCAGTCTTGACCACGCCCGGACCCGATACGCCCACGTTGACGACGGTGTCGTCTTCGCCCGATCCGAGAAAAGCTCCCGCCATAAATGGATTGTCCTCGACGGCGTTGGCAAATACTACGAGTTTTGCGCACGCAATGCTATCTTTATCTTTTGTGAGGTATGCGCAATCCTTGACGATTTTGCCCATGAGCGCAACTGCGTCCATATTTATTCCTGCTTTTGAGGTCGCCACGTTGATTGACGAACATATCTTGTTAGTCGTCGAAAGCGCCTGAGGTATGGAGAGCAAAAACTCTCTCTCATACGGCGTCATTGCCTTGTGCACGAGAGCAGAGTAGCCTCCCAAGAAGTCGATGCCCGTCTCGTCGGCGATTTTGTCGAGTGTGCGAATTATTTCAAGATGTCCTTTGCTTGCGGCAGAGATCAGCGATATCGGCGTGACGGATATGCGTTTGTTGACGATAGGTATGCCTAGTTCGCTGGATATATCGTTGCCTATCTTGACGAGGTTGCTCGCCTTTGACATAATCTTGTCGTATATCTTGTCGCAAGTGCGCTGTTTGCTGTCGGTAATGCAATCAAATAGAGATATTCCCAACGTGATAGTACGCACGTCAAGGTGCTGTTGGGAAATCATATTTATCGTTTCTATAATTTCGTTGCTAGAGTACATGATCAAAGTCCTTTTTTATCGGTGTCGGTTTTGTGCATGCTGTCAAAGATACTTTGAAGTTGGATATGTATCTCCAAATGCGTGTCTTTGCCAAGTTGGTTGAGCTTGTCCACGATGCCGTCGAATTTGAGAGGGCATTCGCTCGTGTCCACCGCCATGATCATCGTGAAATAATCTTGCATAATCGTTTGAGAAATATCCTCGATATTGATATTCATCTCATAAAGAGCCGTCGAGACTTTGGCGATGATGCCTTTTTTATCTTTGCCTATTACCGAAACAATTGCTTTCATTTTTACTCCTCAAAAAATTTTTATTACTTTTCCTATTATATTTGACGTATCCAAAGCTCCGTAGATATGCGAGTCCATAGATATGCCGCCGCCTTGAATATTGCGGTTGTCTCCCAATACGAATACGTGTCCTTGCGGGACGGTCAGCCCCTCTTGCGTGAATATTTCCATGCTTTGCGGGGACATGGCAAAATAATTTTCGCTGTATCCGCCGTCTACGTATTCTTCGTCGTACGGCTCGCCGTTGACGACCCAAGTCATGTTCTCGAAATCAAATCTTATCACGTCGCCTTCGAGTCCCAAAATGCGTTTGACGTTGTTGCGATTTTCTCTTGTGAAGACGATTATATCTCCTCGCTCGAGAGTATAGCTGTGCTTGACGAGCATGAGTCTGTCTCCGTCCACGAGCGTGGGGAACATGCTCTTGCCGTCGACGGTAATCGTCGTCAGAGTAGTGGTAAATACTATCAGCGTAATCGCCAATATCACGATTATCAACACCAAAACGACGTTGAGCCATTTTGCTCCCGTTTGTTTTTTGGGTTTGTCGATATAAGAGTATTTTTCTACTTGCGGTTGAGAGTTTTGCTCCATTAATTTTGCTCCAAGACGCTCTTGACGGATTTTTTAAGATTTTCGGCGGATATTATGACGGTGTGCTTGCACTTGTCGCATTGGATCTTGAAATCTACGCCTTTTTGCAAGATCGTCCAGACGTTGTTCCCGCACGGATGATTTTTTTTGGTTACCACTTTGTCGAATTGATTTATTTCGCTCAATTTAATCATAGTATCATATCCAAATTATGTTGTTGATAAGCGTATTATCGATGTCGATAAAGGCGAGTTTTTTGACTCGATTCCAATCTTTGAGCGCAACTCTGTCTTTGGTCTTAAAGTCTGAGTGCGACAGCGCAATCTTTTGCCATTCGCCGCCCACTACTTTTACGCTTACCTTATAAGGCTCGTATGAAAAATCGTCGGTCTCCACGCTCAATTCCACTTCAAGTATTCTGTCGCTTTCGCTATAGCAGTCGAATTGCAAAATACTCGTTTCCTTACGCTCGAAGTTTTTATCGCTGATATAATAAGTCGACAGATTGCCTTTGCCTGCCGTCACGCCGAATATATCGTAAGCTCCTATTTTGAGCTCGGGCATATCCGACGCTCCCGTGATATTGTCCACAGCCCACACGTTGAGCCCTTGTTTGCGTTCGTAGACGATGCGAGTTTTCTTGGGCGAGACCATATTGACTTTTACTTTTTCCAAATTAAGCATTTGGGGCAGAGAAGTGTAATATTGACCGTCCTTATAGCGCGCTGCGGAATACGCAAAGATTTTCGTATCGCCGTGATGAGCGGGAATTTCCGTCACGGGGTTGCCCGACGAGAGCAGAATGCGATCCCAATGTCTGAATTCGCCGTTCATCTCGTTGTAAGAATAGAATACGGTCAGCGTATCTATCTCGCAGCTGTCGTCATATCCCATTTTTGCCAGCGCTTTGCCCTCGTTTACTTCAAAAGTCAGCGTGGGCGACTTGGGCATACTCTTGCCGAAATATACGTTGTCAAGCCAAGTTGCCATAGTATTACGCGCGTTGTTGTTGATAGTATTGGTAAGGTTAGCGCAAAGGCACACTCTGTTGTTGCCGTCGTTCATCGTCAGATCGAGAGTCTTTTCCACTCTGTCCACGCTCGTCAAGTTGGTATTCGTGCCCGAGATATACAATACGGGGCACGTGACGAATTTTGCGTACGCTTGCGGAGAGCAGGCGCTAATCCATTGCAGTTTGTCTTCTCTGAAATCAAATTCGTCTGCGCTGCCCGAGAATCTGAAGAGTCCTTTGAATTCCGTCCAGCCTGCGTTGTTGGTGGAGATTATGCCGTCGACTCTCTTGTCCATTCCTGCGACTTGCCAGAGAATATTGCCGCCTTCCATAGAAGATCTAAGATATATCTTGTTGTCCTCTCCGAGTAGCTTTTTGATAAAAGTAATGACGTTGCGGCACATCTTGCTCCATACGTATACGCAAGAGTCCTTAGGGGAATTGACGTAAGAGTCGAGATGATTTTTGCTATGCGCGAAATTTGCAAAATCCAAAGACTTTGGATATACCGTATACTTGGGTCTGTCAGAGACTCCCAAATAATCAAATCCTATCACGCCGTAGCCCTTTGGGATAAAGGTGTCCGACAGTTCGTTTTGTTGGAACGTAGTATAGCCGTTGATATATAAGATCGTGGCGTTTTTGTAATTATCTTTTGGGAATTTGCCGTTGCAGTAGATGAGCGGAGTTTCTTTATCCGTATCGGTGTCGCAACTCAAATATACCTCAAAATTTACGACGTTTTTTTCGTCTGTCTCGTACTTCAAGAAATTTGCTTTCAGTTTAACGGCGTTTACGTCGTAATCAGCCCAAAGAGACGTGGGCGACAATATATTATTTTCCATATTAATTATTATAATCAAAGTATTGCAAAATTGCAACTAACGACGCTCATTTTGCTTAAATTTATTAAGTCGCAGTCTTGATAATTTTGCCGTTAAAAAATTATTGTAATATTTTGTTATTTAAAAAATATAATATTGCAGTATGATTTATTGGGAGGAGAGTATGGCAGAAGACAGAAAAGACGGCTGGGCGGATGACAAAGACTTTTTACTTGCCGACGACGCTCAAATGGAGCAAATGCAAAGAGAGTATGCGGCGCTGGGCATAAGCGGCGGCAAAAACGAGAGCAGGATTTGCTCTTATCCGTTGCCCGTATATATGACGGATCATATCTTTGAATTTTGCAAATGCGCAAAAGAAATGACGGCAATCTTGGGCGGACTTGACAAACTCTTTGTGTCGCGTAATAAAAAAATTATTGATTTTCTCACGGTGTCCATTCAAAAGAACAGCGTCGCAATTGCGCTAAAAGGCAATGTCACTCAAGAGATTTTTTTGCCTGCGCAGAGAATGCCTATAAAGCAGTCTATGTATAGATTGCTTGAATTACACAACTTTATGAGCATTGCGCTTGACGGACTTTCGGCATACGACAAAAGCGTGAGCATGCAAGAAGCGATAAGCAGACATTTGTTGTTGGGAAGTATTTTGCACGGACTTTGTATATAATGTTTTGCAAAAAGTAAGGCGCCGTAGCGAAAATCTTGCGTCGCTCACTTTTTGCAAAACTAAAGCATTTGTAGATAATTATATTTAATATATCATTGACGCTCGCAGTCTGTCATTTCGACCGTAGTGGAGAAATCTCTATCCTTATATGTCACCCTGAGCGTAGTCGAAGGGGCTTTAAATTTTTTCAACGGGTTTTCTTCCGACAAGTTCGTCAAGCGAACAACCGAGATATTTTGCAGTAATTATAAGATTATCTATGGTGGGTATACGTCTTCCGTAAAACCAATCAGTAACGGTATTGTTGTGAATACCTAAATCTTTGCTTATTCTGTACCTTGTGCATTTATGCGATTTTAGAATTTCTTGAAATGATTTGGAGAAAGGTTGATAAGGAAGATAATTTTCCTTTTCAAATTCATTTGTAAGACCGAATAGATAATCTAACGAGCAACCGAAAAAGTCCGCAATAGTAATTGCATTAGGCAAAGTAGGTATAACTTTTTTATTTAGATATTTTGAATATGAAGTGCAATCAATATTTGTTTGCGCTTCAAGTTCTACGGTGTTTATATTTCGCATAGAAATCAACTCTTTGAGTGTTTCGCCAAAATTCGATAGAATATCCATGAATTTGTTTCTCCTACAATAAAAATTATGTATAATACTTTCACATAATGCTTGAAATATGAAAGTATTGAGTATATAATGTATTCAAATGAATGCCGGAACTGCACGGACAATTTATGGAGGCTATTATGGAAAGTTTAGGTAAGGCTTTAAGGTATCAAAGAATAATCAATAAGTATTCCCAAAGTCAACTGTCTGATCTCTTGAATATCAGACAGTCTGCAATAAGCAAATGGGAAAGAGGAGAGAGCGAGCCGTCTTTAAATAGTTTGATTGCCTTGGCAGATTTATACGACGCGTCTCTAGACGAACTTGTTGGAAGAGATTACTATGGACGATTATGATAGTTTAAACCATGAGATTTCTCCGCTTCGGTCGAAATGACAAAAGTAAATATTGACAAATCTTTTCATTTTTCCAAAAATTTAGTGGTTTGATGACAAAAGATATCAAAACTTGTCATAATTCGACAAAATATGTCAGAAACAAAATCAAAAATTGTGTTATAATGAAATTACGATAAACGCGCGGTTATCAAACTCACAAAAGGAGGCGATCTAGGATGCAAAACAAAAGCAAATGTAACGAACATATCTTCAATACACAATTAGGCGACTTAAAATACAGGGTAGAGGTGGAAGATCTCTTTCTCGACATAAAAGTTTTACTTAAAGAGTACTATATGGGTACGTTTACTAATGACGGACAAGCATTGATGCTTAAATTTACTAACGGACAAAAATTCAAACTCAGTTTGAGTGAAATACAATAACTTTAAATATGGATAAAAAAAGACGGCTTGCCGTTGAGGTTTGCCGTCTTTTGAGCTTATCTTTTTTCGTTGTCTTCGTGTCTCTTGTGATGAGCCATATCTTCGACTGCGTGAATACGCTTTGGCGAAAATCTGTTGTATATCAAGTAAGCGATAAGCCATACGCCGGCTATACCTACGAGGGCGTAGACGACTCTTGCGCCGACGTATGCGTTGGGCGTGAATATCCAATTTACAAAGTTAAAATTAAATATTCCTACCGAAAGCCAATTGAGCGCGCCGACAGTAACTAGAATAAGCGCAATAATAGTGATCATAAATTTTCTTCTCCTTGTATAGATTTTGACATTTCAATGCCGTAAATAGTGTATATTTTTTGCAAATTATTATTCACTTGTTGTCAAGATTGCAAAAATGTTGTAATATATAGTTGTTATTTGATTGACGTCGGTAACAATTATAGATAGATATTTTGGAGAAGATATGGCAAAGCGGTCAAAAAAGAAAAACCCCAACGTCTTGAGCGAACAGCAAAAAGCCGATATACGACATAATCAAGAGCTTGATTTGAAGAAAGACAGGCTGGACAAGAAGTTGAATATCACGGTGGGCATAGTTATTGCTATCGCAGTCATTGCGTTTTTGCTTTTGCCTGCGCTCAATCTGAATTTTTCGGGCTCGCTCAGCGAGTTTTTAGGCGATTTGGTTACAGAGGAGAACGATCAAGAAATGGGCGTCACTTTGGACATGACGTATTTGGATTTTCTTTTCGCAATGACAAAAGGCTATAAGGATTCCATTGAGTATATTGCCAACAGCAACGCAAGCGGCATAGGCGCATCAATCGTCGAGTCTGCATTCAGATCAAAAGTCACTCAAGAAGACGTCGAAATGCTCGACGGGGCTTATATGGCGTCGTTTGTCATATCGATATTGCTCTTTGTTTCGCTTATCGTTTTGGTAGTAATTACCGCTATTAAGAGGTCAAAAAAAGCCGACGGCGTATCGTTTTTGACGGCGGTAATTATCTTTTGCGCATTGGCTATTGCGCAGTGGATTTTCTTCGTTGCGGTGGGCGCCGCAAGCGCGGGAAGAGCGCAGATTCAACCTAATATCGCAAGTTATCTCCTGCTTGCCGCAGCCGTCACGCTTCGCAGCGTTTACGGAGTTTATAGAAACAAAGTCAAGAAGTTGAACGGTCAGCGAAAGCCTGTCGGCGAAATTCAACGAGTCAAGGACGAGAGGTAGTCTATGCAATGTCCCAATTGCCGACATGAGAATAATGAGGGCTCAAGTTTTTGCGAGAAGTGCGGAGCGCAACTCGTCAGCGAAAAAAAGCGCATGTCTTTCTTTGAGCGCAGACAGGCAAAAGAGAGAGAAAGGCAATATATCCTGTCAAAAGCAAGCCTTCAAGCAGAGGATCTTGAGAATATTCCCGACATAGATATGGGCGAGGTCGAGGCGACCACCGTATGCGACAAAGTCAAGATGAAAAGGTCTACGGCAATTAAATTTGCTTTGTCAATTATAGTCGTCGCCGTATGCATCGGACTTATTTTTTTGCTTGGCAAGTTGCAATTCAATGCGACGGCGAGAGTTGCGTTGATATTCGTGGTATTCGTCGTATGCGCGGCGGGCGGAGCTTACGCAATAGACAACGGATATAAATTGCGTGTCGTCAAGGCGATGTGCAAGAGTAATTTCGCAGTCAAAAAAATCAGTTACGGCAAGCCCCCTTATATGCTGTCGGGCAACACGTTCTATTCGCTCAATATCAAGACGGCTTGCGATATATGCGGAGCGACTATGCATATAGAAGAATACAACGGAGAATTCATCGCCGTATGCGACGCAGACAGAGGACATTTGCGCAGACTTGACTGCTCGCTTCTCAACAAGAATAAATTAGAAGAAAATACAGAAGCGCAAATTGCTCAGCAAAATACCGCAACTGATACTCAAAAGACTGATAGTATCGTTGAGACACCTCAAGATATAGAAAAAGAAAACGAAAATAATCAAATCGAAGAATAATATTTAATGTCTTATAGTACTGTTAGGCGCTACGCTACAGTCGAAATGACAATAAAATATTAAGTCAATAAGCACCGACAAAATGGAGCCTTGCGACATTTTCGTTTGGTCGGTAGGGCGAAGTCCAACCGTACGTCTAGCAATTACTTTGCTTGCCAAAGTTATTGCGTATATTTAGGTTGTGACGCACGCCCCGTCACCTCGAGCGAAGTCGAGAGGTCTTATCCGTTTTCATACCGTAGAGATTTCTCCATTTCGATTTGCTTCAGTCGAAATGACGAGATTGGCATAAATGGGCGGGATTTATATACTGCTTGACGGAAAAATTTGGCAATAATTCTTTACAAAAATATCTATACGGTGATATAATATTTCAGTAAATAAATCAAAAAAATAATTTTTATGTATAAGGAGACTTTATATATGAACAAGAAGTCAATCAAAGACGTGCAAGTAAAAGGCAAGAAGTGCCTCGTAAGAGTGGACTTCAACGTGCCTATGAAAGACGGCGTTATTACGGACGAAAATCGTATTCAAGGCGCATTGCCGACCATTAAGTATCTCATGGAGCAGGGCGCAAAGGTCATTCTTTGCTCGCACATGGGCAAGCCTCACAGCATTTTCAGCGCAAAAGTAGGCTTGACGAAAAAAGAAAAGAAAGCTATCGAGGCTTTGCCAGCAGAAGAGCAGGCAAAGGCAAAAGAAGAGGCTATCGCAAAAGCTTTGAAGAACGATCCCGTCAAATTGACTCTTAAGCCTGTAGCAGACAGACTCAATCAGCTGTTGGACGGCAAAGTCACGTTTGCAAAAGACGTAATAGGCGCCGACGCAAAGGCAAAAGTTGCCGCTCTCAAAGACGGCGAGTGCGTTTTGCTTGAGAACTTGCGTTTCCACGCTGAGGAAGAGGGCAGAGACGAAGCTTTCTGCAAGGCTTTGAGCGAATACGCTGACGTATACGTCAACGACGCTTTCGGCACGGCTCACAGAAGTCACGCTTCGACGGCAGGTATCGTTGAGTACGGCTTTGTAAAAGACGCAGTATGCGGTTTCCTTATCGAGAAAGAATTGAGCGTAATGGCAGACAGCCTCGAGCATCCCGTTCATCCGTTCGTTGCGGTACTCGGCGGAGCAAAGGTCGCTGACAAGCTCAAAGTTATCGACAATCTTCTCAACAAGTGCGATACGCTTATCATCGGCGGCGGTATGTCCTATACCTTTGCAAAGGCTCAAGGCAGCGAAGTCGGCACGTCATTGGTAGACGACGAAAAGCTTGATTATTGCAAGCAAATGCTTGAAAAGGCTAAGACTCTCGGCAAGAAGATTTTGTTGCCTGTCGACGCAGTAATCGCAAGTTCTTTCCCCAATCCTATCGACGCTCCTATCGAAGTCAGCGAATGCGACATTCATTCCATACCCGCAGACAAAATGGGCTTGGATATCGGCAGCAAGTCGAGAGAGCTTTTTGCCAACGAGGTCAAGAATGCCAAGACGGTAATTTGGAACGGACCTATGGGCGTGTTTGAAAATCCCATTCTTGCAAACGGCACCGTTGCGGTAGCAAAGGCTATGGCAGAGGCAGACGGCGCAACGACGATCATCGGCGGCGGAGACAGCGCGGCAGCAGTTGCTCAACTCGGTTTTGCCGACAAGATGAGCCACATATCCACGGGCGGCGGAGCATCGCTCGAACTCTTCGAAGGCAAGGTATTGCCGGGCATTGCTTGTCTTAACGACAAATAATCATAAATAAATTTTAAGAGGTATATACAATGAGACAACCTATAATTGCAGGAAATTGGAAAATGAACAATACTATCGCAGGAACAAAGGCTCTTTTGACAGACCTTATTCCTCTCGTCAAGGACGCTAAAGCCGAAGTAGTGGTGTGCGTACCTTATACTAATATCGCCGCAGCGGGCGAACTTATCGAAGGCACCAATATCAAGCTGGGCGCAGAGAACGTGCATTGGGCAGAGAAAGGCGCTTTCACGGGCGAGATTAGCGCAGATATGCTCGTTGAGCTTGGCGTAGAGTACGTAATTATCGGACACAGCGAGCGCAGACAGTATTTTGGCGAAACCGATCAGACCGTCAACGCAAGAGTCAAGGCTGCTTTGGCAAAGGGCTTGAAGCCTATCATTTGCGTGGGCGAGACCTTGGAAGAGAGAGAGGGCGGACTCGTCGAAGAAGTTTTGGTAAGACAGACTACCGAGGCTTTCAAGGATATCGACAAGAGCGAGCTTGAGAATATCGTCATTGCTTACGAGCCTGTATGGGCTATCGGCACGGGTAAGACGGCTACCGCTCAAGATGCCAACGACACTATTGCTATCATCCGCGGCACAATGGCAAAACTTTATTGCGAAAAGTGCGCAGAAGAAAAGGTAAGAATACAGTACGGCGGAAGTATGAATCCAAAGAATGCGTCCGAGCTTATGGCTATGCCGCAAATCGACGGCGGACTTATCGGCGGCGCTTCTTTGAAAGCTGTGGACTTCTCCCAAGTAGTTAAATACTAATTACGCAATTATATCCCAATAGGACGCACTTAGATGCGTCCTTTGGTTATGTAATATCCAACTGAGGTTTATATGAAATTTACAGGACTTATAATAATGGACGGTTACGGCATCAACGATTTTGGCGAAAACAACGCTATATCTCCCGTGACCTCTCCCGAAGTATTGAAAATAATCAATGATAATCCGTCTACCCAACTTATGGCAAGCGGACTTGCCGTCGGACTTCCCGAGGGGCAGATGGGCAACAGCGAGGTGGGACACCTCAATATCGGCGCAGGCAGAGTTATCTTCCAAGACTTGCCCAAGATAAGCAAGGCTATCGAAGACGGCGATTTCTTCAACAACGCCGCTTTGGTCGACGCAATGAACAATGCAAAGCAAGCGGGCAAGAGCCTTCATATCATGGGACTTGTCTCCGACGGCGGCGTACACTCGCACTTGGAGCACCTTTTCGCCACGGTAAAAATGGCAAAAGATATGGGAGTGAAGAATACCTATATACATTGCTTTATGGACGGCAGAGACGTATCTCCCGTCAGCGGCAAGGGATTTATTCAACAGCTTTGCGATTATCTTGCCAAGTTGAATTACGGCAAGATCGCTACGATTAGCGGAAGATTTTACGCAATGGACAGAGATAATATCTGGGACAGAGTGGCAAAGGCTTACGCTGCAATCGTCGACGGCGACGGCGTGAAAGAGAGCGACGCTGTGGAAGCTATGCAAAACAGTTACGACAAGGGCGTGACCGACGAATTTATGCTGCCCACCGTCATTACCGAGGACGGCAAGCCGACTGCTACGGTAAGTAAGGGCGACAGCATAATTTTCTTCAATTACCGTCCCGACAGAGCAAGACAAATCACGAGAAGTTTTATCTTTGAAGACTTCAACGGCTTTGAGAGAGCAAAAGGCTTCTTGGCGCCCAAGTTCGTATCCTTTACGACCTACGACGCAACTTTTGAAGGAAAACTCGAAGTCGCATTCAAAAAAGAGCGTCATGCAAATACCCTCGGCGAATATCTTTCCAAGCAAGGTATCAGACAGTTTAGAATTGCCGAGACGCAAAAGTACGCTCACGTGACTTTCTTCTTCAACGGCGGCGTAGAGGCTCCCAATCCCAACGAGGACAGAATACTCATAGACTCTCCTAAAATAGCTACTTTTGATATGAAGCCGGAAATGAGCGCTTACGAAGTATGCGACAAGGCTTGCGAAGTAATCAAGAGCGGCAAATACGACGTAATGATACTCAATTTCGCCAATTGCGATATGGTAGGACATACCGGCGTTATGGACGCCGCAAAGAAAGCCGTAAAAGTCACTGATGAGTGCGTCAAAAAAGTGCTCGATGCAATCAAAGAAGTCGGCGGTCAAGCCTTGCTTACGGCTGACCACGGCAATTGCGACTATATGTACGATTTGGATACCAAAGCTCCGTTTACGGCGCATACCACCAATCCCGTGCCTTTCGTAGTAATAGGCGCAGAGGGCGTCAAGGCGCTCAAGGACGGCGGAAAGTTGTGCGATATAGCGCCCACTATGCTTGACGTCATGGGACTTGCGCAACCTGCCGAGATGACGGGCAAGAGTCTTATTATTAAATGATTTGACGTGACAAAACATAACGTTGACGCTCGCACGGAATTGCCGATTGTCATTTCGACTGAAGCGAAGCGTAATGGAGAAATCTAAGCGAATGTAATTGACAAAATCGCAATGCATAATCTTTAAGCGTTGCGATTTTTTATTCACTAAAATTCTAATTTAACTCAAATTTTTCAAAAATTGCAACGTTTCTAAAAAAAGTATACTTTTACTGACTGCCTGTGAAAAGGCGTATTTTTACGATTACATTATACTTCGTGAACTAAGATTTTGCAATATCTTTGGGCCAGTAAAAGTATACTTTTTTTGGAATGAAAGCCTTATGTTATTATACTCAGTCGAAAGTAAAGAGGTGCATTATTAAGCGTACTTTTGCAAAGAGGTTTAGACAGTGAATTGTAAGAGAAGAAGAAATAAAGTATTGGTTTTGACAATTTGTATTATTTTATTGTTAAGTCTTTTGTTTGTTACAATGCTTGCAAATTTTTGTTATATAGATAAAGAGGCAGATGCGGTAACTAATTACGGCAATACTACGCACATTGGCAAATTAACGTTGGATAATTATGAGTCAAACAGCAATGGCAAAGTTTTTGACAGTGATAAGTTGTCTGCTCTTTATAATGCGCTTTTGGGAAATAATAAAAAAACGCTTGCCGACGTAAACGCTGAATTATTAAACGGTAATATCAACAGCGCAAATTTTCGCGTTAATAATTCTGGAAAAAATGACGTAGTAGTGGAAATAGGGGGAATGAATTGGGCAGCAGTATACCTATCAAAGAATAGAAACAACGAGCCCATTCTTACCCTCTGGCTTGCGAGTAGCAATGAAATCAAAGACGCAAATTACAGAACTGCTCAATGGAATACTTATGCTTCTACTACTAAAGGGGATTATCCCGGTAATATGTATGCAACGAGCAAGTTAAGAGCAGTGGGTCTTAATAATGGAGGAAAGTATGCCACTAGTCCGACCGCGTTCGACGGTGTTGCAGTCCAAGATAAAGATAGTCCTTTTGCAATATTTACTATGCCAAATAGTATGGCGGCAGGTAAAGAAGTAAGCGGCAGCCTTATTGATTTTATAGACGCGCCGCAAAATGTAGAGTGGCAAGAATTTGAAGAAGGCGTTGGAATAGATAGAGTAGATTGCAACTATGAGAATGATGCATATTCCAAGACGGTGACAGGTTTTAATACTAGGTATAGAAGCGATAATATGACAACTTGCGCTAATTACAGCGATTGGCAAACTGACACACTTTGGATACCTAGTATTGCAGAAATGGGATATGGCTCATACGGCAACGGTATGTGGCAGAGGTCTTCAGAGTTGTATTCGGATGCAAATAGTTATTGGCTTAGATCGGCATCATATACTAACTATAAGGATGCTATGTATCAGACAGGAGCAGGATGTTCTAGCAATTCGTCATATTCGGTACGTCCTGCGTTCCATCTTAATTTAGCAAAAGCAGACAGCGCGTCGCTTGCGCTTTTGGATTTGCCAAAAAATGCAACGATGGAATACACGAGTGAAAGAATCGGCGTACATTCTCTTTCCACTCTGCCTACTTGGTATAAATCTTCGGTATATGACAGCAGCACTTTAATGACGACTATATACAAAAATAGCGCAGGCAGCGCAGTAAGTGGAGGTTTGCCGAAAGACGAAGGAGAATATACGGTAGAATTTACGCTTACGGCTACCGGTAAGAATAAATATTGTTGGAAAGACTCGGCTACGAATAAGTCAGATACTCGAAGTATTACGTTCAAGATAACTCTCAAGCCAATAAAATACACTTTGTCGGGAGGAGGAGTGTCATTGCCAAAAGTAGAGCACGACGTGTCGAATTTAGGGGTAAACGATACAAAACTTGCGCAAGGCACAGTCTTGGGATTTAGATATACAGGACTGTATGGAAGCAGTTACGACGATACAAAACTACCTACCGTCAACGGTACGTATAGGGCAACGGTAATTTCGCTCAATCACAACTATACCCCCGATTTGAGCATATCTCCCAACTACAAGGATTTCACAGTAGAGGGAGCAAGAGCCAACGTGCCTACGTTTAACACTGTCAGTCAGGGATATGACGGCGGCAATGCGGTAAGTTTTGTATTGAATGGATTTGATTCTGCTCAAATGGAAGTAGTTATGCCATTGCCAAGCGGAGTAAACTATAACGGCGGAGAGATCATAACTGCAAATAGAGCAGGCAAGTATAAGATTAAGATTGCGTTGAAGAACAAAGACGGAT
>CAMWVR010000028.1 GCA_947177795.1 uncultured Clostridia bacterium | reverse complement strand
GTCGCTCAACAACAAGGCGCAAGAAGAACTAGAAGACGCAAGAGACGAATACGAGCGCAATCGAAGAGATCTGGACGATAGAAAACGAGAAAGCGAGACTCAACGCAGAGATGAGGATTTGAAGATGATTCTCATGAGCATGCTTGGCGGTAATGCCAATATGAACGGCAATGCAGGCGGATCTGTAGCGCAGGGAATGCCGCAGGGCGGATATATGGGCGGCTACGGCATAGGAGCAGAGGAGATAAGAGGTATAATTTCCGAAACTGTCACGGCTTTGTTGCCGGGTGTTCAACAGGCTTTGCCGCAGCAGGCGTCTACGAATGACGAGCTTGTGCAAAAGCTTCTCGAGAAGACGGTAAAAAATGAAGAGAAAATACAAAAGCTTATGGAGAAGCTTGCAGAGCATCAACCTACCGAGAGAGTAGTCGAGAAAGAAGTCGTAGCAACGACAGCAAATGACGAGGCAATCAAGACTTTGATTGAGGGACAGCGAATTATAATGGAAAAACTCGCCAATCAGTCTGCCGAGCCGCAAATCGTGGAAAAGGTAATCGAAGTACCCGTAGAAGTTGAGAAAGTCGTCGAGAAAGAAGTCGTCAAGGAAGTGCCTGTCGAAGTGGAGAAGATTGTCGAAAAGGAAGTAAGGGTAGAAGTGCCCGTAGAGAAGATAGTCGAAGTACCCGTAGAAAAGGTAGTGGAGAAAGAAGTAAAAGTCAAAGTAACCGCTCCTGCAAAGCCAAAGATAGAAAAAGTTCCGAGACTTACTTTAGACGAGGCTTACGCATTGCTCAGCAAAGAGCAAAAGAAATACTTTGACGGATTGAGAGACTACGCTCTTACTAAGTATAAGTGCAAAGAGAAGAAGTCGACGTATTTCGTAGTTTACGGACAGACAAGCACCAACCCATTGGTCAAACTAACGATAAAGAAAGATACGACTGTAGCGCTTTTCAAAATGGAAGACGAGTATATGAAAGACATCAGAAGAGACGCGAGCGGAGACGGCACTAAAGTGAGAGTCAAGGAGACTGAAGTAGTGGTAAGCGATAAGCAAGCCTTTGAGACGGCAAAGAAGATGGTAGATCTGAGGGATGATCAGATTGAGAGGTATCAGGAACTTCTCAGAGAGCAACGCTCTATGAGAAGCAAGAAGTAATAGATTCTTCGACTTCGTTGCACTCCGCTCAGAATGACTTATTTAAAGTGTAAGTTACGCCTTGAACGCGTCATATTGAGCGAAACGCAGTGGAGTCGAAATATCTTAGAAGTATCTAAAATGATTAGACCTCTCCGCTAAGGTCGAGGTGACAAGATAAATTCCCCTCAAGGGGGAACGGAGAGTAATGAGTTAACTACACTAGCCCCCCCCTTGATGGGAGGGCTAGTAATCTAAATGACGCAAAACTTATTGACGGCAAGGCGAATTATATGCTAAAATCTTCATACACTATTTATATACGGTGTAGGCTTACAAGCCACGGAGAATAATATGAACTATTTATCCAAGATTTGCAGAACTACTCAGCCTTACGTCGCAGGAGAGCAACCGCAAGATAAGAGTTACGTCAAGCTCAATACCAACGAAAATCCCTATCCGCCTTGCAAGGGCGTGGAGGAGTTTTTGAAAAACTTCGACGTTGACAAGCTCAAGTTATATCCCGATCCGCAGAACACTGCGCTTGCCGAAGAGATCGCAAAAAAGCACGGTTTGGAAAAGGAAAACGTCTTTATCGGCAACGGCAGCGACGAAGTGCTAGCGATGTGTTTTCCCACGTTTTTTGACAGAGACGGCGACGGCGTAGCGTACGCAGACGTGACTTATTCTTTTTACAAGGTATGGGCAAAGGTATACGAGATACCGTCCGTAGTAATTCCGCTATCCGAAGATTTTAAGTTGGACGTATCCAAATTCAAGCAGGCAAAGTGTCAGGGAATGATAATATGCAATCCCAACGCCCCAACGGGACTTATCGTCAACAGGCTTGATTTGATGGCGATAATAGAGGCAAATCCCGAGAAGATTATTATTATTGACGAAGCGTATGCAGATTTCTGCAATTGCTCAATGGCAAATTACGTCAGCAAATATCCCAATTTGCTGATAATACGCACTTTCTCCAAGTCGTATTCTTTGGCGGGCGCAAGATGCGGTTACGCTATAGGCGATGCGGCGCTTATCAACGGACTTAAGACGATAAAGGATTCTTTTAACAGTTATACCGTCAATTCTCTCACCGAGGGCGTAGCGTTACGCGCGTTGCAAGATACCGAATATTTCAATTCTTGCATTGACAAGATAATCGCCACGAGAGATTCGGTCGCCGACGAGTTGAGAGGACTTGGCTTTGAGGTATTGCAATCGAGCTCCAACTTCTTGTTTGCAAGACACAGCGAGCGTCCTGCAAGCGAGATATATTATCAACTCAAGACTGCGGGCGTGCTCGTCAGACACTTCAGTATGGGAAGAATCGACAACTATCTTCGCATTACCGTAGGCTCTCCCGACGAAATGGCAAGTCTAGTGTCGGCTTTGACGACTATCCTCAAGAGCGAACCTGCGCCGATAGAATAGTCATTGTTGAATAGGCGGTCAAGCGGAGAAGACTTTCGACAAAACTAGACCTTTTTGTATAGGATATTCAAAGATACTGCTTTTCAAAAGTGGTATCTTTTTTGTATGGAAAAATTTTTGATGCAAGTAAGCGAGAATTTATCTTCAGACGTAGCAAATACCGTTGCCGACATTATGCCTATGGGGCATATATGCGTGTGCTATTTGAGCGGCGATAAACAACTTGCGCAAAAGGCGATTGAAGAAGTGAGCGAGTTTGAATACAAGATCACTTGCGTTGAATTTCCCGACGAAGTGATGTGTAACGACGAAAGCGCGCTTGACATAGTGAATGGCGATGACGACGTGAGATTATTTTTGGGCGTAGGCGGAAGAGAGATAGCGTCGCTTCTTTGCAAGGCTTGCAAAAAAAGACCTCTTACGTATGCGCTTGTGACCAACTCGCCGTTCCTATATGGCGTAGGCTATGCTCTCAAAGGCGGACAGGCACCTATCAAACTTTTGATAGACAAATGCGGCAAAGACGGCTTTGGCGACTATGCGAAATGCGTGGGCGCAATTTTGGCGCACAGGGTCTCGCTTTGGGAAAAAAAGTATATATATTATATGACGGGTATTCAGCAATACGCTTCTTTGAAATCTGAACAGGATTTGCTTGACAACGTCATTGGAGACGGGCAAATGTCGGATACGGCTCGGCTTTTTGACGGAATGCTGGCTTACGCTAAGCTCCACGACGAGCCATATAAGTCGTCGGCGGAGATATTGGCAGAACTCATAGAACACGTCAATCTCACTTCCGACAGAGGCGAAAGCATGTTGCTGACAGGCATAGCTCTTGTCAAATATTTCAAAGCGGTTATGTCAATTGACGAATACTCTTTAATCACGCCCGCTGACGTGTCTTCGAGGTGTCGCGCGTTAGCCAAGATTTTGGGAGCAGACGTCAGCGACTTTATAGGAATGGTCAAGGATAGAAAATTCCAAGGCAAGTGGCTGTATATCCATTGCGAATACAGACGGGATCTGCTTAAGGAGATAGAAGAGCTTGACGCAAAGCTGCTCAATATCATAAAGAGCGCAAAGCGGTTTATGCCCGATGTGGGTTATCACTTGGGAGACGATTACGATTGCAATAGCATAATTCAATTGATCTACAACTTATCTCCTATCGTCCACGAGTGTTCGCCTATCGCAATGGCGGATGCGTTGTTGGGAGAGTAAAGTTTTTGCAAATAGATATAATATATTATTTAAATTAATTGGTACGTACCGTTGGCGCGTACCTTTTTTGTTTTATTTAAATTTTTCATTTTCAAGTATAAAAGCCCTTTTGCTGTCAAAAATACAAGTATCAACCAAGCGGAGGGATTATGAAATCTATAGCTATATACATATTGGCAATCACGTTTTTGTCGGCGCTTTTGATGGGATTGACCTATCAAGTCAAGCTGCCAGACGGAGTATACGAAATGCAGGTATACTCGCAGACGCCGCCCGACGTGGGCGAAAGCGGACGAGTCGACGAGATGACGAATTTCAATATTTATCATTATTACGACAAAGTTGTGAGTATAAAAGATTGCAGGTTGGACAATACTCTGGGTGTTGCTTACATATATCCCAAAGACAAGTTGAGCGCAGATACGCTTGTGGACAAACTTTCGGTAGACGTAGTTTTTACTCAAGATCTTGACGGCGGCGTAACGTATTACGGCAAAAGCAAGGCAGGGGGCAAAAGCGTGTATATCGACAAGCAGGAGATTAATATTCAAATTGTAAGCAATAAAGACAATATCATCGTGGGCTTTCCGCTGATAATGGGAAGTTACTAATTGGAGGTAGTAAAGATGTCAAAGCAAACAAAACGCACCAAAGAAAAAAGACAAGGCGCGCCTAATCAGACCGGAGTAAAGGTTGCGCAGTTCTTCAAAAAGAATATTTACGTAATCTTGATGATTATATGTATTCTCGCAATTGCGACTATGATAACCTTAGCCGTAGTACTCAATAACAACAACGATTCAGACACGGTGTTGAAACCCATTGTATCGGGCGATAATAATCCCGACGATGACAAGCCGCCTGTTGTAGATCCGGACGACAACAAGCCAAATGAGCCTGACGATCCCGACAAAGACGATAAGCCAAGCGTAACTCCGCCGCCTGAAAAAGAAGATTTCGTCATGGCAAATCCGTTGGACGAATTCACGCTCGGTCAGATATACTCCGAAGAACACGTATTCAATCCTACGCACAACTATTGGCATCCGCACGAGGGACTTGATTTTGTTGCGGCTGCGGGAAGCAACGTAAAATGCGTATTCGACGGCACCGTAAAGGAAGTGACCAATGACAGTTACAGCGGCGCAACCGTGACGATAGAGCATCAAGACGGATTTACTACCGTATACAAGCTTCTTGACGAAGTGTCATTGAAGGCAGGCGACAAGGTGTCAAAGGGCGACGTGATCGGCAAGGTTTCCAACACGGCTTTGGAAGAGATCGCAGACGGAGCGCACTTGCACTTAGAGCTCTATAAGGACGGAGTCAAGATAAACCCAATGGATTATCTTTTGTCCGGAGATAAATAATGTTGTTTGGCGAGAAGAGAGGCTAGGCAAATCTAAAACGTATCTTTTCCGCCAATATCGCATTTAACTCAAATCGTCGTACGGCTAGTACGACGATTTTCGTCAAATACAGTCTTGACAAAAAATCTATCATTTTATTTTTTGCCTATCTCTCATCTCGCCAAACTTGGATAGACAAGATAAAAGAGTTATTAAGTAGTGTTCGTTTTCATCGTATGAAAACCGTTCTTACTCGCGAAATTCTTACACCGCTCCCTTTTCGACGAATAAGGGTGGGGTGTTTTTATATTGCCTATCTCTCTTCTCGCCAAACGGGGAAAGAGTTTAATGTCACCTCGACCGCAGCGGAGAGGTCTCTATCCGTGACAGTACAAAAAAAATACACTCGCGCGAGTGTATTTTTAATATGATTATCCAAACGTTTATTTTTCAACTTTTTTCGTAAAACATTTTGTACGCATTACGCCGTCGCACACGTTGACGATTTGACTGCAGCAAGCGTTGTTGTGATTATAGTTGCACTTGGTGCTGTCGCATTGAATAAATACTTCGCTGTTGTCGTCAAAATCAAAGTCCTTTGCCGCCTCGATATTGGCTTTTTCCTGTTCGAGTATTCCGTATTCACGCTTTACTTTGGTTTTGCAGACGCCGTTTTTGTTGATACATATCACGCCTGCGTTGCAATGACAATTCGTATTGTGTTCGCAATTGCGAGTAGTGCATTTGAGTCCCGACATATTCTCCTCCTTTTGGCGGCGGATATTTATACCGTCGCAGTTTAATATTATTATAGTCAAATTGAGTGTAATTATTCTAAAGGCAAAATTCCTATTGCTATGTTGAGATTTATGTGCTAAAATAAATAGACAAGAGAGGTGAAATATGAAAGTTTTACTGTTAAAAGACGTAAAGAGCATAGGCAAAAAGGGCGAGATAGTCGAAGTGAACGACGGTTACGCCCGCAACTTTTTGATAAAAAAAGGCGTAGCGCAACAAGCCACGGCGGGAGTTATCAACGAGACCAATCAAAAGAATGCCGCAATTGCGAGACAAAAGCAAAAAGAGTATGAAGACGCCGTCGCTATGGCAAAGGATCTTGACGGAAAAGTGATAAGCGTAGTCATCAAGTTCGGAGACAACGGCAAGTCTTTTGGCGCAGTCACGTCCAAAGAAATAAGCGGCGAGCTCGTTAAACTCGGCTATGATATCGACAAGAAGAAAATCAATCTCAAAGATTCAATCAAGACTGCGGGATTATTTGACGTGGAAATCAAGGTGTATACCAACGTCAGCGCAAATATCAAAGTAGAAGTTAAGCCCGAATAATCGAGTTTTATTTACCATATGTAAGTTATTAAAAAAGGTATGCGTTAGCATACCTTTTTATCGTTATATCCCGTAGCGGAGAAGTTTGATCAATTTCTGTTGCTTCGATTTCTTGCGCTCAAGAGTATTAGCAAAATTCTTGCGACTTGCGCAAGCGACATAAAGAAAGAAATCAAATACGTTTTTGCGGCGCAGCTCAACACCTTTGAAGCGGTGTTCGTCTCTTCTTGCGTGAGTATATCGCATTCTACAAGTTGTTTTTTTGCTCTCGAGCTTGCGTTGTATTCGCAAGGGAGAGTAATAAAAGTGAACAATGCGTATAGAATGTAGCACACCAAAGCGCCGAAATAGAAATATACCGAAATCCTTGTGCTCGATATTGCGATAAATTCAAAGACTATGCCTAGCAATAAAAACGGAGTGATCATTCTCGACACGACGTTGACGACAGGCACGAGAGCGCCTCTCATTTTGATTGGCGCATAACCTTCTGCGTGCTGGATCGCATGCCCCACTTCGTGAGCGGCGACGGCAATTGCGGCGATTGAAGAAGAATTGATCGTCGAGGCGGAAAGATACACGGTGTTGTTGCGAGGATCGTAATGGTCTGTAAGCATACCCGAGCATTTTCCGATATTGACGTCAAAAAGTCCGTTGATATCAAGTATCTTTCTCGCCGCTTGCTCTGCGCTCATACCGCAACTTGCGGGAATAGAGTTGAATTTAGAGTAAGTAGCGCGCACTGAGATACTTGCAAAAATCATCCACAGCATGAGTGGAATTGTTGCGTACGCTATGATTGCGATTATCAATTCAAACATTTTCAAAACTCCGTATGATATCTGTTTATAAATGGATTATACCATATCAGTGACGAGTTATGCAACATTAGCAACGTCAAATCTGCGTTAATTTAATTTTTTGTATTTTTCCTAAGTTAACTTCGAATTTAAAAGTCTTGGTATAAAGGCCGTTGCAGTCGGAATACAGCAGGGGTATTTCAAAAGGCTTGTATTCAAGGCAGTCGCAAATCCCTATAAAGTCTCCGAATATGTCTTTCAAGTCGCAGTTTTTCAGAGAAGAGCACAAACAGTCTTCGGCGCGCTCGTCGTCGCCGTAACACACGCTTTCGATAAGCGCGTATGGCAATATTTCGTCAATATAATAGTGTCGACAGTGATTCTCGAAATGACGACTTTGTTCTGCAAAACAGTCTCCGCAAAAACTCAATTTGCGTACGCACTTGCGATTCAACGTATCGCATAGATGATCGCACACTCTCAATCCGTCTTCTTCGGCGATTATTTCGTCGCAACATATGTCGAGAAGCAGAGTATAGTCGTCCTTGTAATGTAACACTCCCATATATTTTTTGCCGTTTTCCAAGTCGGCAAGAATGCTCAAGAGCTGTCCGCCCGTTATGGGAATGCACGAAAACTTTACGTCGGCGACTTTGCACGGCGTGGTAAGAGAGATGAGTTCGTTTTGCGTCTCCACGCTTATTTTGCAATCGTCTTCTATATGGCAGGTCAGACAGTGCGCAGTTGCGCCTTGAGGTTCGAGGACTTTTTGGATATATATTTGGTTTTGACAGTCGCATGATTTTTTCGTTGGACAAAATCTCACGATATAGTCTTTGCCGTGGCGAATAAATATCACGTCGTCGCGCACTTTGCATTTACCGTCGACAGCAAGAATTATCGGCAAATAACTGTCGTCGTAAGGCGCATATTGAAGACAGAAATTTCCGTCGACGAATGCAATCGAATCGTTACACTTCACGCCGTCGATAAGGATTATGCCTTGAGGATTGTCAAAGTAAAGCTTAGCCATAGTTGTAATATAATATGCCAAATTTCCAAAAAAGATTACTGTCAATACGCCGCATCTAATATCTGACGTCATTTCGACCGAAACGCAGTGAAGTGGAGAAATAGCAACCGCCAACTTGGCTTCCCCTTGAGTGGAAGCTCCGCCATAGGCGGTGATGAGGTGTTTTGATGCGTTTTATTCAACTAAAATTCTAATTTAATGCCGATTTTACCCCATTCCAAAAAAAGTATACTTTTACTGACTGCCTGCGAAAAGGCGTATTTTTACGATTACATTATACTTCACGAAGGTTAATTTTGCAATGTCTTTGGGTCAGTAAAAGTATACCTTTTTTGGAATTTTCGTACGCAAAACAGAGTTTGTAATATATTAAAGAAATATACAAATTCTGGTATAGAAGAAGCTTGTGTATAGAAAATTCTATAAGTACTGCGAAAGGGGCAATAGAAAAGTATAATTCACAGTGAGATATTGCTTTCTTTTCTTAACAAGAAAAGAAACAAAAGAGTTGGGAGTTGCGATCCCCCCCCCAAGCCCCCGCAAACGCTTTTGTCAAATTGATATTTTATAATGTCATTTCGACTGGAGCGAAGCGAAATGGAGAAATCTCAATCGATAACTTGCCCTCCCCTTGAGGGGAGGGGTAGGGGTGATGTGTCGAGGTAACAAATAAATTGTACTTAAGAGAGGAATGGACAATGAATTTTAGCAAAAGAAAATCAAGATTGTTATGCTTAAGCGTATGTATTGCTTTGTCAATTCTTATCGTATTAAGCTGCGCAACGTTGGTATTAAATAATAATAAAGTTGCGGAGAGCAACGTAATAAATAATGCGGATACAATAAGCAAAGACTTGCTTTTAGACATATCTACTCGCGCAACAGACGGCGTAGGCAATACTTTTAATGGCAACGCTTTGAAAGAACTTTATGAAAGATTAACCGGTCAGAAAAACGCCTCTTTTTCCGACGTTGAAACAAAGGCAAGAGATACGTCGACCAAGAATTATTCGGATACTGATGTCAAGACTATGCATAGCGGAATGGATTCGGGCGAAATTCGTACTGCCAATGGCGGGCAAAATATAGTAGTTACGTTAGACGGAAAAGAATGGATAGTTACTGCTTTGACGAGTGGAGGCACTTCTGCTAATAATGACGTGATTCTTACGCTTTTATTAAAGGACGTGGCGTATAATTCCAGGTTCGGAACTTGGAGTAGTGCTAATTTTACTGCAACTTATCCTGATAATATGTATAGCACGAGCTATGTAAGAGCAGGATTGCTTAACAATGGGTCAGAGTATTCAACAAGCGCTACAGCTAAAAAGGTTTTTAGTGACACCGGCATATACGGCGCTGACGGGTATCCTTTTGGTATTTATACGGATTCAACGGCAACGGGCAGCATTACTAATTTTTTAGTAAAGCCTAACGAGGTGTTGTATCAGCAAAATGAAAGTTTGTACGACGTGAATCGAGGAATAAACAACAGTTGGTTGAACGCTCCTAATGAAGCGTCAAAAAATAAGGGAACGACTTCGTCTAAGTGGAATAGCAGCGTTATAAAAATACAAGATAACTCAAAATATTTTGATTGGGGAGACGATCTCTTGTGGTTGCCTTCACTTGCGGAGACGGGGCAGTCTAAGCGTAATACCGTAGTCGCAGGCGGCGGACTTTGGAATTTGGATGCGCAGCAGAGAAGTTTCAGTAGCGGGAGTATCGCTTGGCTGCGTAGCGGACATTCGAACGATCACTATATATACGCTATGGAATCTTGGGGAATAGCGCGAACTTTTCAGGTAAATGAAAGTAAAGGTACGGCAACTGGCTCTCCCGATAATCTTAGTAACGGTAATTTGGCGGTAAGACCCGCGCTTAATCTTAATCTTACTATGGCAGATAAATGTTCATTTACTTTGTTGGACGTTCCGACTGACGAATCCATGACCTATACTAGCGAGAAAATAGGCGTACATTCGCTTGATACGCTTCCCAATTGGTATATATCATCTGTATTTGATAGCAGCGACATGATGACGACGGTATATAAAGACAAGATAACGGGCGTTGCAATAAGCGGAGGCTTACCTAAAGACGAGGGCGAGTATACCGTGGAGTTTACGCTTACTGCAACTAGTAAAGCAAAGTACGCATGGTCGGATTCGGATACCAATACATCGGACATGCGCAGTATGACCTTTAAGATAACGCCCAAATCAATTAAATACACGTTGTCGGGCGGTGGGTCTTTTTTACCAAAAGTAGAACATGACCCGTCTGACTTAGGGGTAAACGATACAAAATTTCCGCAAGGGTCAATATTGGGCTTTAGATATACGGGGTTGTACGGAAGTAGTTATGACGATACAAAGCTGCCTACCGTCAACGGCATGTACAGAGCGACGGTAATTTCGCTCAATCACAACTATACTCCCGATTTGAGCATATCTCCCAACTATAAGGATTTCACAGTAGATGGCGCGAGAGCCAACGTGCCTACGTTTAATGACAATGCGCAGGGATATGACGGCGGAAATGACGTCAGTTTTGTATTGAATGGATTTGATCCTGCTCAAATGGAAGTAGTTATGCCATTGCCAAGTGGAGTAAACTATAACGGCGGAGATGTCATAACGGCAAATAGAGCAGGCAAGTATAAGATTAAGATTGCGTTGAAGAACAAAGACGGATCAATATATTGGAATAGCCTAGAGGGTAGCGAGGATATGGCGGACAAGGAGTTGGAATTTGAGATAACGCCTGCGCAAATATCCGTCATGATAGACCCCGACAGCGGGTCAAACGACACCATAAAGGTAGTGAGGGGCGAGAAGACCAAAGTCAGCGGAATGATACTTCAACAACCGCTTATGGCAGTAAACAGTGATACGACGAATTTGCATTTTTGGGCAGATTTTGGGTCGTCGAAATATGAATTGGGGTATACGGACGCTTCGGGCAACAAAGTAATGACGGGATATCCCATAGATAAAAATAGCGGTACAGTCACGCTTAGCGACTTGGAATTGCATACCGACGTATTGCCTATGAACGTCAAGTGGACGTTGAGAATAGAGTCTTCCAACGGAGATTACGTTGCCGTATTAGACAGCGATATATATTTGCAGGTGGAAGCAAAAGTTGTCATGGCAGACCCGACTTGGATATTGAAGAGGAATTCCGCGAGAATAGATACGCAGAGCGTAGTATTGGGAGACACGACTCCAATAGTGTACTCCAAGACTTTGGCGTATAATGACAGAAATACATACGAATTCCAGATGTTGGCGCCGGGATATACTGTAAGCGATTATCAAGTGGTGGCAAACAAGGGTGCAAGCAACACAGCAATAGGTAAGAATGCCGACACTTATACCACGTCTGTAAAACTCACAGACAAAAACAATAACGAGGTAATCTATTCAATTACATGGACTATAGACCCCGTGAAGTTTGACCTATCTCAAGTCAAGTGGCTCAACAACGGACAGTTGCCGTATGACAAGGTCAACGGCAGCAAAGCGGAACTCGACCCCAAGACTTTGCCTGCGGGACTTATACCGACTGTTATAAACAACACGGGTACTACGGTAGGCACGAGCGGTAGCGCATCGGTAACGTTTGCGTTGGATTCTGCGTACGTAGGCAACTACATAGTACCTAATGAAAATGACAATACGTCGTACATCGATCCTAACGGAGACTTTGAATGGAGCAAGACTTGGACTATAGTTCCCGCTCAGATACAGTCGTCGAGTTGGAAGAACGAGTCTTATACAGATACCAACGGTAAAGCCTTTGATATCCCCGTATTGAGAGATCCCAACGCCGACGGCGGAATAGTGGAATACGAATATTACGAGTGCGATTCTACAGGCAATATAATCAATAATACACCGATTGCCGTCAAAGACATAATATGGTCGGAGAGCGACGCAAAATATTATATCGCCAAGCCTATATTGCAAGATACCAACAACTATACGTTGGACGATCCGTCAGCTCAATCCAAAGTATTTAGAGTGGGTAAGGACTTGACGAAAGTCAGCGTATCGTTAGAGAGCGCAAGTATGGAATACAACACCAATCCAAGACACGCAAAGGTAAGCGTGGCAAACGGAGCGTTGCCGACTACGGCGTTTGATTTGACGTACTACGACGGATATACGAGATTGGCTACAGCGCCTACCGAAGTGGGTAAGTACAGAGTCGAGGTAAGTCTTAAGTTAAGTTATATAGATAAATACCAAATCGAGGGAGATTACGAGTTTGATTACGAGATAACCAAGGCGCAGATAGCGGAAGATTGGAATGATAATATCAAGCCGCCAACGCTCAAGTTGAAGTATGGGCAGATCAACGGAGTGGAGTACGAGATAGTAGACTCCGAGGATAACGTCGTAACTTACAATGATTTGAAAGCAGGCGAGAGCTATAAGATAAGAGCCAAGGTAAAGGATAGTCAACTTAATAATTTCATATTTGTAGGAGACAAGACGGAGACAGAGTGGCACGAGTTTAGCGTAAGCGCCAATGATAAGTTGGTAGATCCCAACGACCCTAAGAATCCCTCGTATCCTCAAGTAGACCCCGACTTGCCGACGAACAGTGGCGACGACAATAATCCAAGCGGAAACGTGCCGGGTAGCGGAGACGAAGGCGGAAGCGGGACGCTGGACGAGATACTTGCAAAGCTCAAAGAGATACCGCTGTGGCAGATTATAGCAAGCGTGATATCTATAATATTGATACTTATATTTGCAAGCAAAGGCTTTGGATACTTGTCCAAGAGTAAGCAGAATAAGAGAATGGCGGAGAGCAAATACAAGACGTATTATGCGGGAGCGTTCTTGGGATTGGCTACGGCAGGCTGGACTGCAATAGCTTGCGTACTCATGGGCTTGGCGGTATTGAGCATAGTATTTATGATAATCGCCAAGAGTAAGTACAACAAGTCGTTGATATACGCCGAGGAATTGAGAGACGAATACGAGCGCAACAAGGCGGATATTGAGGAGCGAAGAAGAGAAGAAGAGGCGAGAAAGCGCGATGAAAACATGCAAATGATGTTCATGAGCATGATGGGCGGCAACGCAGGCGCAGGCGGTGGAATGGCTCAAGGTATGCCGCAGGGCGGATACGGCTACGCACAATCGGGTATAAGCGTCGAAGAAATGAGAGGACTTATTTCAGAAACTGTCACGGCATTGTTGCCGGGTATGCAACAGATGTTGCCTCAACAAGCGTCAAGTAATGACGAACTCGTGCAAAAACTTCTTGAGAAGACGGAAAAGAACGAAGAGACGATGCAAAAGCTGATGATGAAAATAGCCGAGCAACCCGTCGAGAGAGTTGTAGAGAAAGAAGTCGCCGCAACGACAGTAAACGACGAGACTATCAAGCAGATGATGAAAAATCAAGAAATGCTCATGGAAAAGATTTTGGAATTGTCTGCGGCTCAACCTCAAGTGGTAGAAAAAGTCGTCGAGGTTCCCGTAGAGGTAGAAAAAATCGTAGAGAAAGAAGTACCTGTCGAAGTGGAGAAGATTGTCGAAAAGGTTGTCGAGAAAGAAGTTAAAGTAATCGCACCCGCAAAGCCAAAGGCAGAGAAAACGCCTAGACTTACTTTAGACGAAGCGTACGCATTGCTGAGCAAACAACAAAAGAAATACTTTGACAGCTTGAGAGAATACGCTCTTTCAAAAGACAAGTGCAAAGAGAAGAAGTCGACTTACTTCATACTGTTGGGTCAGTCAAGCGTAAATCCGCTCGTCAAACTCACGATAAAGAAAGACACGACTGTGGCATTGTTTAAAATGGAAGACGAGTACCTTAAGGATATCAAGAGAGACGCAACGGGCGAAGGTACGAAAGTCAAGGTCAAAGAGACTGAAGTAATAATAGGCGACGCCCAAGCTTGCAAGATAGCAAAGAATATGATTGATTTGAGAGAGGATCAAATTGAGCGTTACCAAGAGCTTTTGAGAGAGCAACGCTCAATGAAGAGTAAGAAGTAATAGATTCTGACGCTCGCTCTCCTCTTGAGGGGAGGGCGAGTGTAGAAGTCACGCCCATACGCTGCAAAATGGAAAGAAAGCAAGTTTGCAGACTTTAAGCCATTGGTTTAAGAGAGGTATGCCTATCACTGTTGCGCAAGAAATAATCGCATTGACTAGGCATATACTGCCGATTATCCAGCCTATTGACACAAACCATATTATCGAAGCAAAGATCCTATTTGGAATCAAGATTATTTTTTTGCCGAAGGGCTTGTAGTTGAGATAGGCTATTTTAAAGCAATCCATAGCGACGGGAAAACCTAATACGGAAAACATCAAGATAGAGCCGATAGTTGCCCACAACGTTGCCAAAAATATACCCCCGAATATCTTCCAATAGAAATTGCCGAGTACGCTAAATGCTTTTTTTATAGCCCATATCATACTTTTATTATGCGCTAACCGATAAAAAATAAGTGATTTTAAACTTTAATAAGCAAATTTTTAATTATATCTTGCGTAAATTAACTTATAATGCTATAATAATGTAGTATAATGTGTCCAAATATACCGTACGATTGTAAAATTATGTGTATTTGGCATATAGTGAGTGCAAATAAATACAAAGAAAGGAATTTGAAAGGGAAATTAGTATGAAATATACTTTAGCCAATGACAATTTTAACGATTTTTATTGTATTGAGGACAACGTTCTCAAGCCGAGAGCATATTTTGTTCCGTTTAAAGACGTTGAATCTTGCAAGAAGACTACGTATCTTGACGAGAGATACTCATCGGATATACTCAAAGTTCTGAATGGCGATTGGGATTTTGCTTTTTACGGCAAAATAAGCGATATGCCGTTGGAGATAGATACGGACGAAGTTAAGTTCGACACTGTCAAGGTGCCGGGGTGTTGGCAATTCCAAGGTTACGAAAAGCCTTTTTATATCAATACCAGATATATGTTTGATATCAATACTATGCCTCTCGTGCCTGCCGACAAGGGCTATTACGGCAACAATTTCAGGACGCAAAACGGAGAGAGCAAAGTCGAAGTTTTCAACAGCGTGGGCGTATATCGCAAGAAGTTTACTCTCAAAAAGAGCGATAAAAATATCATTTCGTTCTTGGGCGTAAGTTCTTGTCTGCAACTGTACGTCAACGGATTCTACGTAGGTTACGCCGAGGGAAGTCATAACACTCACGAATTTGATATCACTCACTATCTCAACGAAGACGGCGACGACAACGAGATCGTTGTATTGGTATATAAATGGTGCAACGGAACGTATCTGGAATGTCAGGATATGTTCAGAAACAACGGTATATTCAGAGACGTTTATGTCACGTCTTATCAAAGCTCGTATATATGGGATTTTAAGTGCAAGAGCATCAAGACTGACAGCGAAGATTTCAAGTTGAACGTGGACGTGGAAAGCGTCAAGGCAGACGACGAAGAAATCGTATGCAGTCTTTATTTTGAAGATAAACTTTTGGATACCAAAAAAGGAAACGGCGTTGAATTTTTGATACAAGATCCAAAGCTTTGGAGCGCAGAGATACCTCAACTTTATACGCTGTATATCCAACTCAAGAAAGGCGAGAAATGCATTCAATGCGTTAGACAGGAAGTCGGGCTTCGCAATATCGAGATCAACGGAAATATTTTCTATCTCAACGACAAGCCTATCAAAATCAAAGGCGTAAATCATCACGATACTCACGAGACCAACGGATACGTTATGACGGTCGACGAACTGATGAAAGACGTGCTTCTTATGAAAGAGCTCAACGTCAATGCAGTGCGTACGTCGCACTATCCGCCCGATCCAATTATGCTCAAGATAGCCAATTACGAGGGGTTGTATATCATCGACGAGGCTGATATAGAGACTCACGGTTGTTACGGAACCAAGACTTTGCGTTTGCCCAATCTCATTTCCAACAACAAGAAGTGGAAACATCATTTTTGGGACAGAGTCTACAGAATGTATATGCGCGACAAAAACAACGCCAGCGTGATTATGTGGTCGCTCGGCAATGAGTCGGGCGGTTGGAAAAACCAAGATTACTGTTATGACAAGCTCAAGAAATTGGACGATACGCCGATACATTACGAGGCGGTATGCCGCACTCCGAGATTCAACTACGACGTAGTGTCGCAAATGTACGCTTCGACGGAGTTTTATGACAAATACGTTGCAGGCAAAGCTCCAAAGAAATTCTATAGAGCGCCTTACTTCCAATGCGAATACGCTCACGCTATGGGCGTAGGTCCCGGCTCGCTTGACTTATACGTGGAGAGATTTTATTCCTATCCGGGCGCGCTCGGCGGCTGTATTTGGGAATGGGCGGATCATGCGGTCAAGACCGACAAAGGATATCTTTACGGCGGAGACAACGGAGAATACGGACACGACAGCAATTTCTGCGTAGACGGATTGGTCACTCCCGACAGAAAGCCTTCGGTCAGCGCTTTGAATATGCAAGCGGCTTACAGACCAGTCAAGGCCTTCTACATATCTCCCAATAAATATTTGCTTAAGAATATGAATAGATTTTTATCTACTCAATATCTCGATATAAAGTGGCAGTATCTCGTCAACGGAGACGTCGTCAGCGAAGGCTCGCTCGATATGGATATTCCGCCTATGTGCGACGGAGAAGCTCATATCAAACACCCTGCGATCGATACTGCAAAAGAGTGCTTAATCAACTTTATATATTATGATAAGAATACGCAAAAGTTCGTTGCAAAAGAGCAGATCGTGCTTTCGAGATTTATCAAAAAATGCTCGAGACCCGAGGGCAATAATATCGTTTGCGTAGAAGAAAACGGCAAGCTCAAGATATCCACTCAAACGGCTAAGATTATCTTTGATACTTCAAAGGGCAAACTTATAAGCTACAAGGTCGAAGACAGAGAATTTTTGCTCAAAGACAGCGGAACAAAGGTCTTTGCGCCAAATATCTACAGAGCGCCTATAGACAACTATATGTACGTTCGCAACAAGTGGAACAAGTTGGGCTTTGACGATATTAAGTCTACTCTCGTAGATTTTGAGTACGAAAAAGAAGGCAACAGTATCAAAATAAGCACGCAGGAAGATATGGTCGGCGCAGGCAAGTTGAGATTCACGACGTATATCGACTACACGGTGTATTGCAACGGCGAGATAGACGTCACGGCGTGTCTGCAAAAACACAAAGCTTACGACATTCCCAAGTTTGGACTCGATATGGAATTGCCCGTTGAATTCGACAACGTCACTTATTACGGCATGGGCGGCGAAGAATCTTACAGCGATATGTCCGAGCACGCTACTATGGGCATATATTCGATGAAGGTCGACGATATGTATACGCAATATATCAAACCGCAAGACAACGGCAACCGCAGCGGAGTAAGATGGGCAAAGATCACAAATGCCAATGGCGAGGGCTTTATGTTTACGGGCGACGCGATGAGCTTCAACTTCAACGCAAGCAGATTTGAAGACAAAGATATTGCGGCGGCAAAGCATGCCTTTGAACTTGCTCCCAAAGATAAGTGCATCGTGCGTATCGACGGATTTGTCAGAGGAGTCGGGAGCAACAGTTGCGGTCCCGACGCAAGAGCGGAGTTTAAGCATACTTCCAATCAAGACGTAGAGTATTCTTTCAGAATCTCTCCCGTCTTGGCTAAAAAGTAATTTGCTAAAATAATAATTAATATAAAGAATATAATAATTATAGATATAAAATATTATAATATAACTTTTAAAATTATATTAAAAATTTTAAAAAAAGTATTGTAATTATATCTGTAGTATGATAGAATAAAACAAAGAAATAAAACTTTCTAGGAGGGCGTTATGCCGGAATTTAAGTATGAGGTTGTCGAGACATACGGAAGTTTGTCTGAGTCAAGCAAAGGCTGGAAAAAGGAAATCAAACTTATCAGTTGGAACCAAAAAGAGGCAAAGTACGACATCAGAGAGTGGTCTCCCGATGGCGAAAAAATGGGCAAAGGAGTCACTTTGAGCAAAGAAGAGATTATCAATTTGAGAGATTTGCTCAACAAGATCGACCTCGACTGATTCTTTAGTTTTCAATCCCGCCCACGTTGCGTAAAGCGTGGGTGCGTTTTGTGAGTCGCATACTGCCTTCGGGCGGTATTTTTTTACATAAAAACCTATATCATTTCTGTTGACTTATCTTGAATAAAGGGCATATAATAATTTGGATTTAAGGGGGCTATACAAAGGAGATTATAGATATGGATACGTTGATAGAAATTATCAATAATCAATATTGGATTTTGTTTGAGATAGCAATCATTTTGATAGCTACCAAGTTTTTGGGAATACTTTTGAAAAAAATCGGACTTCCTCAAGTCTTGGGAGCGTTGCTTGCCGGTGTGCTGATAGGTCTTATCAACTTGGTTTTGTCAAAGATAAACCCCGAACTTTTTTTAGTCAAAGGCAGTGATTCGGTTATTGTTCTTTTGGCAAATATAGGCGTCAATCTCATTATGTTTTCCGCAGGTATGGAGACGAATATCAGCGAAATAAAAAAGAACGGCGTAGCGTCTATAGTCATCACTCTTTTGGGCGTCGTCGTTCCCCTTATCACGGGATTCGTGATATCTTGGATATTGCCTGACAGTCTGTTCAATCAAGAGATCAACATCATCAAACAAAGATTTTTCTTTGGCGTAATATTGACGGCGACTTCGGTAGGCATTACCGTTGCGGTGCTCAAAGAACTCAACGTGCTTCACGGCAAGGTTGGGGCGTCTATAGTCACAGCCGCCATTCTCGACGATATAATCGGTATCGTAATATTGGCGATATTCACTGCAAATACGACGAGTTTCAGCGTGGGCAAAGCCTTCATGCAATTGTTCAGTGACAATCCCAATTCTTTCCTCATCACGTTGATCAACGTCGTGCTTTTCTTTGTCGTTGCCATTGCTTTGGGAGCGTTGGCTCACTTGGTGTTCAAAAAGATGAGCGAGCATAATCCGCATACCAGACGTCTGTCGATTTTCAGTTTGGCGCTTTGCTTCGTGTTTGCCGCTATAGCAGAGGCGTTCTTCGGAGTCGCGGCAATCACGGGTTCTTTCCTTGCAGGTATGATGATCGCCAATATGAAAGAGAGCCACTACGTCGAGCGCAGAATAGATATGAGCACTTATATGATGTTCTCGCCGCTGTTCTTTGCAAACATAGGTATATCTCTCAACTATAATCAGATAGGACAGATGTTTACGAGCAGCAGCGTAGTATTTATATTGTTGTTCTGTCTCGCATTCGTCATATTCGGTATGGCGTCGAAGTTCGTAGGCTGCGGATTAGGCGCAAAAGCGTGCAAGTATAGTTGGCAGGAGAGTTGCAAGGTCGGTATTGGTATGATGGTAAGAGGCGAGGTGTGCCTCATCGTCGCCAATACGGGAAAGGAGCAAGGACTTATCTCCGAGCAGTTTTATCCCGCGATCATATTGTTGATAATCATATCGTCAATTCTCACTCCGCTTTTCCTCAAGATGCTTTATAAGAAATTTCCGCATACGGAATTGCCGGAACTTGCGCCTGTCAGCGGCGGAGACGGAAGCATAGCCAATGAAGTCAACGGTGACTTGGCAGAACCAAACGGCAAGACGCCCGTTCAAGATAGCGCAGATACGGTGGATAAATCGCAATCGACGGAACCGTCGCAGACGGCAGATGATGCGGACGATTTGGACGAAGAAGAGGCGGATTAATCGCGGTATATTTGAATATGTCAAGAGCAAGTATTTACCACTTGCTCTTTTTTACATATCTATAAATTTAAACTAAATTTTTACAGATGTTGAAAAGTATATCATAATGTGATATAATACTTTTATGAGAAAAAAGAAGTACGTCGCTCTCCTGTTGTGTGTTTTGCTGTCGCTATGTATGTTTGCGGTGGCTTGCGACGGCTATGGCGAAAACGGTCAAGACGGCGAAGAGAATCTCGTACTTGAATATTTGGAAGAAAGCAATATCATACTTTGGAAGTGCAATTGGGCGGATAAGTATACTTTAATAGTTTATTTTGGAGAAAACACCGACGGAACGGTAATTTACAATGAAAGCGATATCAGCGCGACGGAGAATCATAGACGGCTCAGTGGATATTTCACGCAGTCGGGAAAACATTTCGTGGTTTTGTTTGCCTTTAAGGGTAGCGAGGTCGAGAGAAAAACGCTCGTCATAGACGTCAAGATAAATTTTGAACAGCAAGATCCAAACGACGGCGAAGACCCGTCCGAGCCCGATCATGGCGAAGGATTTAAAAAAGACGTCGGAAAGTTGAAGAGCGTATACAATCATGTTGCAAAGAGCGGAGAGGACTTGTCTATCGTTCTTGCCAACCAAAACGGAGTCAAAAGCGTAAGCGGATTTGCGTTGAGTCAATACAGCGATTGGAGATATGACCAAGAGACCAACGCTTTGAAAATCAGCGGCGTGTACCTCAATAAATTCAGCGTCGGAGCAAGGTTGACTTTTGACGTCGAATACAACGACGGAAGAGACGATGAAATCAAAGTTCAAATTGTCAAAGAAATGCCTATGGACGTAGTTAAAGGCGGTCTCATCAACTCGCTTATATACAGCGATAATACCAACGGCGTGATTGCGCTTTGGGAGTTGGCGATCAACTATGATATTTATCTCGGTTACGGCAATGAAGTTGCGAGCGAGAGTTCAATCAACTATGTTAAGGACGTAAGTATCGACGGTAAAAAACTTCTGTCGTCGGCTTACGTATGTTCCAAGGATTCCAAAATTACTCTTACTGCCAACAAATCGTTGAACGGGCTTTCATACGGTATGCATTTGTTGGAGATATTTACCACTCGCGGCAAGAGTGAAGTTTGGCTAAACGTAAAGGGCGCAAATACCTATCCTATTAACGTTTCGATAGATTACGACGATTCCTATCCCGATATTTTCGTAAAATGGACTATGTTGCGCGACGATGCCGAGAAGTTTGTGGTCAAGATAGGAGATAGAGAATACAGTAGCGTTGACTATCCCCAACTCTTTGACGGATACAAATTCAATGCGAAGGACAAGATATCTCGCGGAGACGAAGTCAGAGTGACTGCATATATAGACGGAAAGGGAGATACGAGTCTAGGCGCAACTCTCGATATTGATATTTCTAATGCTTCAATCAACGGATATCTGTCGTACGATAATGGGAGCTTTGAGTATTTGGGGACGCGCTATAATACTTTCATTGACGATTATGACGAACTTAAAGATCTCGTATTTTATTCTTTGATACATTATAATGATTTGAGAGCGTCTACCGATTCCGATTATGAAAAGATGTGGAGAATATACGTCAATCCTACGCTTGCCGTCAATGCTACCGAACTTGATAATAAAATACGTTCGGCAGTGGAGTATTTTAATGAAGGTGTCAAGGATAGTTGGAAGGTAAAAGGCGGATATATTAATATTTACGAAATTCATTTGAAGGTATATTCGACTTGCATACCCGACGGCGTCGTCAGAGTACCGAGCGTAAAGGAAAATTATTTCAACGATACGCACTTCTCGGCTGTCGGACGAAGCAGTGATTATGAAGGCTTTGCCGTCAATGATCTGCAAGATACCGCAGAGGTAACTTATAGCGAAGAGCTGTATCGCGCGTTGGAGCGCGGCGTTCGTCCGATACCCAAGCAAGGCAGTCAGGCTCAGACGGTGTACGAGAAGGCAAAGAAGATACTCAGGACGATTATCGACGATGGAATGAATGATTACCAAAAGACTCATGCGATCGTAGATTGGCTGTCGGCTAACGTAACTTACAATTGGGATCTTGCCGACGAATTGAGCAAGGCGTCTTCGTCAAGCGACGATTACAACAAATATTACGCGTATAGAGAATTGTATCTTGAAGGAGCTATATTAGACGGGCTTGCCGTGTGCAACGGCTACGCCAAGGCGGTAAGTCTTTTGTGCGGCATAGAGGGAATACGGTGTTACAAGATCAAAGGCGCGTCGGGCAGCGGCAGTGGGTTGTCACCCAACCGCGTTTATCCCCAGCACGCTTGGAATAAGGTCTATATCGGCGGCAGTTGGTATGTGCTCGACAGCACTTGGGCAAACGAGAAATATCAATTTGAAGGCAGTAACCAAATTCGTGAAGTGCTCAAACATAACACTTTGTTTATGACAGACGAGCAAAGCGGCAATCAAAGAGATGGGCAGCATTACGAAATATACTTGGGCGACTATTCGGGATATTTTTCCGGTTCGCCGTATGACGTGTTTGCCAATACGTTCTTTTACTACGACGGCAATATCTACGATATGGTAATTGACAATGAGAAAGAACTCGAGGTATTGCTTAAGTACGTTGCAAGCGCTCAAGGGAAAAACATGGGGCGAGACTCTTATCTCACGATAGACGTGCGATGCGACAATACGCTTTTAAAACAATATATTGCCACGTTGAAGAACAACGGCTTGGACGTATTAGATAACTTTAGCGTTACGACCAAATATTTTGCGTCGTACGGCAGTATGACAAGTTTGGTACTATGGAAAAAGTGAGGATAAGTTATGCAATCTTACGGTATTAATGATTTTGAGGAATTCGTCAAGGCAAACAGCGAGGAGAAGTATAGGGATTTTCATATGCGACTTACTCGTTCGAATTATCGTATCAACGGCATTCGCATACCTATTTTGCGCAAGTATGCAAAAGAGATAGCCAAGAGCAGAGATACGGCAGACTTTCTTAAACAAAAGTCGCAGTATTACGAGCAGTGTATGCTAAAAGGCTTGCTTATCACGTATCTTAAGCTTGACGATAAAGACTTCTTTCCGTTGTTGGAAAGCTATATCGGCGAAATTGACGATTGGGCGCTTACAGACGTCGTTTGCTCAAGTCTTCGCCGTAAGGACGATATATATTTGAATAAGGTCAAAGAATATGCTAAGAGCAAAGACGTTTGGTTTGCAAGGTGGGGCGTGGTCGCCGTAATGGTCAACTTTTATGACAAAGACGAGGTAATATACGAGATCGCGGACAATCTGATTGCAAAAGATTATTACGTGGATATGGCGCTCGCTTGGCTTATTCAGGTGTTGACGGTAAAGAACAGGGCGGTCGCAGTATCGCTTATGAAGAGCGACAAAGTGAGCGGGCAAGTAAAGAAGTTGGCGGTGCGTAAAATAAAAGATTCTTTTAGAGTGTCCAAAGAAGACAAAGAGTATTTTGCGCAAATTATAGAGGCGTAATTTAAAAACTTGCAATATTTTGGTTGACATAGCCTTTTGGCTGTGGTAAAATTTGTAGGCACTTGAATAAAATATTTTATTCATCTCAAAAGCGCGCGGGTGTAGTTCAACGGTAGAATCCCAGCCTTCCAAGCTGGTCGCGTGGGTTCGATTCCCATCACCCGCTCCACTTGTGAGTCTGTAGCTCAGCTGGATAGAGCAACGGCCTTCTAAGCCGTGGGTCGGGGGTTCAAATCCCTTCAGGCTCACCACAGGTGGTGGGTATAGCTCAGTTGGTTAGAGCGCAGGATTGTGATTCCTGAGGTCAAGGGTTCGACTCCCTTTATCCACCCCATTTTAAGCCACGTAGGGGTATCGCCAAGCGGTAAGGCACCAGACTTTGACTCTGGTATTCGTAGGTTCAAATCCTGCTACCCCTGCCAACACCATTGGGGTGTCGCCAAATGGTTAAGGCACTGGACTCTGACTCCAGCACTTGAGGGTTCAAATCCTTCCACCCCAGCCAATGTGAAAATATGAGGTGTGGGTCGTAAAATTTTTTAGAAAGTATAGCAAAATGCTTGATTTATTGAGCGCTTTGATATATTATAACAAAGGTCTGACCCATTAGCTCAGTCGGTAGAGCACATGACTTTTAATCATGGTGTCCCGGGTTCAAATCCCGGATGGGTCACCAAAATATGCGGATGTGGCGGAATTGGCAGACGCGCTAGACTTAGGATCTAGTGTCAACGACATGGGAGTTCGAGTCTCTTCATCCGCACCAAAAGCAAAAGATAATGCGGGAGTGGCTCAGTGGTAGAGCGTCACCTTGCCAAGGTGAACGTCGCGAGTTCGAATCTCGTCTCCCGCTCCAACAAAATATGCGCCTTTAGCTCAGTTGGTAGAGCAAATGACTCTTAATCATTGGGTCCAGAGTTCGAGTCTCTGAAGGCGCACCAAAAGAGTATAATCCGAATTGTTTACTTGTTACAAGTGAGTGGTTCGGATTTACTTTTTATTTCGGTAATAAATAGTTAAACTTCTAATCAACGACAAAAGCTCTTGGACAAATTGTCCGAGAGCTTTTGTCTAAACATAATTAAGTAAGATAAATTGAAATTTCTCTTACTTTCTTTTAGAATATTTTTCCTTTGCGTACTCATAAGCCTCTTTAATTAACGGCTTTAATCTTTCAAAGGTAGTATCGGACGGATTGAGTGCACACACCCAACTCATCCAAGCGTAAACGGGGTGTGGCAGTATTTTATCTGTTTGCGTAAAATCATACGGCATATCCACAATTCCGCCTTTTGACGGACGTGCAGGAACTGTACCAAACATATCTATAAAAGTATTTTTGCGAACTCCGATATTCACACGATAAATATTCTCTCTATTCAAATTCGAACTTTTATCGTTGTCGCCGTCTTTCTCTTTGACAGTCAAAACATAAATTCCGCGTTTAAGCGTGTTATTAGGGTTATAAAAAATTCCACTTTCGCCCCAACTGCTTACTAAAACCGTATCGGGTAGATTTTCAAAACAGTATTTAAGTATATCGTTAGGTTGCATCCTATACCTTCTTTATCGGGTGTCTTACAACGGTTTTAAGTTTTTCTCCGGCACACTTGCGCGGATCGCTTAAATATATCTCGTGATGATAACGGCTTTCACTTATATCCAACACATAGCCGTTTGCCGCCATATACTCGTGCATAAGTGCTACCGTTTTCGGCTCGTCATCGTAAGAGCCAACGTGCATACATTGAACGCAAACGCCCTCATCGTAGGTCAAAAACTCGACCTTTGAAAAGTCGGCTTTTTTCTTTTTCGTCGCTTCCTGCACCGCCCAATCAAAATCGGCTTCCGTTACAAAATCGGGCAAACGAATAAGTGATATAAAGTTAAACCCGTTCTTGTTCGCATAATCTATTGTGTCCGAGCCTTCCTGCCACCAAAAACCTTCAAGCGGCGGAACAACGTATTCAAAATACCCGTCGATTTTGTGAGTGCCTTTATAACTCATTTTAATAGTAAAGGCTATTGCATACAAAAGACCTATTGAATTTTTGTACTCGCCGTTCTCGTCATTGGGATTGCCTTTACCGCGTACCGCTATGTAATTCATTTTCGGCACGATAATGATAGACGGCTTGTTTGTCGGCATATAAAATTCTTTGTATTCTTTTTTATAATCGAATGCCATAATCGTACTCCATTAAATTACTGTTTATC
>CAMWVR010000027.1 GCA_947177795.1 uncultured Clostridia bacterium | reverse complement strand
CTACGGCAAAGAAGACCGAGCCCGCAAAGAGCGCAACAACGGCAAAGAAAGCCGAACCCGCAAAGAGCGAGAATAAAGCGTCGTTTGCTCAGAGAAAAAGCGTAAGCAAAAAATCAGAGACTGAAGTAAGCGCGGCTTTGGCGACTGCAAAAGTTGCGGACACTCCAAAACAAAAGGCAAAGGCGGACAAAGCGCCGACTATGGTCGCCGATAAAAAGACCGAAAAGAAAAAGCAAAGCGCGCCGTCAAAGAGAAGCGACAGCAACTCTGGCGGGGCAAAAGCAATATCTTTGGATAGAAATAAAAAGATCATTATTATATGCGTAGCCGTAGTGGCTTGCCTTGCAATACTTTTGACGATGATATTGAGCATAAGGGCATGCACGTCAGGCGGAAATGGAACTTATGCAGACATCTTTAAAAACACAACGGAAGTAGGATATTCTGCAGAATATCTCGGAGAGGTAGACAGAAAGATCCCAACCGAAATGAAAAACGGCGGATTGGCGCAAGGATATCCAACGTACGGTTCTACTCAAAAATTGACGACGGAGGAGAAAAATGCCGTGATTGCCGAAAGCTGGCAGCTATGCTCGATAGATACGAGAATAGGTAGCAACGGTTATCCAAAGGGCACGTACAATTCAATGGACGCCAACGGTAATTTGTATCTAAACGGCGAGCCTACGGGTAATAAGCTCTATAAACACACCGCATCCGTAGGAATGTACATGGGAGACGTTGACAACAACGAGCCCGCCATATCCAAAAACATTACGTTGAGACACAGATATTCAAACTCTTACAGTTTGACGGGAATGTACGCTCCTGCGGGAGAAGTAATTAAGATAGAGATGAGCGAAGAAGATATGGAAGCGAGCGGAGGTATTCTCGTGCATATAGGTCAAGCGCTTTACAACACGAAGGCAAACAATATTTGGCCGGCGAGAAACATCAACCGTATGCCTGTAATCCTCAACTCTATGAGGGTAAACAAGAGCACTGCGACTTATGACGAAAATACGCATACATATACGGCATACGTAGGCTCGTTCCTTGGCGGTCCTATATATATCCATAATACCAACGTAACGGTAAACGTCAAAGTTTCCGGAGGCGTAAGATATACTCACTTTATCTTGGGATATACGACGGAAGACGAGTACAACGATAACGCAAAGTCGTCGGCTCCTTATTTTGACTTGGAAGTATGGGACGGCGGTGTGCTTCACTCGGGGCCGAAAAAGTGCGCAGGAATTTCGACGTATGAAGAAGTTCAAAAAGCAGGCGTGCTTTGGGAAAAGATATCCTTGGTGTCCAACTTTGCCCGCAATAAGAGAGAGGGTATAGTATTCTTATACGATCCTTTCGTTGCGGCAGGCGCGGCGGTTGCTTTCCCCGGACAGCAGAGCGTCAACTGTCCATCAGGTTGGATGTCGGGTTCGCTTAAGGTTGACTCTTTTATCAGAGGCGGCGCATGGGGTAATATGCACGAATACAACCACAATTTCCAAGGTTATGGAATATCCAGCGTCGGCGGAGAAGTCACCAACAATGCGCTCAACCTTGTTGAATACAGTTGGTTCACTCATATATCTTCCGCAAGAACAATAGCATCATACGGCGGAGGCGGCTTGTCGGGTTGGAATTGCTATACCAGCGCAAGTTGGGCGGTAAAGCAAATTTGCGGAGAGTCGGATGTAAATCCTAGCAATCCGTTGTCAATGTATGCGGTTTTGCTTCACAATTTCGGACAGGACAGTTTTCTCAATACCACAAGAACAAGCGGTACAGATGCATATTTTACCGCTTGGAGCGAGACGGTTCATCAAGATATGACGTATTACGCCGAGCAAATTGCAAAAGTTTTTAACGGAAGATTCGGCGGATATCCCGATATGAGCGCCGATGCAAAGGCGAAAATGAAGAGCAAAAACTATCCTATGTTTGTGCCTATTGCTTCCGTATACCAGACAGGTAGAAGTTATAATTACGACGGCGAAAAGAAATATATCAGCACTCAACAGCCATTCGTAATACAATACGGCGAGCAATTTGATATCGACTTGTCAAGATATACAGTTGGCAGCGGCGGCATTTATCAAAGCGGTAGCGTGGTTATTCCCGAAAGATTCAGTTATACAGTCAAGAGCGTGACTGCGCAAGACGGACAAAAGCTCAACGGTACTCTCGAGAAAGTCGACGATATGCATTATAAATTTACGCCTAATAAAGAAATTTTGTCGGGCAAGATAATTGCAACCTTGGAGATCAAGGATACTCAAGGCGTATATACCAATATAGACGACGTGGATTTGGTACTTGAATTCGAGCAGTCTCACGAGATGAATAAGAACGTCGTTCAGCGTACGACGTATACCTATGACGACGGCGCAGGTTATACTGATGCGGTTGCCGCTTACGAGGCAGGATATGCGGGATATGCTCAAAAGATTGAAGGAGACAATATCAACAGAACTCAAAATAGTAATACCGACGTTTGGTACACCAATCAAGAGGGTGACGTGGTTCCAAAGAACGGCATTGTTGAGATAAAAGGTAAATTGCATGCGGCGGCAGACGGAAAATACCGTATTGCAGTGAGAGGTAGATGGAATATCGCTTTGTATATCAAAGTCAACGACGCAAATGAATATATACTTGCGGCGTCTTCCAAGACGGACACCGGTACGAATATCAATGACGCAAACAAAGTTCCGCATTATGATCTCGAACTCAAGAAAGACGATTGGGTATACTTCAAAGAAGTATTGGTCACAAGTATGAACGGCAACAGAGCAAGTTATATCGGACTTGGTTTCAACAAGTTTGAAGACCCGATGCCCGTACTCGACGCCAACGGCGATCCTTTGCTTGACGGAGCGGGAAATCCGATAGAGACTCCCGAAACGATTTCGTTGAGTTACGCAGTAGGTTATAGAGAAGACTATGAAGAGATAGATAAGAACTTTACGTCGGAGTATCACTGTAAGAGAACCTATTCGTATAATTATAACTACAACTATATGTATAATGATAAGCAGTCTTTGTATGGAGATATGGTCAACTACGTACCTTGGGCAAACAACTATGAACTATACGCTCCCGAGCATCTCGTAGACGGCGACTTGAACACCTTTATCCATACGCAAACGATTTCGCCGCAAAAGCCGTTCATCTTCACTGTTGATATGGGTAGGGAGATAACCGCCAACAGAATGTACGTCAATACGCAATCAAGACAAGACTATAGGTATCCAAAAGATTTCAGATTGCTGGGTAGTCTTGACGGAGAGAAGTTCTTTGAGATTGGAAGTTTCACTGACGTGCCTATCATTAGCAACAACAGAATCGTAGTCGACTTTGAATTGACGACGTTCCGTTATTACCAAATGATCATAACTAAGTCCTCCAACAATCTCATTATTATCAACAGGATTGATTTTATGGAGCATTATGAGCAAATGGGAGGCGTCAAGTATTCCGTTGACGACGAGATGTTGACGTATAAAGGCAAGTGGAGCTCTCAATCCACAATGGCAAGTTTTGGACACGTGGCTCTCGGACAAAAGGGCTCAACCGTAGAATTTACTTTCGAGGGCAACAGATTGGCTCTGCTATCCTCGTCGTTGTACGGCAAAGACTTTGAGGTAACTATCGACGGAAAGACGGTGACGTCGGAATCGTTTAAGAATATGGACAACGATCGCACGGTTTTGTCGTTTATGTCTCCCGAGCTTGCTCAAGGCAAACATACCGTCAAAGTAAAATGTAAAACTAAAAATTGCAGTATCGATTCGTTTGTCGTATGGAAAGCGACTGATACCAATTAGTATTTCATCAAACGTCATGGACGTCGCCCGAAAGGGCGGCGTCTTTATTTTTATCGTGTCACGATAAAAATATATTGACAAATTATGCGCTATGAATTATAATTATATTGTAATAATTAAATTGCGGAGGCGTAATATGAATGACAAAAAAGTTGCGTGGCTTTTGAGGACGGCAATTATCATCGTAGGCTTGTTCGGCATTACCGTATGCGCGTTTTGGTGGCCGTTCAGCATATCTTTATCGGCAATTGGTATAGATAAAAGTTTGGCTTCGATTACGGGGGAGCAAATGGCGGAGTTTTGGTCGCAGTTCGCGTTCTATCAGGCGACATCTTTGCCTTGTTTTGTGATATTGGTATTTGCTTGGCTTGTGACAAATCGTATAAGCAAAGGGCAGTTCTTTGCGATAAGCACTGCAAAATTGATAAATATATCGGCTTTGATACTCTATATAGATTTAGGTATATTCTTGATAGGCAATTTGGTATTTATGTTTTTGAATTGGAATACTTTTGCGATAATGTATTATTTTTTGGCGGCTATAGGCTTCGCCGTGGCAATTTGTATGAGCATAATCGCATATTTCGTCAAGAGATCGGCAGAACTTAAAGAAGAGACGGAAGGTATAATATGATAGTAATAAATATAGACGTAATGTTGGCAAAAAGAAAGATGAGCGTCACGCAGTTTGCCGATAAAATGGGCTTTACGATGGCAAACGTGTCGCTTCTCAAAAACGGCAAGGTCAAAGCGATAAAGATTTCTACTCTCGATAAAATATGCGAGATTCTCGACTGCCAACCTTCCGATATATTGGAATACGTGTCGGATAAGAAAGACTAAGCTGTCATTTCGACCGAAACGAAGTGGAGTGGAGAAATCTCAAAAAATATATTCTATAAAAAATACGGCGTACGTTCGCCGTATTTTTATTATAATATTAATCAATAAATTAGAGTTGAAGACTTTTGAGATATTGCTTGAGTCCGTCTTTTAATTTTTCGTCCCTCAAGCCGTATTCGACGGTGGCTTGGATATATCCCAACTTGTCGCCCACGTCGTAGCGTCTTCCGTCAAAGGTATAAGCGTAAACTCCCGTGGAATCTGCAATCGTCTGTATAGCGTCCGTCAGACATACTTCGCCGTTTGGCATAGCGGGAGTATGCTTGAGTATGTCGAATATATCGGGAGTGAGAATATACCTTCCGATGCTTGCAAGCGTCGAGGGGAGTTTGTCGATATCGGGCTTTTCCACGAGACGCAGCACTTCGGTGTATTTGCCTTTGGTTGCGCCCGGCTTGACGATGCCGTATTTGCTTGCTTCCTCTCTAGGCACGTCTTGACAGCCGAGTATTACTTTGCCCGTCGTGTCGTACGCTTCGATGAGCTGTTTGAGACACGGTTTTTGCGGATTGTAGATGATATCGTCGCCGTAAAGCACTGCAAAAGGCTCGTTGCCTACGAAGGCTTCGGCTTCAAGCACTGCCATACCGCTGCCGTTCATTTCTTTTTGTCGCACGTAATATATATGCGCCATGTTGGATATATCTCTCACTTGTTTGAGATAATCGTCCTTTTTGGTACGCATGAGCAGTTGCTCGAGTTCTACCGATATATCGAAATGGTCTTCGATGCACTTCTTGTTTTTGCCAAGGATAATGAGGATTTCCGTTATGCCGCTCTTTACCGCTTCTTCCACCACGTATTGCAAAGTAGGGGTGTCGACGATAGGCAGCATTTCTTTTGGTATCGCCTTTGTCACAGGCAAGAATCTCGTTCCAAAACCGGCTGCCGGAATGACAGCCTTTCTGATTTGTGTCATATTTCCCTCGTATATCTTATATATTTATAACTATTATATACTATTAATCCATATAAATCAATGTTTACACAAATTTTTCCGAAATTTTTGCATAAAAGGTCTTGACAAGGTCAAAAATAGTGATATAATAAAACAAAGGTCAAAGAAAGTCAAACATAAAATTTGACAGAAGGAGGTTGAGATGGCAAACGTATCCGACGAAATCGAGCAGTTCATACTATCGATCTTTTCCGACGACAGTCTCAAGTTGTCGCGAAATGATTTGGCGCATTATTTTTCCGTTGCGCCGAGTCAGATAAATTACGTTTTGTCGACGAGATTCAATCTTGACAAAGGCTACGTCATCGAATCCAAGAGAGGCGGCGGCGGCTTTATTACCATCGTCAGAATAAGCGAAGACAAAGAAGACGCGCTATCTGCGATTTTGCAGGAGATCGACGGCATCGAGGCGTTGTCTTTCAATCGGGCAAACTGTTTTTTGCAGAGATTGGAGAGAGACGAGATAATTACCAAGCAAGAGAGCGACATTATCAAAAACGCTATAAGCGACAAGGCGATGGGCGTCATCACTCCCAGCGCCAACGCGCGCAAGAATATATTCAAAGAAATATTGATAGGACTGATCAGGAGGTAGAATATGCTTTGTGGGCTTTGCAAAATGAGACCAGTAGAGGCTATTATCAAAACGGACGAGGGAAGCGCAAGTCTTTGCGCCGCATGCTTTCAAAGATACAGAATGCTCAAGGCGACGGGAGAGATAGAGGGGCTGTCCGACTATTTTTATATGTATGACGAGTTCAATCCAATATCGGCGTTTATAGCCCGCAGCGCCCAAATGGCGTGTCCTTCTTGCGGAACGACTTTGAGTAAGCTCAAAAATGACTTTAAGTTTGGGTGCGCAAAGTGCTACGATTTCTTTTCCGACAAAGCCGACGAGTATTTTGAGGAGTTGGGCGGTCAAGAATACAAAGGCAGATATGCGGGATACGAGAACAAAAAGAGACCGGGCAGAAGGCTGTCGGAGATGACGGCTGACGATTTGCCGTTTTTGATGAAGAAGTTGCAAGAGGCTAGAGACAATCAAGAGTTGTCCCGAGCCGACGCTATCGATAGGCGTATTCGCCAACTCAAAGGAGGCAAGCAATGAATATTCAAGATATCGTAGTATCGAGCAGAATAAGATTTGCGCGCAACGTCAATAATTTGCCTTTTCCGCATGTGCTAAAAGGCAACGAAGCCAAGTTACAAGAGTTTTTGAACACTGTTCAAAGTGTGTGCGCAAGCAAATTCGACGGCGATTTATATACGGTCAACGCAATGACCGTGGGCGGAGAGATATCCGAGGGCGCCGACGATTACGTATTGAATATGTTGGTTGAAAATCATTTGATAAGCCCTGCTCTCGGCAGAAGCAAGTTGGGCGGAGCAATCATTAGCAAAGACAAGACCATATCCGTCATGTTCAACGAAGAAGACCACTTGCGGGAGCAGTGCATATTGGAAGGGTTCAGACTCAGAGAAGCATACGAGAGACTTTTGGAAGTGGATATGGCTTTGCACGACAGACTCGACATAGCTTTCAAAAAGGGACTCGGACACCTCACCGCATGTCCCACGAATCTCGGCGCAGGTATGCGAGCGTCGGTAATGATGTTTTTGCCTGCTTTGGATTTGGTGGGAGACTTGAGGCGAATCATCAAGAAATACGCAGGCGAAGACGTGACGATAAGAGGCGTCTACGGCGAGAATACCGAAGCCAAGGGATTTATGTACCAGATATCCAATCAGGCGGCGATAGGTCGCAGCGAAGATATGATCATCGCCAAGATGGAGAGCGTGGTCAAAGAGCTCTGCATGCTTGAGGAGCAGGCAAGACGGGCGATCTGGGACAGAAAGGGCGTAGACATAGAAGATCAGATAATGAGAGCTTACGGGGCGTTGTTATTTGCAAGAGTGCTTGGGTCTGACGAGTTTATGATCAATATCGCCAACGTTAAGTTGGGCGTGGGATACGGACTGCTCAAGTTGGATATCCCTTCTATCAATAGGCTTATCCCCAAAGTATTGCCATACACTCTTTCGGTCAAGGCGGGGAAAAAGCTTTCTCCGAGAGAAAGGGATATAATGAGAGCAAAGATAGTGCGAGAAGCGTTGATCGCTTGCAAAACCAAATAAAAAATAATTCTTGAATTTGCCGACGAGGCAAAAATATAGGAGCGATATATGGAAAGATTTGACGAAGAATGTAACAAAATTTTAAAGACTGCGGAAATGCTTGCAATGAAGAGCGGCGGAATTGTGGGAACGGAGCATTTGCTTTGCGCTTTCACTTATCACGACAATTGCCCTGCGACGAAGATATTGGCAAGGCACGGGGTGGACAAAAGCATCGTCAAAGAGTTTTTGCCCGCAGACGGCAGATCGTACGTGTCGTGCGAATATTCCGCAAGGGTAAGGGAGTGTCTCAACACTGCCGTAATGCTATCCAACAGAGTGGGTATGCGATACGCCAATTCGCTATTGCTGTTGATAGCCACGCTTCAGGATAGGACTTCGTACGCATGTCAGGGACTTATGGCAATGGGAGTATCGCCCGAGGACATAGGCAACGACGCTCTTGACGTCCTCAACGGTTCTGCGAGAAAGAGCAGACCGTCTTCGACGGGCGAAAGACAAACCAAAGAGAACGCAAAGAATGCATATTCGTCCGAAGAATACGGCGAAGCCGACTCCGAAGACGCTTTGGCAGGGCTCGGCGAGGATATGACTCAAAAGGCTAAGGACGGCAAGCTCGATCCCGTCATCGGCAGAGACGAGGAGATTCAGCGTATTATAGAGATACTCTCGAGAAGAAAGAAAAACAATCCTATCTTGATAGGCGAGCCGGGCGTCGGCAAGAGCGCAGTCGTCGAGGGACTTGCGCAGGCAATCGTCGAAGGAAAAGTGCCCGAGCAACTCAAAAACAAGCGTGTGTTTTCCTTGGATATGGCAAGTCTGCTTGCAGGCACGAAATACAGAGGCGAATTTGAGGAGAGACTCAAGAAGGCTATCGAACAGCTCAACAAGAGAGGCGATACGATACTATTTATCGACGAGATACACACTATCGTCGGCGCAGGCAGCACAGAGGGCAGTATGGACGCCGCCAACATTCTCAAGCCTCAACTTGCGAGAGGAGAGTTGCAGACGATCGGCGCAACGACTTTGGAAGAATACCGCAAGTATTTCGAGAAAGACAGCGCATTGGAAAGAAGATTCCAGACGGTCACGGTAGATCCGCCGTCGGTCAGCGACACGATCACGATACTTCACGGATTGAAGAGCAAGTATGAAGAGCACCACGGCGTGCAGATCACGGACAGCGCAATAGTTGCGGCGGCAGTCATGAGCGACAGATATATCAACGACAGATTTTTGCCCGACAAGGCAATCGACCTCATCGACGAAGCGGGATCTCGCAAGAGAATACACGGCTCTTCTTTGCCTCAGGAGATACAGAAGATCGAAGACGATATCAAAAAGGCTGAGAGCACGATTCAGACTTACGTCGATATGACGGAATACGGCAAAGCCGAAGAAGTCAAGAAATACAAGGCGGAACTTGAGCAAAAACTCAAAGAAGAGCGCAATAAGTGGGCGATAGACACCAGCGCAAGCAATATGAGCATAGACGAGACGGACATCGCCAATATCGTGTCGTCTTGGACGAAGATACCCGTCACTAAGCTCACGCAGAGCGAGAGCGAAAAGCTCTTGGGCATGGAAGATATTCTCAAGAAGAGAGTCATCGGACAGGACGAAGCCGTCGAGGCTATCTCCCGCGCGGTCAGAAGGGCGAGAGTGGGTATCAAAGACCCCAAGAGACCTATAGGTTCGTTTATATTCCTCGGACCTACGGGCGTGGGCAAGACGGAGCTGTCAAAGGCGCTTGCCGAGGCTATTTTCGGCGACGAAAATCTCATGATAAGAGTGGATATGTCGGAGTATATGGACAAAGTCAGCGTGTCCAAGCTCATCGGTTCGGCGCCGGGTTACGTCGGCTTTGAAGAGGGCGGTCAGTTGACGGAAAAGGTAAGGAGAAAGCCCTATTCAGTTGTGCTTTTCGACGAGATAGAAAAGGCGCATCCCGAAGTATTCAACATACTTTTGCAGATACTCGACGACGGCGTTTTGACGGACTCTCACGGCAGAAAAGTCGACTTCAAGAATACTATCATTATCATGACGTCCAACATAGGCGCAAGCGAGATAAAGGCGACGGCAAAACTAGGCTTTGGCGCAAAAGAAGCGAGTGACGATTACGAGAATATGCGTCAGGCGCAAATGCAGGCTCTCAAAAAGACCTTGAAGCCTGAATTTATCAACCGTATCGACGATATAATCATCTTCAGACCGCTCCAAGACGAGGATATGTCCAAAATCATTTCCGTAATGACCGCGTCGCTCAAAAAGCGTCTTGCAGACAAGGATATCAATATCGAGGTCAGCGACGGAGCGATGAAACTCATCGTCGCAAAGGGCGCCAACAAAGAATACGGCGCAAGACCGCTGCGCAGAGCCTTGCAGAGAATGATAGAAGACGAGCTCAGCGAGCGTATCCTCAAAGGCGAGTTTGCGATCGGGGATCATATCGATATCGACGTCGACGGCGAGAAGCTTACTTTCACAAAGCAAGACAATTAGGCAAGCAATATAAATTTTGTCACGCGACGTAAATCTTGTTAACTCAACCAAATTTATGTCACCTCGACCGCAGTGGAGAGGTCTCTATCCGTTTAAACTGTTGAGACTTCTCGACTTTGCTCGAAGTGACATTGTACCGTTGAGATATCTCGACTTCGCTCGAAATGACGCATGAAGGATTAAAATTTTTCACAAAATTTTCCAAACCCCCCTTTTATTCATCGAATTTATGTGATATAATTTAATCAACGACAAAGAGATTCGCCCCGCTTGGCGGAGACTCTTAAAAAAATAAGGAGGGCAATTATATGAGAATTGAAATAATTGCGAGAAACTACAAACTTACCGACAATTTGGAGGAAATCATCAACAAGAAGATGGAGAAGTTTTCCAGATACTTCGAAGACGACGCCACCGCAAAGATTTTCCTTAAAGAAACGGGCAAAGAAAGATACGTAATGGAAGTGACGATTTTCTTCGGCAACAACATGGTCAGAAGCGAAGTGTCGTCGGACAATATGTATAAGAATATAGATTTGGCATTGCCGAAGATAGAAGGACAGATAAGAAAGCACCGCACCAAACTCGGCAAGCTCAAGAAGAGCGCTTTGGAAGGCGAGACGATGTATCCCCAAGCCGAGCAGGCAAAAATGGAAGTCATTCGCACCAAGTCAATGGCGCTCAAGAAGATCGACCTCGAAGAAGCCGTCGAGGATATGGAACTCGTCGATCACGATTTCTATATCTTCCTCAACAACACTACGGGCAAAGTCAACGTGCTTTATAAGAGAAAAGCCGGCAACTTGGGTTGTATTGAAGTCGACGCATAATTACTCTTGTAATTCTTGTTTTGCTCCCTTCTCGATTGCGAGAGGGGAGTTTTTGTTAGGTAAGAAGTAATAGTGAATAGTGAAAAGGTATTAGGTCAAGGGCAGGACGAAAGTCTTGCCTTTTTTATGTCATTTCGAGCGTAGTCGAGAAATCTAATCCGTTCGACCGCAGTGGAGAGGTCTAATCCGATTGAGATTTCTCCACTTCACTTCGTTTCGGTCGAAATGACGTCATATATGTCACCTCGGCCGCAGTGGAGAGGTCTAAACCATTTATATTTAAATAATTATATTTATTTTATTGTCTTTTTGGAAATTTTGTAGTAAACTTATTTTGAAAAATAATGGAGTGGCATTATTGATAAAGGACGATATGAGAAAAAAATCTTTGATCATTGCAATTATAATAGTAGTCGTCGCATTGCTCGCAGGGCTTGGGGCGTGTTCTACTTTGAAAAACAATATCAAGATCCAAGACAACGTCGTTTCGCGTTTTGGCGACGGCATTGCCGTGCTGTCCACCAATCTTGCGCCGAGGACGGCTCAAGAATATAAAGACGTTCAGCGTGTGACCGCCAAGGTCAACGTCGACGCAAGAATGAGCGGCTATCATATCACGGGACTTTATTTGCCTGCCGGCGAGACGCTGACCATTACAGTTCCCAACACAGTTAGGCTCAATTATTATTCCGTCTTCGTCGACACGTATTCGACGGAGAGGAGAGTATCCAAATACATTTCCAGCGTGACTACCGAGTTGACTTCGCCTACGGGCGGAATAGTGGAGATATTCGTCCCTGCGGGCGACGAAGTGACGAGCGAGTCTGCCAATGCGTCTTTCAACATGACTATAGAGGGCGGAATCGTCATTCCGTATTATAGACTCGGAAGAGACACTTTGGGACAGATAGAGCAAGGCGACGGCGCTTATGCGGTGCTCGACTGCGTCAATGCGAGATTTTACGTGCCTACGTCGGCGCTTTATGACGAAGACAAACTTTGCAAAATAGACGATCTTTACAACGTGCTTTTGTGGTGGCAGTCCGCCGTATCTTTCGTCAACGAGACTCTTGGCATAGCCAGCAGCTCGAGAGACTATACTGCAAGTATCGTCTTCGGAGATTACTCGGCGATATCTTACGACTCATCGGTTCGCGTAACCTACGCTCCGATATCTTATTTTGAAAAGACTTTGTTTTACAGCAATTTGCTTGAGGGCGAAGCGTGGGATTTGCTCTTCAATATATGCGATTACAAGACGAGAGTTGCGGGCGGAGACGTCGGCGGAATCATTTCGCAAGAGACGCTCATCAACGTATTGTGCGCAGTCGACCACGTCGTCATGACCAATCCCGGCGAGGAGTCTTATAACGGTATCAATTGGCTTCACGATTCTTATTCTTGCCTAATGGGCACTTTAGAAATACTCAAACTCCCAAGCGCAGAGATAATTCAAAATCATCAAGACGATTTGGCAATGGCATTCTTTATCAACATATTGCACAGCTTTGGACTTGACAAGACGATTGAGATAATTTCCGAATATCGCAAAGAGACCGAGCCTCTTGACGTGGACGGTTACGCGCTTTTGATAAGTTCGGTTTTGAGAGCCGACATGAGCATGTATTTCGACACTTTCCAAATGCCGCTCAAGCAAGAGACTCGCAACAAAATGTCGGGCAACCAACTTTACGTGCCCGTGCAGACTTTGTTTACCGTCGGCAGCGAAGACAATAGTTACAACCTCGGATACACCGTGGCAATGGGCGAGAGAGCAGTCTTTGATTTTGAAGACAAGATCGTGTCCGTAGTCGACGGTTGGAAGGTAGAAAAGGTTGTCGGCAAGCGCCCCGACCTTTGGAGTAAAGACGGCGAGATCGACGGATTGTATTACTATACGCCAAGCCAAGACTCTTTGATAGACGAGTTTTACGTCACGCTTTCCAACGGAGATTATACCGTCACGCTTTACGGCAAGATCAACGTCGTCATCACAGTGGCAACTTACAAGATATACGAGGGTTGGAAGTTTGACAATCCTTCTACGGCGCTTGCCGAAGCGATAGACTCATACTCCAAGCGTTCGCCCGATTACGTCGGCAGCATTGATTTTGCGGGAGTACGCCGCCGCGCCGAAGTGGACAACAGCGTTTACGTACTGACAGTCACAAGCGGCTGTATCCGTGTGCCCGTCAGCGGTAAATACCGTTTCTATCTGCGCAACAACGGCCGTTGCAGAGTGGAGTTTGGCGTGCCTAAATATATGTTTAATATGTTCGACATATCCATACCGTTCACGGAGTTCACCAGAGGTCACTCTTACGACATAGACCTTGACGCAGACACCAATTATTATTTCAATCTTTATTTGCTTTCCACCAAGGGCGGTTGCGACGCTGCGCTTGGAGTGAGGTATATCGAGGGCGAAGACGTTGACGACGAACAGGATTTCGGTATCATAGCCGACATAGTGGATTCTGATTATCTTATTTACAACGGCTTGGCTGAAGACAAGGTCGTCAAGTTTGAGCCGCCCGTGATCTATCCGACGGGGTATGGATTCAAAGACGAGTTCTATCAGCCGTATACTTTGACTGAAGACAACGTCGTCTCTTATCCCAAGGCGCTCAATGCGTCGAGCGAAATCGAATTTGTCTTTGACGAACTCAACAGCTCTTATTACACGGCTTTGGCGAAAGCGTCCGAATACGAATTCGTTTTGAACCTTGACGGGGAGAAGAGATTGGAATACGTTCAGTTGTTTGTGCGCAACGTCAGCCCGATGATTGGCTCAAAGATTAAAATCGTCGTGTCGGACAATGCGGAATTTGCCGAGCCTAGAGTGATAAATCTCAAAGAAGACAAAATCGTTGCGGGTTTAAATACGTTTATGTTCGACGCAGTCAAGTACAAATATCTCAAGATAGTTTTCTATGCGGACGAGCCTTTTGAATGTTCGTTTACAGACCTCAAGACGGGACAGCATTTCGACGCAAGTCAAATCGTGCCCAACACGTCGTCAAGCATTGCGTATATGGGCGGTTGGTCGGATATAGGCGAATACGTCTGCATCAACGGAAGCGTCAGCCAAAGCGTAAACCAAAACTCCGTCATGTCCTTTACTGCGCTTGCCAGACAGATATGTATCTACGGCGTCAAAGACAGCAATTACGGCAAAATGGAAGTATACGTCGACGGCTCAAAGGTCGCTACCGTCGATCTAAACAGCGAGACTACGATGACGGATCAGTTGCTTTTTGCAATGGACTTTGACCTTTGGGCAGAGCATACCGTCAAGGTCATGCCCGCAAGCGACGAAGATATCATCAATATAGATTATATTACTTATCTTGCGATAGAAAAAGAAGAGATAAGAGAGTATTCGGGATTTTTGTACGCAGTGTTTATTCTCCCTGCGGTAATAATTATTGCGCTCGTAGGCGCGGCAATTGCCGATTACAGAGTAAAGAAAAAACGCAATAAAAGTAAATTCACGTCAGCCAAGAACTAGTCGCAATGTCATTTCGACTGTAGCGTAGCGGAGTGGAGAAATCTCATCAGTATAAACAAATTTTTCAGATGTATTTTATGCTTTGAAAGCATTTCTATCATTTTCCTGACCTCGGGAAAATGATAGCTGACGCTTTAATCTATTACTGCTTGGATTCTAGTCCTATAGATAGTCCAAAATAAAATGCTTCTTTATATATTTCTTCTAGGTGTAGAGTATATTCTACACCTATTGCTTTTTCCATCTCAAAATATTGCTTTCTAAGCGTAGGATTATCTTCAATTTTTTTAATAAATTCTGCTTGAGCTTGTATTGACAATTCTTTTGCTTTTTCGTATTCGTCGCTGTAGTTTATACTTTCCAAAGTACCACGTTCGCCTCTAATCATTTGCATTATTGCAGAATTTGTAGTGTTCATTTTAAATCCCCTATTTTTTGTCTATAAATAGTATAGCGAACCCATTGGGTTCGTGTCAAGCGAAATGAGCCTAATGGGTGATATTTTTTAATAGAGGTGAATTATGATAACTTTAACGCAAATTAGAGAAAGATTGATAGAAGAAATAAATAATAGTGGAATGACAAGAAAAGAGATAGCGACAAAATTAGGTATAACTTCTCAAACTGTTTCCGGTTATGCTTACGGCAAGAAGATGCCTGCGCTTGACACTTTCGCCAACTTATGCAAGGTTTTGGACGTAGACCCTGCGGAAATACTTGGTACTAATGAATAATATGCTCCTGTCATTTCGACCGTAGCGTAGCGGAGTGGAGAAATCTAATACTGATAGAGACCTCTCGACTACGCTCGAGGTGACTAAAGATAATAATAAATCCTTATTGAGTTCTTATATTATATAATAATTATTATATATCCATATTATATAGATAAATTTTAAATAATTTGTTTCAAAACTATTGACATTCCATATAATTGTAGTATAATTGAATTAGCAGTCGAGGCGGGAGAGTGCTAACAGACTTTTCTACCGACTGCCAAACGGGTGGAAAAATGGACGACAAACTTACCGAAAGAAAGAAAAAAGTCTTGCAAGCGTTGGTAGACAGTTATATCAGTTCTGTAGAGCCGATCTCTTCTTCGGATATCCAAAAGAGATATTTGCCCGAAGTATCTACCGCCACGATAAGGAGCGAATTGTCGCACCTTGAGGAAATGGGGTATCTCATTCAGCCGCACGTCAGCGCAGGAAGAGTGCCTTCTTCAAAGGCTTATAGGTATTACGTCGACAATTTTATCATTGACGACGACATAGATTTGGACGCTATGAAAGATTATTTGGCGCGCAAGTACGACAGCGTCGCCGAGATAGTCAAGAACGGCGCAAAGATTGTCAGCGACGCCACCAATTATACTTCGTTGCTTATGATTTCCAACAGCGACACTTTGACGATAAAAGACGTCAAGTTGGTGGACATGTACGACGGAACGGCGCTCGTGCTCATCATCACGGACAGCGGAGTCATCAAGGACAAGGAGATTCAACTTCCCACGTCGGAAGAAGATTATATCGAATCCGCTAACAGTATGCTAGGCAAGTGCTTTGCCGGCAAGACGCTTTCGCAGATACTTTCCACGCAGGTGGATATGGACAGCGAGCTTAAGGCGTTCAAGCAGATATTCGAGGACGTGATAGACTTGTTGGGCGAATACAAAAAGAGTCGAGACGGACAGCTTTACGTCGAGGGAGCCAATAAGATATTCGAGTATCCCGAGTCAAAAAATTATGACAACGTCAAGAATTTTATGACTATCGTGGGCAAGAAAGACAAACTCAAAGAGCTCATGCACGACGACGGCAACATAGAGTTTTCCATTAAGATAGGCGCAGAAGAGGGCGACGGCTTGGACAATATGGCGCTCGTCAGCGCAAAATACCACATCAAGGGAAAAGAAGTGGGGCAGCTGGGCGTGATAGGTCCCGAGAGAATGGACTATAAAAAGGTGCTTGCGGTGTTGAAACACTTGGGCAGACTTATAGATAAATTAGACGATTAAGAGGAGGAGAGTAAATTGAAATTCAAAAAGGGTCAATCCGAAAACGGCGAAGAATTCAGCGAAGCAGTCAACGAGGAAGAGGTGTTGGAGTTCAATCCCAACTTATCTCCCGAAGAGCAACAAGAGCAAGTCTCGAGCGGAGACGCAAGATATGACGAACTTTTTGCGCAATACGTCAGATTGCAAGCAGACTTCGACAATTTCAGAAAGCGTAACTCCTCTACGGCAAGCGTCATGTACGCAAGCGGTATCAACGATATGCTCGTGGAAGTATTGCCCGTCATAGATTATCTTGACATGGCGATAGAGGCGCAAAAGGACGAAGAACAGCGCAAGGGTATAGAACTCGTCAAGAATGCTTTCATGGACGTCATCACGAAGAGAGGCGTCAAAGAAATGGGCGCAGTCGGCGAAGTGTTTGACCCCAATATGCACGAAGCGGTCTTCAAGGTGCAAGACGAGCAAAACGCAGGCAAGATCGTCGACATAGTCAAAAAGGGCTATGCAAAAGAAGACAAGATTTTGAGACACGCAATGGTAGTCGTTGCGGAATAAATAAGCAAACTTCAAGCGACAGCTTGACATTATAAAGAAAAACTTTTTAAGGAGATATAAAGTATTATGAGTAAGATTATCGGTATTGACCTCGGTACTACCAACTCTTGCGTAGCCATCATGGAAGGCGGCGAAGCAGTAGTTATTCCAAATCCCGAAGGTGCAAGAACTACGCCGTCGGTAGTAGGTTTCACAAAAGACGGAGAGCGTCTCGTAGGTCAGACGGCAAAAAGACAGGCAGTTGCCAACGCTAACAGAACCGTGTCTTCGATCAAGAGACATATGGGCAGCGATTATAGAGTAAAGATCGACGATAAGTCATACAGCCCTCAAGAAATAAGCGCAATGGTCTTGACCAAACTCAAGCAGGACGCAGAAGCGTATATCGGCGAAAAGGTAACGCAGGCGGTCATTACCGTACCGGCATATTTTACCGACTCGCAAAGACAAGCTACCAAGGACGCAGGTAAGATTGCAGGACTTGAAGTCTTGAGAATCATCAACGAGCCTACGGCGGCTGCGCTTGCATACGGTCTTGACAAGGGCGAGAGCAAGGGACAGAAAGTCTTGATTTACGACCTCGGCGGCGGTACGTTCGACGTATCTATCCTCGAGATTGACGGCGGAGTATTCGAAGTGCTTGCTACGAGCGGCGATAATATGCTCGGCGGCGACGACTTCGACAAGAAGATCATGGATTATATCACAAATGATTTCAAGGCAAAAGAGGGCATCGACCTCACAAAAGACGCCGCAACTATGCACAGAATCAAGGAAGCTGCCGAAAAGGCAAAAATCGAACTTTCCGGCATGACCAAGACTGCTATCAACATTCCTTATATCACTATGGTAGACGGCGTGCCTAAGCACGTGGATATGGAGCTCACAAAGGCAAAATTCGATTCTTTGACGAGCGACCTCGTAGACAGAACTCTTATTCCGCTCAAGAAAGCGCTTTCGGACGCAGGCTTGACGGCAAAAGATCTTGCAAAGATAATCCTCGTAGGCGGTTCTACGAGAATCCCTGCGGTAGTAGACGCAGTACGCAAAGTTACGGGCAAAGAGCCGTTTAAGGGCATCAACCCCGACGAGTGCGTAGCTCTCGGCGCTGCAATCCAAGGCGGCGTGCTTGCAGGCGACGTAAAAGACGTGGTACTTTTGGACGTAACCCCGCTTTCTCTCGGTATCGAGACAATGGGCGGAGTATTCACAAAGCTCATCGAGCGTAACACCACGATACCTACTTCCAAATCACAGGTATTCTCGACGGCAGCCAACAATCAGACGGCAGTTGACATCAGAGTTCTCCAAGGCGAGAGATCTATGGCAAACGACAATAAAGAACTCGGAAGATTCCAACTCGACGGCATTCCGCCGGCTCCGAGAGGCATTCCGCAAATCGAAGTTACCTTTGATATTGACGCCAACGGTATCGTCAACGTCACTGCGGTAGACAAGGGCACGGGCAAAAAGCAATCCGTCACGATCACTTCTTCCACCAACCTTTCTGAGGATCAAATCGACGCCGCTGTTAAAGAGGCTGAGAAATACGCAGAAGAAGACAAGAAGCGCAAAGACCTCGTAGACGCAAAGAACGATGCAGATCAGATGATCTACGCTACCGAAAAGGCTTTGGAAGAGAGCGCAGATAAGTTGACTGAAGAAGAAAAGACCACTTTGAAAGAAGCCGTAGAAAAGGCGAAGAAAGATCTTGCGGACGCAAGCGACGCAGACACCGTCAGAAATATCACTGACGAGATGACCAAGTCAAACGCTCCGATTTTCACGAGACTTTATCAAATGGCTCAAGAAGAAGCAAAGACTTCCGACCCAAACGGCGACGGAGCAATTGACCCCGACGATATCATCATCGACAACTAATCAGTAATTAATAGACGCGCTAATGCCACCGACCTTGCGGGGTCAGTGGCATAGTTGCGATAAAGGAATATATGGCAAAAGACTTATACGAAATATTAGGCGTATCAAAGACGGCGAGCGACGACGATATTAAGAAAGCTTATCGTAAGCTTGCCATAACTTTGCACCCCGACAGATTCGCCAACGCAACCGACAAGGAAAAGAAAGAGGCTGAAGACAAGTTCAAAGAAATCAACAAGGCTTACGAAGTGCTTGGCGACAAAGAAAAGAGAGCCAATTATGACAAGTACGGCACAGAAGACGGCTCGCAAGGCTTCGGCGGAGCAGGCGGTTTTGAGGGCGGTTTCGGCGGATTTGAAGATATACTTTCTTCTTTCTTCAACGGCAGCGGCGGTTTTGGCAGACGTAATCCCAACGAGCCTAAGCAGGGTGAAGATATTCACGTCAAAATCAATTTGACCTTCGAAGAAGCTTACAACGGCGTGACGAAGACTATCAGACTCAACAGAGACGAGCCTTGCGTAACTTGTAAAGGCACGGGAGCAAAAGACCCTTCGGCTATAAGAGTCTGCCCATACTGTAAGGGTACGGGTACGGTTCGCAAAAATCAGCAGTCGCTTTTCGGTCAGCAAGTCGTACAGGTAATGTGTACCAATTGCGGCGGAAAGGGCAGAATCATCAGTGAAAAATGCGTTACGTGCCGCGGCAACGGCTATACGCGCAAAGAGGCAAACGTCAAAGTCAACGTGCCCGCAGGCGTGGACAACGGCGTGTCTATGACCTTGAGAGGCGAGGGACACAACGGTCAAAACGGCGGAGCAAAGGGCAATCTCGTCATTGCAGTCGGCGTAATGCAAAACGACAAATTCAAGAGAGTCGGCAACGACCTCTATATGGATTTGCCGATAGGTTTCTATAATGCCGCAAGCGGTTGCGAGATCAATATTGACACCATGAAAGGCGAAGCAAAATGCAAGATACCCGAGGCTACGCAGTCGGGCACTAAGATCAGACTCAAAGGCTACGGCATGAAAGTCTTGCAAAAAGACGCTTACGGCGACTTGTACGTAGTGGTCAAAGTCGAGACTCCAAAGGGATTGAGTTCCAAGCAACTCAAACTTCTCAAAGCTTTTGAAGACAGCCTTTCGGATTCGCAATATCCTCAACTCAAGAAGTGCAAAAAAGGCGGATTTTTTAGTAAGTAGTTTGGCTCAAATGAAGGCTATGCAAACTTGAGTAACAGTTTATGTCACCTCGACCGAAGTGGAGAGGTCTCAATCCGTAAATTAAACAGCCAATCGAATGATTTTCGATTGGCTGTTTTTAATCTATAAAATTCTAATTTAACGCAAATTTTTCAAAAATTTAAACATTTCCAAAAAAAGTATACTTTTCTTGACTGCCTGCGAAAAGGCGTATTTTTACGATTACATTATACTTCGCGAATAATTATTTTGCAATATCTTTGGGTCAGTAAAAGTATACTTTTTTTGTAATAAGAGTATTGGGCATTACGACTGTAGCGTAAGCGAAACGGAGAAATCTCAATCCGATTAAAATTGTACTTAAGAGAGGAAGAGCAATGAAATTAGCAAAAACAAGGGCAATGTATTTAAAATGCGCAATACTTATAATATCGATATGCTTTATATTGGGAGCATTAGCGGCTTGTTTACCTTTTAATATATCTATACCCGACAAGTTGGAAGAAGGGGCAATAAATGATACCGCAATGAATAGTACTACAAATAGTAGTGACGGATTAGGTGAGTTTAACAATGGGTATTCTTACGCATATACAGATAAAAATTTGATAGATAAATATAGAGCAGGTGACGCAAATACGCCTTATGATATATCTATCGTAAAAGTAGATACGTCGCAAGCAAGAGGAACGCAAAAGAATCCGTACGTTATTGCTACAGTTGCTGATTGGGATACATTTGTAAAGTTTGTTGCTACTGACACAAATAATGGTAAAGATAAATTTTTTGTATTAGCCAATGATTTAGATTTTAATAATATTGATTTTCATCCAGTTACTATATTTAATGGAACGTTTTATGGAATGGGACATTCTCTTAATAATATTACTTGTACTTCTTGGCAATATTGGAACGGAAGTAATTTTGTTGATATAGGTACGACAGGATATACAAGTGAGGGATATGGATTATTTTGCAAGATAACAGATGCAACTATTACGGATTTGATAATAGATAATTATAGTTATCAAAATCCACCCGTAAGTCAAACATTTTTAGCAAATCACGGTCCTTATATTGGAGGTGTTACAGGAATAGTTTTTGGAAATGTTGCAATATTAAACTGTCATACTAATGGAGAAATAATTTATAGCACTTCTGGCTATCCTTTTTGTTGCGGAATAGTAAGTATGCAATATGATACGAACTCAAATCTGCTTGTATATCGTTGTTCTGTTGAAGTCTATGTAAGTGGAGGGGCTCCTCGAGATATTTATATTGGCGGTATAATGGGGCGTTCGTGGTATGGTCAAACAAGAATTTTTGATTGTGTTGCAAATGTAGTAAATAATATTACTAACTTAGTAAATGCTTATACAGGGGCGGCTTTTTCAAGTATATATAGCGTGAATGCTGCATCTGTTCAGTTGGAAAACTTTACTGGTACGGTAGATGCTGTAGCAGCAAAATCTGCTGGTATCGGCGGATCATTATTTACTTTACAAGCACCAAACGCAAACTTAAATATAAAGAATTGCTATGTTGATGGTACTTTTGCTGTAGGAAGCGGCACAAAGCAAACACTTTATCCAATAGTTAGATCGGCTGCGCTTTCATCTGATTTGTTAAAGAATGTCAACAGTGTAGAAAGTTCAAATGGATATGCAGCATTAACAGCCGGATCTACTGGTGTTTTGTGTAATTTACATAGCAATTTAAATATAATGCTTACAGAAGCAAAGACATTCTTTGGAAATAATTATTCACAGATTTGGGATACAGATAAAATTGGTGGCTCTTATGACCCAGATAATTCACCAGTACGCAATTACCTTATGGCGTTTATCAACTTCCGCAACTTAAACAATGGCGGTAATAGCGAAGAGAAAGTAGGTCTTGACGATGGAGAAGGATATGTCGTAGGAGACAAGTTGCCGGATAAGACGAGCGACGTAACTGCCTTTACCACCTACCTAAATACAAAAGCAAGCGCTAACCACGTATTCTTAGGTTGGACAGACGACGCGACGGGAAATAGCGAGCCGTTTACAGAATTGCCAAGCGGATTATATGGGGAGGTGACTCTGTACGCAGTCTGGGGCTTGCCGGACAGTTACGTAAATGCCAATATAAAGACCGGTATCACTTCGGACAAAGACAAGATAGAGTACGACAGCGTAGAGAGCATTACTCTCACTGCGTTGGTTACGCATACACCGCCGTCAAGCGGAAGTATGACAAATCCTAATTCAACGTATTACTTCGTACAAGACGGAACGGAGAAGACTACCACCGCTAGCGTAAAGAATAGCGGCGTACTGGAGGTAAAGACAGTCAAGGATAGCGGAGAATATACCTTTAAGTACAGACTTACAGACGGCTTAGAGCCATTGTGGTATTATGACGGCGAGCATACGACAGGAAAGAGCATAGAGATAGAGAAAGGCAAACTGACTAGTATGACGCTAAAAGATTTCAAGATCTCGCCGGACACTGTGCCGTATTTTGGCAAGAGTTTAAGCGAGATAGACTTTAGCGTCAAGATGTTGAATAAGGCAAGCAAAGAAGTAGAGTTAAATGCAGATTTGCCGTCTAAGTGGCAATCTTCAATAGGCAAAGTAGACACAAAGGGAAACAACACCAAGAAGATAGTAGTATATCCTGCGGACACGGACAACTACGAAGTACAATACGCATTTGACGTGACGTTTGAAGCGGAAATATTGGTAATGGTCTTCAACTTAAGCCAGATAAGCCAAACGTTAGAGGTAGAAGTAGAGTATGGACAGAATTACGGAGCAGCAGAGATAATCTACTTGTTTGAGCAAGCATACCTAGATGCTTTGACAAACAAATGGGACAGTGATATCGTCAACGACGTAAAGAGTAAGGCTCCGTACCTAAACGGTAAGGCAACTGTAGACGGAGACGCCAATGCAGGCAAGTTTGACGAAGAGTTCGACAAAATCAACAAGATAGAGACAATAGAGGTCACGTTCAAAGACGCGGCTTATGAAGTAATATTCAATCCGGACAATAACGGAGCAAGTGCGCCGACTAAAGAGACGTACGGCTACGGACAGTTCTTGAAGAAACCTACGCCGGATCCGACGAATGGAGATATGTTGTTCGTGGGGTGGTACTTTGACGAAATCAGCATAGACGCGAGTGGAAACGAAGTGAAGACGACAAGAGCCTGGAGATTTAACTCGGTGGGAGATACTCCGCAAGACAGAGTGACAAGACCTTTGACGTTGACGGCTAAGTGGCTTAAGGCAGACAAGTTGGATTATATAAAGGTAGAGTTGGATTCGTCTAAAAAGTTTATAGCTCAGACTAAGATAGGCGAGAACGACTTGGTAGTGACTGCGTACTATAGCGGAGAATTAGACGGCATAACGAAGACGCAAGACGTAGTGCTTAATTGGAGTCAGTTCAAGGTGAAGTATTCTACCACTGACGAATTGTTGCACGTGACAGACGGCGGATATGAAGTGACGGTAAGTTACCAATTCGGCTCGGGAGACCCAAAAGAAGCAAGCGTAAAGATAAACGTATTGCCAATCACGGTGAGTACGGATAAACTCACGTTTGCAGATAAGGTAGTAATATGCACGGACGAAGATAAGAATGAGACGATAGACCCAATCAAGGGAACGTTGCCGAGTCAGATAAAGAGCGTAGCGTACGTATATATGCTAGACGGAGTGGAGATACCCGAAAAAGACGTCAAGGGAATAGGCGAGTATATAGTCAAGGCGGTGTTCACAATGAGGTCGGCGGACTTCTATGCGGAGCCAATGACTGCGACGCTTAAGATAGTAAGACCGACGGAGTTAGACAAGCCGGTATTCAAAGGCGGAGCGGTATACGACGGAACGGAGAAGAGAGTCGAAGATTATTTGGACGGCTTTGACAGCGACTTTATGGAGCTGATTGGCGACGGAGCGAGCGCAAAGGATGCGGGAAGATATACTGTATACGTTAAGTTAAAAGAAGGAAGTTGGTCTGACGGTACGACGGACAACGTGACGATTACTTGGACGATAGACAAGTCCACTTTGATACCAAATTGGGACAAGTGGGAGTTCGTGTCCGACGGCGAGAGCGGCTACGCGCCGACAATATCGGGAATGGCAGACGGACTTGCAAGCGGAGACGAGATAGACTACGCCAATGACTTTACGTACAAGATATACGACGAAGACGGCAACGCAGTTGACTCGAGTCAAGTGTCCGAAGTTGGGTCGTATAGAATTGTGGCGACGCTTAACGGCGACTTGGGAGCCAACTATAAGTTGGACGAAGTGAGCAAGGAATGGTACTTCGTAGTCGTACCTAAGTCGGGCATGAGTATCCTGACGATAGAATGGGGCGACACGCAGTTCTTATATGACGGTGATGTACATTATCCGACGTACGTAGTCAAGGACAGAAACGGAGACGAAGTAACGGACAATGAGATTTTGTCGCAATTGAAGTTTACGGATGGGTACAAGACGAAGACGGAGAAAGGTACGTATACAATTAAAGTTACGGTAAGTGATACGGAGAATTACTTTATCCGCTCTGGAGCAGTATGTACGTTTAAGATAGTAGACGAGAATGGCAACGCTCCGGACTATGACCCGACAGACCCCAACCAAAGACCGAGCGGCAATGACCCTGGCAGCGGTAACAACGGTGGCGGAACGCTAAACTTTGGCAATATAGAGGAGTTTGTCAAGCAGTGGTGGCAAGTCATAGCAAGCGCAGTATCTATAATATTGATAATAATATTCTTGTCCAAGACGGCGGGCTATGAGAGCAAGCGCAAGAAGTATAGCAAGAAAGCAGAAAAACTGGAGAGCAACGTCTATGCAGTGGCAACGACAGGTTTGTTTGGCTTGGCAATGACTGCTTGGACGGCAATAGCGTGTACGTTGATGGGCTTGGCAGTGGCAAGTCTGGTGATAATGATAATAGCCAAGAACAGATGCAATAAGGCGGAAGAGAATTACGAAGAAAGTCTTGCAGAATACGAAGAAAGGAAGAAACAAGAAGAAAAAGAAAACCTCCGTATGATGTTTATGGGAATGCAAGGAATGAACGGCGGCAATATGGGACAGGGAATGTCACAGGGCGGATATGCAGGCGGCTACGGTATAGGCGCAGAGGAAATACGCGGAATAATATCCGACACCGTTACAGCGCTCTTGCCCGGCGTTCAACAACTTTTGCCGCAACAGGCATCTACGAATGACGAACTCGTACAGCAACTTCTTGAGAAGAGCGAAAAGAACGAAGAGGCAATGCAAAAGATGATGGCAAAGTCTCAGAAGAATGAAGAAACAATGCAAGATTTGATAAGAAAACTTGCCGAGCAACAGCCTGCCGAGAAAGTTGTTGAGAAAGAAGTCGCCGTCACAAACGCAGTCAACGAAGACGTGATAAAGCAGTTGATAGACAAAAATGACGAGCGTTTTGAGCAGATGATGAAGACGCAAGAAGCGCTTATTGCGAAGTTGCTTGAAAAGGATAATGCCCCTCAAGTCGTGGAAAAGATCGTCGAGAAAGAAGTTCCCGTAGAGAAGATCGTAGAAAAAGTAGTCGAAGTACCCGTAGAGGTGGAGAAGATAGTCGAGAAAGAAGTACCTGTAGAAGTCGAGAAGATAGTCGAAAAGGAAGTAAGAGTCGAAGTGCCTGTTGAAAAGGTCGTAGAAAAGGTAGTGGAGAAAGAAGTAAAAGTTACCGCACCTGCAAAACCGAAAATAGAAAAAGCACCTAGACTTACTCTTGACGAAGCGTACGCATTGCTAAGCAAAGAGCAAAAGAAATACTTTGACGGATTGAGAGAATACGCTCTTACTAAGTATAAGTGCAAAGAGAAGAAGTCGACTTACTTCGTAGTGT
>CAMWVR010000026.1 GCA_947177795.1 uncultured Clostridia bacterium | reverse complement strand
GGATTAGTGGCCTAATATTGTATTGTCTGATAATTTATAAGAGTTATTAAGCTTGTATTTCATTGTCGAAATGCTATGATTTTTGGCGAAAATATGTTATAATAGCCACATATAGATTATATTTGGTGCAAAGAGGAAGCGTTATGGCAAAAAATAAAGAAAAAGAAGTGTCACTAGAGAGTGTACTTTGGGAATGCAGAGTAGCTTTGCGTGGAGTAGGTACCTTGGATAAAAATAGGGACGCTGTTATAAGTCTTGTCTTTTTAAAGTTTGCCGGAGATAAGTTTGCGAAACAGCGGGAGCAAATTAAGGTGCAATTTGGGGACAATCCTGCGTTCTTAGAAAATCCTACATTTTATAATGCTGAAAATGTATTCTATCTTAAAGAAACTGCTCGTTGGGATTACATAGTTAAAAATGCAAGCCAAAACAATATTGCAGTAATAATTGATCAGGCAATGTCAGATATTGAAACTGATAATCCACAACTAGCAGGCGCATTATCTAGGAACTTATTCTCAACAATTGGTGCTGATAAGAATAGAATTAAAAGTCTTATAGACAACATTAATCAAATCAATGAGAAGCGTTTTCATGAAGAAGATTTAATTGGAAGAGTATATGAATATTTCTTGCAAATATATGCTGCGTCTGGAACAAAGGAAGACGGCGAATTTTACACACCTGCTTGCATAGTAAAACTTATTGCTGAAATGATAGAACCGTTTAATGGTGTAGTATATGACCCTTGTTGTGGAAGCGGTGGTATGTTTGTGCAGTCTATGAAGTTTGTGGACAAGCATAATGGTAATCGCGATGAGGTATCTATTCTTGGACAAGAGAGCGCACCAGAAACGTGGAGATTATGCAAAATGAATCTTGCCATTCGTGGCATCGCTCATAATCTTGGAAAGACAAATGCCTCTACATTTACCAATGATCAACATAAAGATATAAAAGTTGATTACATAATGGCCAATCCACCTTTTAACCTTAAGCCATGGAGAACCAAGGATATTGAAGATGATCCACGTTGGGATGGTTATTGTGGATCACAAAAATCACCACGTGAATCGAATGCCAATTATGCTTGGATATTACACATGATAAGTAAACTCGACGTAAATCACGGTATCGCAGGATTTTTGCTTTCCAACGGTGCTTTGGGCGATATGGATGATTACGAAATCCGTAAGAATATTTTGCTAAAAGACAAGGTCGAAGCAATTATAGTCCTTCCACGTGACATGTTTTACACTACCGATATTTCTGTTACACTTTGGATTATTAATATGAATAAGCGCGAAGGAAATGTAAATGGTAGACAAGTTCGCAATAGAGAACACGAAGTATTGTTTATAAATTTACGTGCTTGGGATGATAATATAGAGGAAATAACAATAGATAAGGGTAAACGCAAAAAGAAAACAGTATTGTCAGATGACCAAATAACGAAAATTAAAGAAGTATATAATAATTGGCAAAGCGTTGACAGAACGCTTTATAGTGATGTTCCTGAATTTTGCAAGTCTGTAAAAATAAATAATAGTGACTTGACAGAAGAAGAAATTAGAAATGATGTGGTAACAATCGAAAAGAAAAACTATGCTCTTATGCCGAGTAAATATATCGAATTTATAGATCATGACTTGAATATCGATTATAATAAAGAAATGCAACGTATACAAAAAGAAATGCAAGAAGTAATAAAAAAGGAAAAGACGTCGCAAGAATTGCTTTCTTCTGCTTTCAAGGGGATTGGCTATGGCATTGACTAAATATAAATTGGGAGAATTGGTAGTCCTTTGTGATGAACGAAATACTAATGGAACTTACACATTAGATAATGTAAAGGGAATATCAATTAAAAAGTCTTTTATTGAAACAAAAGCGGATATGGAAGGTGTTTCATTGCATCCGTATATTTTAGTAAAGCCTAATTCTTTCGCTTATGTGCCGACAACATCTCGTAATGGTGAGAAAATCACAATAGCCCATAATGTATCCTCGGAGACTTACATAGTATCGTCTTCCTACATCGTTTTTTCGGTAACTCGGCAAGATATTTTGCTATCCGACTATTTGTTTATGTATTTTAATCGTCCCGAATTCGATAGGTATTCTCGCTTTAATTCATGGGGTTCGGCAAGAGAAACATTCGATTGGGAAGAAATGTGTGACATTGATATAGAGCTTCCATCTATCGAAATCCAACAAAAATACGTGGATATTTACAATGCATTAAGTACAAACCAAGAGGCTTACGAAAAGGGACTCGATGACTTGAAACTCGTTTGTGATGGCTTTATCGAAGACTTGCGTCGTAAAATGCCTTGTGAGAAGATAGGACGGTTTATAGAAAAAATCGACAATAAAAATATTCAAAAATTTCCATATCAAAACAAAGCGGTTTCTATCGAAAAAGTGTTTGTTGACTCTCATGCTATTTTGGATGGAATAGATATCTCAAATTATCTTATTGTTCACAAAAATGAATTTGCATACAATACAGTTACCACCAAAAATGGAGATAAAATATCAATTGCAATCAATCACGGTGATGATTGTTTGGTTTCGCCAATATATACAGTTTTTCGTGTTAATGTAAACAGGATATTGCCGGAATACTTATTACTTTGGTTTAAAAGGAGCGAATTTGATAGATATGCTCGGTATAATTCTTGGGGATCAGCACGCGAAATGTTTACTTATGACGAAATGTGCGAAGTAAGCATACCAATTCCAGATCTTGATTTGCAAAAGAGTATTGCAAATTTATATACAGTTTATATGCAACGTCGGGGAATTAATGAAAAACTAAAAGCACAAATCAAAAATCTTTGCCCTATTTTGATTAAAGGTTCTTTGGAGTTAGGTGTTATAGATGAAAAGTAAATTACTAAATTTAATTGAAGCTGCTAAAGGGTTGATTAAAGCCCATGCTACCGAAAGTGACGGAAAGTTTTTTGCTTGGCAGGAAAATGTAATACGAGTTTTAGCGAGTATTTATGGTAAAGACAGTATTGAATATGAGTCTTTTCAAAAGATTACTTTTAAGATTACTTGGGCTTATGCAATCAGTCAAGCCGATAATAACAAAATCAAAGCATGCGCTTTAGGACTCGAAAAAAGTATTGAATTACTATCTTCTTATGTAGACGATATAGAGGAAACAAATGTGATTACAAACGATTATTCAAAAGTGTTCATTGTTCACGGTCATGATGGGGAAATCAAAGAGTCTGTTGCTCGATTGATAGAGAAACAAGGTATTGAAGCAGTTATTTTATCAGAGAAAACGAATAATGGTAAAACAATTATAGAAAAACTTGAAAAACATAGTAATGTAAGTGGAGCAATATGCTTATTTACATCAGATGATTTGGGAAAAGAAAAAAGCGAATTACGAAATAAACCACGAGCGAGACAAAATGTTGTGTTTGAAGCTAGTTACTTTATGGGGAAACTTGGTAGATCTAATGTTGTAATAATTGCAGATGAACAAGTAGATATGCCGTCAGATTTGCGAGGAATTTTATACACCAATAAAACGGATTGGAAACACAACGTATTAGCAGAATTAAATGAGATTGGTTATTCAATTAACTTTTCAAATGAATAGGCATTATGTAGGGCTATCATTATGGTAAATCAAAGGCTTTTTGGAGGATGATTAAAATGAATATTGACAAACTAAATGAATACATTGCACACTATTTATATGAAGATAAAACACATAGTGCCATAATGCTCACTGCTCCTTGGGGAACGGGTAAAAGTTATTATATTCAAAATTCTCTTATACCTTTTATTGATACAGAAGAGGAGAGAAAATGTATTGTTGTCTCGTTATATGGACTTAAAGAAGTTCAAGAGATTAGCAAAGCCATTTATATGGAAGTGCGAGCCAAATCGCTAATTAAAAAATCTGAAAAGATTTCAGCAGGGAAACTTATATGTAAAACTATAATTAAAGGTGTAACAAGTTTTTTCAATGTGGATTTGTCGATGAGTGAAGATGACTTGCAAAAATTATATGAATCTATTGATTTAGCAGGTAAACTGATTATATTAGAAGATTTAGAGCGCACAGGTATAGATATTATAGAATTATTGGGATATGTTAATAGCCTAGTAGAGCAAGATGGGGTAAAAGTATTATTGGTAGCAAATGAACGAGAAATCATAAAATATGATAAGAAAGAAATTATAGAAAAAGATTCAAAAGGGAAAGATGAATCTAAAACGATACTTGTTTTATCTGAGAAATCACAAAGGTATTTAAACGAAAAAGAAAAATCTATTAGTGATACAATTTATTATTTGGGGGATATTAAAGGGGCAATAAAAAATATTATGGTATCCTACGATAATCCAATTTTTAATTTATTAATCGAAGAAGAAGATATTTTTGGTGAATGCGCAGTTGCGAGTGAAATCTATAACGAAATAATGCAAGACAAAAATATAAATTGTGAAAACTTACGTTCATTCATTTATGCTTGCCAAAAAACAGTAGATATTTTTACATCGGTTAGCAATAAGGTCAATGTGGATTTTGCCAAAAGAACATTTTTGTCAATTGTTGCATTTTCGTTACAAAAAAAACAAAATGACAATCTGCAATGGGATAGTAAATTAAGTTATTCTCAAAAATTAGGAACGTATAAGTACCCATTGTTAGAATATTGTTATTATTATATTTGTTTTCAGATGTCATGCCCTAATGAATTTAAAGAAGCTGAGAAGAACTATATTGAGCAGCAAGAAATACAAAAGCAAATTGAGAAACAAAATGATTGTTTGAATATTATTTATTATTTCTATGATCAGCGAGAAGTAGATGTCGTAAATGCTGTAAAAAATGTAAAAGAACTTTTGAAGGATATAAATAAAATTTACCCGTCTCAGTATGGTAAACTATCTAATTATTTAATTGCAATTAAGTACGCTATTGGAAACAATGAAGATGCAGATGAGTGTAAAAAACTTATGCTTGAAAATATTCCTAAAGCAAATGGTGATGAACTTGCTGATAGATTAACATATTATAATAGATTTGCATTAGAAGGCGAAGCATTGATTGAATTTCAAGCATTCAAACAAGAAATGTTGGGGCTAGTTACAAGAAAACAAAAAGAGTTGTTTAATTTTGATTATAGTGTAGAACATTTGGATGATTTTTGCAGGAACATTTATGCTAACTGTGATAGTTTGATATCACACCATGCATTTGCTATAAAGATTGATAATGATAAACTAATAAAGCTATTTATGAATTGTTCAGCTAAGCAAATCAGTGAAATTCACGCAATATATCGAAGTATTTATGCGCCAACAAACATAAATGAATTTCTTAGTGGGGATTTGGATTCGATTTTAGAATTGAAAGAAAAGATAGAACATATATTACGAATACATGCGTTCGATAAGATACAAATAATGCAATTAGAATCGTTTTTAACGGCAATAGAAGATATAGCGCAAAAACTCCAAGGAGGAAATTAATGGACTATCATTTTATCAAAGGACAATTTAATGAAGATGAGTTGGAACACGCCATTATTGAGCTGTTCAAGGCACAAGGCTATGATTATGTCCACGGAGACGAGATAGCTCGCAAATATGAAGATATATTGCTTGAAGACGATTTGCGTGCTTATTTATCTGAGCGGTATGCGGAAGAAAATCTAACAGATAACGAAGTGCAAAAAATTATAAATAACATTGCATTGATTTCGTCTGTGCCTCTATATATTGGCAACAAAGATACATTTTGGCAAATAAACGAAGGGTTTGACCTTGTGCGCGACGATCCGAGTAAACTAGCGTTACATATAGATTATCTATATTTTGATAGTACAGAGGCGCAAAAAAATAAATTTAAGATTGTAAATCAGTATTGGGTTAAGGGACAATATTTGCGTCGTCCTGATATGCTTGTATTTATAAACGGCATCCCTATGGCGATCTGGGAATTTAAATCTGCTATAAAAGAGGATACAACGATTCACGATGCTTGGGCACAAATAACGCAGTATTATACACTCGATATCCCCAACACTTTGAAGTATTGTTTTCTTTCAGTCATATCTGACGGAGCAAATACAAGGCTAGGTAGCATCTTTACACCTTATGAGTTTTACTATGCTTGGAATAAAGCTAATGAGCAAGATAAAGTTAGTAATGGAATAAGTTCGTTATTTACAATGATTAAAGGTGTGTTCGCAAAAGACCGCATTATATCAATACTGCGTGATTTTGTTCTCTATCCCGACAATAGTGACAAGAATGAAGTTATAGTGTGCCGCTATCCACAATACTTTGCGGCAAACAAGATGTTAAAAAATCTTAAAGAACATAAAAAGCCGTTTGGAGATGGTAAAGGCGGTATATATTTTGGTGCTACTGGTTGTGGTAAAACGTACACAATGCTTTTCTTATGCCGTTTGCTTGCTAAATATCATTGTAACGTTTTTCATAATCCGACTATGCTAATTTTGGTGGATCGAGAGGATCTGGATGACCAAGCATCGAAGAGATTTGAAAACGCAAAAAGATTCTTATGTGATAAAAATGTGCGGAGTTTGGTAAGTAGGCAAGATCTAAAAGATACGTTGGGTAAAAATGAGAGTGGTGGTGTTTATGTTACAACTATCCAAAAGTTTTGCGAAGATACAGGACTTTTATCTGGGCGTGATAATATTTTTTGTATATCCGATGAAGCACACCGCACGCAGTTGAGCGTGGGTAGTAAAATTAAAAAGACCGACAAAGGCATTATAAATACATATGGTTTCGCTCAATATTTGCGGTGGAGTTTTCCGAATGCGACTTACTGCGGATTTACGGGCACGCCAATAGATGAGTCAATTGCAGTATTTGGCGACATTGTTGACAGCTACACGATGAAGGAAGCGAGTGACGATGGAATCACTGTTCGTATCGCATACGAACCTAGACTTGCGCGTGTTATGCTTTCGGAAGAAGACGCAAAAGAGATACAAAGGTATTATGATAAGTGCGCCCAAGAAGGCTCTACGCAAGAACAAATTGAAGAAAGTGAAAAAGCTATGTCGCAGGTTTCTGTAATATTACAACACCCTGATGTGCTGAAGAGACTCGCAAAAGATATTGTAGAGCATTATGAAAAATTATGCGCCGAAAAGCCGAATATCGTGCAAAAAGCTATGATTGTTTGCGCTGATAGACTTTTGGCATTTAAGCTATTGCAAGAAATTTTATCTATTCGCAAGGATTGGGGAGAAAAGAAAAAAGCCGAAAAAGAAAGTTTACTGACAAAAGAAGAATTAGAGAAGTTGGAAGCATTGCCCAAAATAAATCTTGTTGCAACACAGGGCGCAGATGATAAAAAGAAAAACCGTGCATTGTATGAAATATGTGGTACAAGCGCATATCGGCAAATGCTCGATAAACAGTTCAAGAACGATAATTCCAATTTCAAAATTGCAATAGTAGTCGATATGTGGATTACCGGTTTTGACGTACCATCTCTTGCGGTTATGTATATTAATAAGCCATTGCAAAAACATACGCTTATACAAACAATTTCTCGAGTTAACCGTGTGTTTGAGGGAAAAGAGAAGGGATTAATTGTCGATTATATTGGAATTAAAAACGATATGATGGAAGCAGTTAAAAAATATGGCAGTTTACAAGAAAGTCCTATTGACGAAATAGCAATTTCGCTCGGCATATTCCGCAATCATCTTGCGATGATAGATGATTTAATGAGAGGATTTAATGCGACGCGTTATTATGTAGGAGAGCCATTGGAGCGATTATACTGTCTTAACGATGCCGCCGAATACGTCCAATGTGACAAAGAAACGCAAACACGGTTTATGGGGCTTTCAAAACGTTTGAAGGGCGCAGATCAAATCGTATTCCCAACGGGCGAACTCTCTGATGTTGAAGTTGCAAAAGCACAATTCTATCTTGCGATACGTTCTATTATTTACAAGCAAACAATCGGCGATGCACCAGATACTGAAATTATGAATAGTGTCGTGGAAGGAATGGTACGCAAAGCTATAACTTGCACTGGTGTGGAAAACATATTCGATGAGAATAATTCGATAGACTTATTCAGTAAAGAATTTTTGAAAGAGCTTGACAAGGTAAAATTGCCGATTACGAAATTCAATGCACTTATAAAGCTGTTACGGAAAGCAATCGCTAGTTATGGTAGAACGAATAAAGTCAAGGCTTTGGAGTTTGACGAGCGATTGAAGCGTGTAGTCGAAGCATACAACAATCGAGATATGATTATCTACACAAGTGAAGTTGTCGCAGATTTTATGGATGATTTGTGTGATAAAATTATGGATATTTTCCATGATTTGAAGGAAGATAGAACCTCTTTTGAGAAAATGGGTATATCTTTTGAGGAAAAGGTTTTCTATGATATTTTAGTAAAAGTGCGTGATGCCCATGAATTTGAATATGCTGATGAAAAATGTTTGGATCTTGCTAGAAAGATGAAACCAATTGTTGATGACAAAATTCAATATGCAAATTGGACAACTCACTCAACTATAAGAAGTAAGCTAGCCAGAGATTTAATTGTCCTTTTAGTCAACAATGGCTATCCGCCAGACAGTAGTACCGAAGCAACAGATAAAGTTATTGCTCAAGTTGAAAACTTTAAAAAGTATAACTAATTTTGAGGACGAGTCCGTGGAAGGTTTTTTCCACGGACTCGTGCTTTTAGGTTAATTTAGAAATGGACACAGATTTGTGAGTGCTAATAAAAGTAAATGGATTTGTAAAATTTTTCATAAACTACTTGAGAAAGCCTTGATTTTTCTCTAATAAGTGGGAGATGTAAATTTTTTAGTAAATATTATGTAAAAGTACCCAAACAAACTTCTCAAATTTCTCTTATAAGTGAAAGGGGAAGTATTTATTGACTTGTAACTTAGTGAAAAATTTTTCAAAAATACCTTAACAAAATGTCGATTTTTATCTTATAGGTGGGAGGTATTTTTGATTGAGAAAAATTATTTAAAAAATTTTGTTAAACACCGTGGACTAGGTGTCTAATTTTCTCTAATAAGTAAGGGAAGATAAAATGCTTGCAAAATTAATTGGACAAATTTCATTTGCGCCCCGAAAAATAACCAAGAAGTGTCCATTAGTAGTGAGGGGGGATAAAGAGGTGAGCGTAATGTTGTGGAAAAATGGATTTAGATGAACTAATAGCACGTTCCAAAGTTTGACTAAATATTCATAAATGAAGAAGAACAAAATGGGGCACAAAATTGAAGAATTTAAGAAAAAGAGGAGGAGTAAAATTTAGAATATAAAGAGCTAAAATGCCTCAAAAAGTGAGCAGGATAAGGAGTAGACTCAATTTGCCGTCATAAGACGATTTCGCCTACTCCAAAAACTACGGAAGCGGGATACCCGCCTTCGTTCTGGGAGAACCAAAAAAGACATAAAAATTGGAGGAAAATAAATGGAATTATTTAAAGATTATCCCGACATTGTAAGTGTTGAGCAAGTGTCGGAGATTTTGCACATTGGAGAAGTACTTGCCTATCGATTCGTTCGTAGTGGCGAGATTAAATCACGTAAAGTTGGACGAAGATATATTATCACAAAGCAAAATATAATTGACTTCGTAAGCAAAGAGGTGGCGTAATGACTGGAAGATTAGTAAAGAAAAGTGGAAAGTTCTATGTTGTTATTTCATATAAAGATGCAAGTGGAAAACATAAGCAAAAATGGGTGGGGACAGGTTTGGATACCAAAAACAATAAACGAATAGCAGAAGAGGTGATGCGTGAAATTGTTGCAAACTTTGATCCGCAAGCAGAGGTGATTAAAAAGTCAAACGGAGCATACTCGATACCAATGCCGCAATCACGAATAGCACAAGCAAGACCTATTGTGCAATCACAACCTAGATATATGCAACAAAGACAACCTACGGCGCAAACAGGGTTTATGATGAATCAAGCGAGACCTATTACCCAGACAAGAATTGTGCCAGAGGACGATCTGTTGTTTGGAGATTATCTAATGCAGTGGATTGAAATGGCAAAACCAAATTTACAGATTAGTACATGTTCGTCATACAAGGGCAAGATAAAACATATTGCGCCGTATTTTAACGAAAGAGGGATAACCTTGCAAAGATAAGTCCAATGGATATACAAACATTTTATGCTTGGCTTATAGATAATGGCAAGAGTATTCAATCTTGCACACACGTTCACGTTATTATACGTAGAGCATTGGAGATAGCATATAGAACGGGTAGAATTCCGGTGAATCCGGCGGCAAAAGTGGAGAAGCCTAAAAGTCCGAAATACGATGCGAAGTATTATGACTTAAAGCAGTTAAAAGTATTGTTTGAGAAGTTGAAGGGTGATAAATACAAATTGATGTACAAGATGACTGCGTTCTATGGTTTGCGCCGTAGTGAACTTTGCGGTATGAAATGGAGTTCGATAGACTTTGACAATAATAAACTCATGCTTAACTCATCTATCGTGCAAGCAAGTTTAAATAGTAAGACGGTAATTGTGAAAAAGGACGTGATGAAAAATGCTGCAAGTAAGAGAACAATGCCATTGATACCCGAAATAAAACAAACATTGTTGAAATTAAAAGCAGAACAAGACAAGAACAAGGCTTATTTTAGCAATTATTATAATCAAGAATATTTGTACTATTTTTGGGTAGATGAGATACGTATGATAGTAAATCCTAATACGCTTACTAACCATTTCCAAAAGTTTCTTGATCAACACGGACTGCCGAAAATAAGATTTTATGAATTAAGACATAGTTGCGCAAGTCTTTTGCTTGCTTGTGGGGTAAGTGTGAAAGAAATTCAAGAATGGCTCGGACATAGTGCAATCTCAACAACAGCCGACATTTATAGCCATTTGAACTATTCGTCGAAACTGAACGTTGCAAACACACTTGCCAATGCGTTTGGTGGAGAAATGATCGAATCTAATTAACAAGATTCATATGAAACAAAAGCGTTGCTATCATATCTTTTTAGAGGTGCTGAACACGAGCAAGCTCAAGTTTCGCCTGAGCCTGTAGAAGCCGTTACTGACGAGATTAAACCTGACGTCAAAGAGATAATCGAAAAGGCTAGCAAAATGAGTCATGACGAAATTTTTGAAGATATAGACAATTCTATTGCTGAATATAAGAAAGCCAAAGAAAAAATGGCAAGACTTGGCTTCACTGACTATGACGAATATCTTGATTATCTGGAATATATGGAAAGAAGGGCAGTAAGGAAGAAAGATCTTAAAATGCAGTATTACTTAGACCGATGGCATCAGTAATTAGGACTGGCTAATTTGTTGCATTTTACTGTCTTTTATGATATATTCAATATAAACATAGGAGAAGGAAAAGTGAGTAATAAGCCAGTCGTTTTTGTAATAACACCTTTTAGTGAGGATTTCTTAGCTTTATATGAAGAATTAAAATCTTATTTTGCTGATGAATATGAGTTTACTAATGCGGGGGATTTGGATAATCAACAAAATATATTAAGAGATATTGTGGAAGGGATATTTAAGGCTTCAGTAGTTATCGCAGATTTGACAGGACTAAATGCCAATGTGTTTTATGAACTGGGGTTAGCCCATGCAATGAATAAAAAGGTAATTATTATCACGCAGGAAATAGATTCATTGCCGTTTGATATAAAGTCATATAGAGCAAATGAATATAGTTTAAAATTTTATAAATTGCCTTCACTAAAGAAGGAATTAACAAAGTTGCTTAAAGGGGCAATAGATGGTAGTGTTCTTTATGGTAATCCCGTATCAGATATCTTGCCCAAATTGGATAACGGATTAGATAATCATCTAGAAGCTGACGCTATGTTGGCTAAAGTAAATACTATAGAGCAAGAAAATGCTGATAAAGGTTTTTTAGACTATTTAACTGAGGTTAATGATAATTCAGCCAAGATGAATGTTGAATTGATGTCTATGGTTGAAGAAATAACTGACATTAGCGATTCTGTTACTCAGGCTTCTTATGAAATAGATAGGGTAAAATCGCAAAGTGGCAATTTAGATGTTAGTTTTGCGAGAGGCATATGTCGAAAATTATCAAGTCCAATAGATAATGCTGCTCAGAAATTAAAAGTCCACATAGGGAATATATCTTCGTATTGGGATATTATAGAAAATAGTTATTTGGCAGTACTAGATAGTAAATTTATTCAAAATTATGATAATTTGGTTGAGCTAATGAACTCAAAGAGTGGACTGATAGGATTGCAAGGAGCACTAAAGGAGTCTAATGCAACATTTGAATCATTTGTAGCGGCATTAAGGAGTAGCCTTGGTGTCGAAAGAAAGTTGAATAAGGCAATATTATCATTGATTTATGAATTGGAAGGTTATTTATCTTTAACAGACAAAATGTATTCTTCTATTGATAGAATAATCGCTAAAAGCGATATAGCTATTGAAAATATAAAAAAGGCATTACAATAAATTCATATTTCAAGGAGCATTTGATTAATCCATGTATAATTGGTCTGATTATGCCATTTTAAGACTGTGTAAGGATGCTCAACATAATGCATGCTAGTTTTTGATAGACGAATATCATTGAAACTCCTTTTTTCACAAAATTTAAGTTCACTATTGATATAATAATTGCGTGTTAAAATTATTAAAACTATATCGATGTAATTGCGATAGAAAAATTATAAGAGGGAATTAGAATTATAGATATGCTAGAAAAGTTATGGAGCAAAGTAAAAAGATTCTTTAAGTGGTTATTTCTTGCTGACCATCAAATATTTTTCGGGCGTATTCCTATAACATTAAAAGGATACAAGTGGGAACTCCATATAACAGATGAAGACCCTAATCCATCGGTCCCACATCTTCATTGTATAGAAAATAGCAAATTAAAAATTGATATCTACATAGGGGAAGTCTATGATGATGGTATAAATACTGGTAAATTAAAGGATAAAGAGTTTAATGCATTGTGGCATGATAAAAAGTTTTTCGATTTAGTCAACAGATCTAGAGATTATTATTTAGAAAAACATCCAGGCTATCAGCTTGTGAATATTCCATTTAGTTTGGGTGACATTGATGAAAATGTTATAATTAGTCGTGGAGAATTAAAGAATCAACTAATAATTGATTATAAGAAAGACAAAGAGCACAAAAAGTAATGAATAAAAGTTAAGTGTTAGCAAAAAATAAAGTTTTTGTTCATTGTGGACTCTATAATGGTTTTTACTAATATGTTAGAGTAATATCTAACGAAGAATAAGATGAAATCCATAAGTTATCCCAATATATAAGGAGATTTAATATCATCTTCATACAGGATATATAAGTGTTGTTTAGCACGAGTAAGCGCGACATAGTAAAGTCGTTGCTCATCCTCAATAGCATCAAGTGTTGTTTGTCCAAATATTTCAAACAAATCATTGTTTGGATTAAAGACAGGGAAGACTCCTTTGTTGACGTCTAATATAATGACGATATCGGATTCTTCGCCTTTTGCGCTATGTACTGTTTTTACAGTTACTCGACTATCATATTCATCTTCCGATAGAAATTCAGAGCATATACTTTTTAGCGTATCATTGAAGTCTTTTAAATCTTTGCTTTTAATTGTATTGCTTCTATTGAGAATCATTATTTTGTCATTAGAATGCTTTTGTATAATATCAGCACATTGTTTGAGATATTGTGCTTTAACAATTCTATTATGCTCATTTTCATCTAGGTATTTCATATATACATTGTTTTCATCTTGGAAATCGCCGATGTATACTTTTGATACGTCGATCTCTTCTATAATCCCATTCTTAATGTGGCTAGATGGACGGCTGCCAGACATACCGAACTTATTCATAAATCTATTTGCGAATTCAACTATATTTTGTCCACTTCTATAATTAGTGTGGATATTTAAGAGTTTAGAATCGTCATATCGTGCAGCAAAGGTCTTGAAATATTGCAAATCAGAGCCGGCATATCTATTGATAGCTTGCCAATCGTCCCCAACGCAAAATACTTTTATTGATTTATTTCGGCTTATAATTGCAGCAATAAGATAGTCAAATAATTTGCTAAAATCTTGATATTCATCAATTAAAATCCATTTGACATTTTTAATTTGTTCGTCTAATTCACCATTTAATATGTGTTTACTTGCTTCATATATTGTTTGATTAAAATCGCAATTATAATGATTGTATTTTGCTAATTCGCCAACATTGCTATTTGAAGATAAAACGGAAATATATTTGAGATATACTTGATAGCCAAGTCGATAAAATATTTTTGTTTTTTCGTCTTGTATATTTTTTGCACGCTCAATAAATTGATTGAGATTGGTATCATCAAAATAATTTTGCTGAAGTTTATTTATGAATTGCTCTATAAGTTTCGTGAAACCATCTAAGCACTTTTTCCAAGCCTTTTCGTGTAGTACTTCGTCTGGCAATTTTCTAGGGGAGATTCCATTTGAAAGCATAGTTTTATATAATTCACGCTCAACCTCTTCACGGTCTAAAGAATCAAATTGTTTATGAGTTGTTTCAATAAACTTAGAAATCGATTTCACACTGTGATTGTACTTTCCAATATTAGATATGCTTTGACGCCAATTACCACTCCAAAATCTCCTTTTCCAATCTCTATTAGCAATGTAATCAGAATAACTTCCGACAGTTTTCTCAAAATTGACAACTTCGTCTTTTGTTTCGTTGCCTGCAACCGCCCAATGTTCCCAAATAATATTATATTTTGGCAAAAAGAAATCGGGTACAATTTCTTTTTTCTCTTGCAAAAACACACTTAAATCTTTGATTTCCGAGTTAGTTAATCTTGAATTTTCAAAAGATATTTTATATGGGTAGTAACTTTTTTCATATATGTAATCAATGCCGTGCTCAAAGAAAAAGTCGGCGATATACTTTTCAAGTCGTGATTTAACTGTTTCGTTATTTAGGGTAGTGTATTGACTATTCTTTAAATACTTATAGTAAGACTCAAGACTATTAAAACTCTTTCGATCAATTCGCAAAGTGTCTTTTCTAAAGAAATCGTAGACTGCTTGCGAGAAACTTGGTTTAGTCGATTTTAGCTCATTGATTATATCTTTTATTAATCTAGTTTTTTCTTCTAATATTTTAGGACGTTGAAGCGTTTGCATAGCGTAAGAGTGGAATGTGCTAGCGATATCACATATTTCATATTTAGCAATATTATTAATTTTGCATTTCGTTACTAATCTGCTATTTATTTCTTCGCTAGCATCTTTGTTAAAACAGAATGCTAAAACGTTGTCTGCGTTCATGTTTTGTTTCTCAAATAAATATATTAATTTACCAATCAGTACTCTTGTTTTGCCAGAACCAGCGCGTGCAGTTACGAGGGTATTTTGTTCAGGTAAAATAGAGTTTAGCTGTTCAACATCCATATTGAAGGCTTTGCCATTGAACTTCACATATTCTAAAAAGTACTTTTTCAGTTCGTCCCTTTGCCGTTTGAACGAATCAATCAGCGTAGTTATAGGTTTTGAAGTAGATACATACTCTGGGTTGTCAATAGTAATTGTGCCAGTTTCTAATGCAAATCTAGCAATCCATCTTATAGGTTTACCATCAAAATTTACTATCATTGCATTGTTAGATTGTTTACGTGCGCTAAATATGATTTCATAGGTTTCATACTTGACGTTGCAAAATACAATTGGAGTACCATGATATGTGCCAGTCATTCCATCTCTAATAATTATCTTCTGTTCTTGCGCCATAATTTCCTCGTTTATATTATTGTAACATTTATATTTCTAAAAAGCAATAATGAGTCATGTTGAGTTTTATGGTGGGGCAGTGAAAATGTTTGAAATAACAAAAGTGAGATGATACCCATCTCACTTTTATGTTTGCCGACTAGAAAAATCTCGGCTATTTGGCGGAAGCGGAGGGATTCGAACCCCCGTGGGCTTGCACCCAAATGGTTTTCAAGACCACCTCGTTATGACCACTTCGATACGCTTCCAATGGTTGTATTATAGCAAATTGAGCTTTAAGGTGTCAATTAAATTGCGGCAGTTGGGGAGTTAATCTTCGTCGATATCGTCGAGGTCGTCTTCTTCGTCATCGTCAATATCTTCGACGGAGTCGATGTCGTAATTGAAGTCGGCTTCGAATTCGTCGTCTTCGTTGTTGACTTCTTCTTCCTCTTCTTCGCTTTCGTCGTCTTCGTCGAACTCGCTTTTGCCAAAGTCATTGGCGGAGAAGTCGTCCTGGTCGTCAAAAGCGTCGTCGTAAATATCAAATTTTTCCTCTTCGTCGATCTCGTCGAAGGAAATCTTTTCGATACCGTCTTCGGCATCTGTTTGGGGCGATTCGATTTGACTTTCGATGTCGCTGTCAGAATCGCTGTCGCTGACGTATGAGCTATTGCCGCTCTTGGATTTGGCAAGGCAATCGGCGCACATTTTTTTATTGCGTTCAATATAATTAATACCGCAAACGGGGCAGAGGATATCGTCTTCTTCGTCTTCAAGCAAAGTAAAGCCTTCCATTCCCAATTCAGCTTTGCACACGTCGCAGTATTCGTCCGCTTCGAGAATCCAATTGAGTTCGCATCTCGGACATTTCATATATTTTCCCATAAGACCTCCAAAAAGACCTGTCAAAAGGTATGCTTTCAATGTTTAGTATTATATGCATAAAATCTTGATTTGTAAACACTTTTTTTAAAAAAAATTAAAAAAATTTTAACGTATTTTTTTGCGGATATATTTGAGATATGGCAAACTGTATAATCGCTCTTATTATATTAAAAAAAGTTATGGAAATGCAATTATTTTGCAGTTAAAAATACGGAGACAAAAACGGAGAGAACAAAACGCTCGCTCCGTTTTTGCATTAAGGTGTATTGGTGAATAAGTCTGATTAAGCGCCTTCCATGATCATCTTGTCGGCGAGCAATGCGATAAATTCTCCGTTGGTAGGCTTGTCGTTGGCGGTATAAATCTTGATGCCGAAGATATTATTGATATTTTCTATCTTACCTCTGTTCCAAGCGACTTCGATTGCGTGTCTTATGGCTCTTTCTACCTTTGACGGAGAAGTGGCGAACTTGTCCGCAATAGACGGATAAAGTTTTTTGGTAATGGAATTGATCATATCAGGCGAGTCGATTGCCATTTTAATTGCTTCTCTCAAAAATTGATAGCCTTTGATATGAGCGGGAATACCCACAGAGATAAATATATTTGCAAGTTTTTCGTCGAGAGTACGTTGGGATCTCTTAAGAGCTTGCTCAAAAAGTTTGTCGTCGAGCACGTTTTTCTTTTTTTGAACGTTGAGTCCGCCGAATTCTTTGACACGGTCTTTGAGCATAGCCATATTAATAGGTTTGACGAGATAATAACTTGCGCCCAAGGCAATAGCTTTGTTGATAAAGTTGTCTCCTGTGAGTTGAGACACGACGATAAAGTTAGGTTTTTTACTCATCTTGGAATAATTGAGATTTGCGAGCACGCCGAAGCCGTCGACTTCGGGCATGACTATATCCAAAATTACCACGTCGGGGCAAAAGTTTTCGATTTTGCTTATTGCTTCAATGCCGTCCTTAGCAGTTGCGATTATTTCGACTGCGTCGTCGTCAAAATAACTTTCCTTCACGTTGTTGATAAACTCTTCGCTGTCGTCAACGACCATGAGTTTGATCTTTTTCATAGAAATCCTCCAAAAATGTATTGGCAACTCGGTAATATAGCCTGAAATTTTTCTTTTGGTGTAATTGGCGTCGTTACCATAAATTTGACGGATTATCATACGTGAGTTAGTTATTTTGTCGTATGCTATCGTAATCCGAGTTACAGATATATTTTATTATGTAGAAAAATTTCTTTCAATGGAGTGAGTTGCCGAAAAATGAAAAATTATTTAAATTTTGGCAAAAATATCGTATTTATAATAATTATGGTATATAAAATCGCTTTTCAAATATTTATATGTGTGGTATAATGCGGATATGGAAATTCAAACTATATTAAAAAGATTGAGAATAGACGCAGGAATCACGCAAAATCAACTGTCCAAAGATCTGTCTATCGGACAAGCGACGATATCCCAATGGGAAAGCGGAGCGAGCAAGCCGACGGCGGACGCATTGATTGCGTTGAGCAAATATTACGGGGTGTCCGTCGATTTTATATTGGGAATATCCCACGAAAAAGAAGGCGACGGCAAATTGGACCAAGACGTCGAGGAGTGCATTGCGCTCATCGACAATCTGACCAATTATCAGCGCAGACTTATAAAAGAATTGTTGAAGCAAATAAAACCTTTTGATTGACATTTGCGGCAAAAGAGTATAATGTTGGATACGGCAAGCGGAGAGCGGGCAAACGGAGCGAGGTATGTCGGAATTTAAAACTACTTTGATAATGGTCGGAATAATGTTGGCGTACGCCATTCCCGGATACATATTGATAAAAGTAAAAGCCGTCAAGTCCGATCACATAGCGTCATTTTCAAAGCTATTGATGTTTGTATGTCAACCTGCGCTGACGCTTTATTCTTTCAACAAAGCAAACTTCACTAAAGAACTCGGCGTAAACTTGCTCATATTTTTGGCTATCATCACGCTGGCGCAGTTGATATTCATAGGCGTATTTTATTTGATATTTCGCAAGAAGATGTCCGACGTGCGTTATCGCATAACGACTGTTGCGACAACTTTGTCCAACTGTTCGTTTTTGGGTGTGCCGTTGCTTGAGGCGATCTTCCCCAATTCGCCCAACGTAGCAGTATATTCTATGATGTACTTTCTGTCTATGAGCTTGCTGGGCTGGACGTTGGTGTCGACGATCATCACGAGAGACAAAAAATATATAAGCGTAAAGAAAATACTTATCAATCCTGCAACGCTGTCGATCGCCGTATCGTTGCCCTTTTTCTTCACGGGATTTAAGATAAGCGCCGACAACGGTCAACTTCTCGGACAGATAGAAAATATGATAAACATACTCGGCAAGATGACGACGCCGCTTTGCATGCTCGTCATGGGTATGCGTCTTGCGACTATTAAGTTTAAGAGTCTTTTCACAAATTGGATGCAATACTTTGCGGTGGCGGTCAATCAAGTGATATTCCCGCTTTGCGTTCTTGGAGCGCTTGTGCTATTCGGCGTGGACGAAGAACTCAAATGGTGTATGTTCATAATGTGCGCATGTCCCGTAGCGGCAGTCGTGCAGAATTATGCAGAGATACTCGGAGAAGGACAGGACACTGCGGCAAATATGGTATTGCTTGGCACTATCGCATCAATCGTGACTTTGCCGCTAATGGCTCTGTTGATATAAAAAGCGAAAAGAAGTAAAAAGCGTTGACAAATCGCAAGACAATTGAATATAATACAAATGTAAATAAAGCAATAAGCGTTTAAGAGTAACTATCCTACTTTGACAGCAGAGAGAAAGGTCGTCGGCTGAAAGCCTTTTGGAAAAGAGATAGCCAAGTGCGAGACGCTTGCTCGCAGGGGAAATACTGCGCGTGGAAGTCGCGTTAAGACGGTATGAGAGGAAGGGGTTGCCCTTCAATCAAAGTGGAACCGCGAGTAATCGTCTTTGAATAAAGACGGTTATTTTTTTGTTAGGAGAGAAGAAAATGGGAAAAATAAAAATGGACTTGCAGACGGCTCTTGAAAAAGATCCTGCGGCAAGAAACAAGTTTGAGATATTTTTTACCTACGGCGGATTTAAGGCGCTGTATAGACATAGGTTTGCTCATTGGTTTTACAACCACGGCATGAAATATCTTGCCAAGCGCATATCGGCCGGCACGAGACGAAAGACGGGCATTGATATACATCCTGCGGCAAAGATAGCTGGCGGGGTATTTATCGACCACGGCGTGGGCGTAGTTATAGGCGAGACGGTGGAGATAGGCACCAACGTGCTGATATATCAAGGTGTGACGCTAGGCGGCACGGGCAAAGACACGGGTAAGAGACACCCGACGATTCAAGACAACGTGATGATTTCGGCAGGCGCAAAAGTGCTTGGACCTATCGTCGTGGGACACGATTCCAAGATAGGCGCAGGCAGCGTAGTGTTGAAAGACGTCCCGCCCAATTCCACAGTCGTTGGCGTGCCGGGCAGAGTAGTCAAATACAACAACGTCAAAGTCAACGACATCGACCAAAAGCTACCCGATCCGATACTCGAAGAATTTGCAAGGCTCAATCACAGGATCGAGACTTTGGAAAAACAACTCAATATAAAGGCTTGCAAATATTCAATCACGCAGGACAACGCTGTGGAAGATAGAAAAGAGGAAAACGCTATCGAGCGGGAAATAGACGTGCTCGAGCGCAACGTCAAAGATAAGAGAGAAGAACTATAAATATATTGATATAATATTATTTAAATATAAATAAAGAGGTTGAGGATAATGTTGAAAATTTATAATACGCTGACTAGGCAGAAAGAAGAATTTGCGCCTCTCAAAGACGGCAAAGCTACGATGTATAGCTGCGGACCTACGGTATACAGTTACGCGCATATAGGCAACTTGAGGACTTATATCTTTATGGATATTTTCCGCAGGGTGCTCAAATACGACGGCTACAAACTCAAAGGCGTAATGAATATAACCGACGTGGGACATTTGCTGTCCGACGGAGACGACGGCGAAGACAAGATGGCTAAGGCTGCCAGAGAACAGCAAAAGACGCCTTGGGAGATTGCAGAGTTTTATACCAACTATTTCTTTGAGGACTTCAAAAAACTCAATATCGGCAAACCCGAAGTCATCGCCAAAGCCACCGACCATATTGCAGAGATGATAAAGGACGTGCAGTCTCTCATTGACAAGGGATACGCTTATGAGATAGACGACGGAATATATTACGACATATCCAAATTTCCCGAATACGGCAAACTTTCAAGATTGAGTCTTGAGGATCAGCAGGCAGGCGCGCGCGTTGAAGTTAACAGCCAAAAGCGTCATCCCGCAGATTTTGCGGTATGGAAAAAGGCCGATCCTCAGCATATTATGCAATGGCAAAGCCCTTGGGGCATGGGTTATCCCGGTTGGCATATAGAGTGTTCGACGATGAGCAGAAAATACCTTGGTTCACACTTTGATATCCATACGGGCGGAGTAGACGCTATCCCCGTGCACCACGAGAATGAGATTGCGCAAAACGAAGCTTTAGAAGGTCACAAGACCGTCAATTATTGGGTGCACAGCGAATTTATGCTCGTTGACAACGGCAAGATGTCAAAGAGCCTCGGCAACGTCTATAGGATAGATCAACTCGAAGAGAGAGGTTATTGCGCCTTGGACTATAGATATTTCTGCCTCAATGCGCATTACAGAAAAAAACTCAATTTTACTTTTGAGGGTATGGACGGCGCAAAGACTTCTTACGCAAGACTATTGAGTACTCTTTACGCTCACAAAATGAGCGGAAACGCTACGGATCCGCAAGTCTTGGCAAATTATAAAAAACAATTTGACGAAGCTATCAACGACGATCTCAATATCCCGCTTGCTTTGGGCGTAGTATGGACTATGGTCAAAGAGCCTAAGAGCAAAGATATCTATGCTTTGGCTCTTGAATTTGACAAGGTGTTGGGACTTTCGCTTGACAAGGCTCAACCTGCCGAAGAGGAACAAGTAGACATTCCCGAGGAGATACAAAAAATCGCAGAGGAGCGTTTTGAGGCAAAGAAGCGCAAAGACTTTGCGCAAGCAGACGCTTTGAGAGCCAAGCTGACGGAGTTGGGCTACAGTGTGCTTGACAGTAAGGACGGATTTAAAGTCGTACCTGTCAAGTAAAAGTATAAAATGATAGAGACCTCTCCACTTCGGTCGAGGTGACTCGTTAAAAGCGAAAGTAACACCTTGAACGAGTCATTCTGAGCGTAGTGAAACGTAGTCGAAGAATCTATTGCTATAATAAATCCGTAAAAACTGACACGCAACAAACTTGCGTGTCAGTTCTTTTTTATTCATTTAAAATTCTAATTTAATGCCGATTTTACCCCATTCCAAAAAAAGTATACTTTTACTGACTGCCTGCGAAAAGGCGTATTTTTACGATTACATTATACTTCGCAAACTAAGATTTTGCAATATCTTTGGGTCAGTAAAAGTATACTTTTTTTGGAATTGTATATTTGAATCAAAGTTTGTAAAAATGGGGAAAAACACAAATTTTGGTTTAGAAAATGAGAGAGGAAGAACAATGTATTTTAGCAAACAAAAAAGAATAATCTTAATTGTCATAAGTATTTTAATAATATTGCTGATGACGTTGGGGATTTGTCTAGGAAACATTCAACGTCGGGAGGCGCAAGCGGCTGCGATTAGTCAGGTCTATGCCGATTTTTTAAATGAGGAGTTGTTACTTAACGGCTACGAAAGCAGAACGGACGTTGCTTTTAATGGAAACGTATTGCAACAGATATATCAAAAGATTACGGGGAATAATACGGCGACTTATGCCAACGTCAACTCAGCTGCAAACAGTAATAGATCTACTAGCGGTGGAGCTATTCATTCAGGTTTGACTGCGGCGCAAATCAAGAATAATAATTCTTCAAAAAAGAATATCGTCGTTACTTTTGGCGGTAAGCAGTGGATAATTACGTCTCTTTCCACCAACAGTAGCGGGCAACCTATATTGACAATGATGTTGAGAGACAGTACCGAGACTACGCAATGGAATACTTGGAAGTCAAATATTACTTCGGCTACTTATCTTGACAACGTTTACTCGACAAGCTATATAAGAGCAAATTTGCTTAACGGGAAAAACGCCACAGGTGCAAACGTTACCGTATCGTCGGGAGAAAGTTCTACTCAGTCTTATTTGCGAACATCGTCGGAATCTTATCAGTATGATATATTTGCTCATAATTCGGCGAAAGGAAGCGTAACAAAGTATCTGGAAAAACCTGCAAACGTACCTTATCAGTCTACGGAGAATAACTATGATTTGACAGGTGCGAATTGCGCGCCAAACGATGCTCTCGGACAAATTCTCCCTACAACCAAATGGGATACTGCGGTCGGAACAGACGTCCCGCAGACGAAAACGTATTATGCAGATTGGGGACAAGATTATATTTGGTTGCCGAGCCAAACCGAAGTCGGTTGGGACAGTATGGGCGCATCGCAAGATACAACGAGAGTAACTGACGGAATTTGGCAGTTAGATACGCGAGTTCGTACTACCTCTTCTGCTTTTTGGTTGAGATCCGGGGCGTTATCGCAATTTATAGCAACAAGAAGAATTGACGTAACGGGAAATATTCTTGGCGTAGACGTTACGACTTCTAATACAAATACTATTCGTCCGTGCATTCATCTCAATTTGAAGCTTGCGGAAGATGCGTCCATGAAGCATTTGAGCGATCCTACTCCGACCTCAACGATTTATAATGGACGGAATCAAGGCGTTGGAGACGTGTCAAGCGCAAGCTGGTATGACGCAAGCGTTTACGGCAATTCTTCAGCTATGAGAGTAGAATATATCAAAGTAGACGGTTCTTCTCAAACGTCACTTGGATCAACTCCGCCTAAGGATGCCGGAAGTTATAAGGTAAAGTTTGTCATCCAAGACACCAAAAAATATGCGTGGACGACGGGTACCAGCGCAGAAAAGGAAATCGACTACACAATCATTCCCAAGTCGTTGCGCGTAAATTGGAATCCTAACGTAATTCCACCTACGGCTACGCCTGTGACGGCAGATTTGTGTTCGAGCGACAACAATTCGAGTTTTATCAAGAGTTTATTGAAAATCAAGTATTCGGGCAACGGAGTGAGCGATCCGTATGTTTGTCCCGACAAAGCGGGCAATTATACGGCCGAAGTTGAACTCACAAGCGGCAACTATGCGTTGGACAAATCTTACTCGAGTTCGATTCAAATCTCGGCAAGACTTATTGCTTTACCTACGTTTAATCCGTCGTCGTGGTATACTTACGATTCAAGTCAAAAGAGTTATTTGCTTAATTTTGATAACTCCGATATAGAAGTTGACGTGGCAGACAGATTTAAATCTGACGTTACTCTTACGGGTACGATATTGAGCGTTACGAATGCAGGAACTTACGCTCTAAGTTTGCGGCTTAGAGATAAAGACAACACCGTTTGGGCAGACGATAGAACCATTGCCGACAGAGAATTGGAGTTTAAGATAGAGCAAGCGTCATTGCAGGTCAACGTTTTGTCGGGCTCGACGATAGAATGTGTCTACAAACAAAAGCAGACGATAAGCGTAGAGATGGGAGATATGCCCATTGGCAATGACACTATTTCTCTTAATTTTATAGCAAGCCTAGGCGGTACGGATATTCCGTTGAAAAGCGACGTTATACTCAATGCCGACAGTAACTCTACGTTTGAAGTAGAGTTGGCAACAGACAACTTGCCCATTGTCGGAGAATGGGAACTCAAAATTCAGCTCAAAGATGACGATTCAACTTCAAATAGTAATTATAAGTTGTTGACAGCAGATACAAAACTCAAAGTAACGGAAGTTGTGAACGACGGCGATTTGAGTTGGAGACTGTGGACGGACGGCGGTTCTGTCACGTCGATTCGTACGCCTATCGGGACGTTTTCTACGACGTATACAGATACTTTGATATATGACGGTAAGTTGCGTACGTTTGAGGCGGGAACTCCGAGAGGTTATTCTGTCAACACGAGATATAGTAAAAATGATTTTGTCGGCGGATATAAGACAGAAGCAAGCAGAAGTGGAAACGATAATATAGGTATAAGCGCAGATACGTATACCACTTATGTTGCAATAATAAAAGACGGCGAAAACGAGCCGGAAATATATTCAATCACTTGGACGATCAACAAAGCGTTGTTTGATCTATCTGACGTCAAGTGGAAGAATGACGGCAAGTTGCAGTATACGGGCGACACGGTATACGCAGAGTTGGAGAACTTGCCTACGGGGCTTACCGCAACTTACAGCAACAACGACGGTTTATCCGTAGGAGAGGGCGGAACTGCAAGCGTAAGATTTGCATTGACGGGAGATTACGCAATCAACTACGAGTTGCCTGCGCAAGGCGGTAAGGGAGTCAACTATACTTTCAATGGAAGCGGAGACTTTGAATGGACGAAGGTATGGGAAGTCGTCAAGGCAGAGATAAAAGTAGGACAAGATACAGATTGGACGACTAAGAGTCATACCGACGATGACGGTAACACCTACAATATACCCGTACTGGTAGACAAGTCGGCGGACGGCGTAGTGGAATACGAATATTACGAGACAGACAGTCACGGCAATATATTGGCGGGAGCTCAACCAATAGAGTTGGGAGATATAGAGTATTCTGTCACACAGAGAAAGTATTACAAGGCGTTGCCGAAGATAATAGATACAGCCAACTATACGTTTACAGAGGGATTGACGGAAGATAAATATTATTCTCCATTCTTCTCGGTAGGCGGCGGAGCAAACCAAGTAAGCGTATCTATAGCTACGGATAAGATAGAGTACAACGGCAAGCCTAGGAACGTAAAGCTAGTGATAAGCGGAAGCGGAGCAACGCTCAACGACTTTACTTTGACGTACTATAGCGGAGATGTAGCGGACGATGCTCACAAGTTGGAAGGAGCTCCGACGGAGAGAGGTAATTACTTGGTAGTGATTACTTCGAACAAAAACAGCGTGGTATTGAGCGGAACTACGCAATACGCGTTTGAGATAATAGCCGCTACTATAAAGAAAGAATGGAACAAAGACGCAAAGCCGTACGTACTCAACCTCAAGTACGGACAGATAGACGGAATAAGGTACGAGATAGTCGACGCTCAAGGCAATCCTGTAGAATACAGTCAATTGAGCGCAGGTAACAAGTACCAAATCAAGGCTGTCATTAAAGAGGAAATGCGCAACAACTATTCGTTTACAGACGGCACGTACGAGACGGCGTGGGAAGAGTTTGAGTTGAGAGCGGAAGATATACCTGATATGCAAGATCCCAACGATCCTAATAATACGTATTATCCAAAGGGAGACGAGGACGAAGAGCCGACAAATCCCGACGACAATAATCCTAGCGGAAACGTTCCCGGTAGCGGAGACGAAGGCGGAAGCGGGACGCTGGACGAGATACTCGCCAAGCTCAAAGATATACCGCTGTGGCAGATTATAGCAAGCGTAATATCCATAATATTGATACTTATATTCTTGT
>CAMWVR010000025.1 GCA_947177795.1 uncultured Clostridia bacterium | reverse complement strand
ATATGAAAGACATCAGAAGAGACGCGAGCGGAGACGGCACTAAAGTGAGAGTCAAAGAGACGGAAGTAGTGGTAAGCGATAAGCAAGCCTTTGAGACAGCGAAGAAGATGGTGGACTTGAGAGACGATCAGATTGAGAGGTATCAAGAGCTGTTGAGAGAACAAAGAAGCATGCGTAACAAGAAATAATAGAGTTATATTGTTGCTTTGCAACAGTTATATTCGCCTGCGGCGAGTTATATTCCGACTACGTCGGAGTTATATTAAAAAAGTGTGTACTAATCGGTACACACTTTTTTAGTTACGGATGTAATAATGTCATTGACGCTCGCACGAGACGCACCTGCTTGCTCGCTATGCCGTCGCTTCGCTCCTTACGACTGCGCTCAAGGAGACAAAATGGATGTCCAAGCGAGTATTATATACTTTATTGACTTCTTTGGAAAATAATGGTACAATCATTCTATGTACGGGATTTACGGCGATATTATCAGCGCAGCCGAAAAGGCAATCGATTGTTTGGACGAAACCCAAGAACTTTTGGAGTATCCCGAAGTGCAGGCTGACAATGCGTATTATCTGTCGATTTTATCAAAGTACAATGATCTAAGGTCTGTAAATGACAGACTTTCTGCTCTAAAGACGGCGCTTGAAGAGGAAAAAGCTTGTTACGAGTTGCTTCAAGACGCAAGCTCCAATGAAGACCGAATGGCGATATATGAAGAGATATATTCCTTGAAAGGCAAAGCCGCTAAGCTGTCGGCGTCGCTGGCAGACGCAATAGGTTGCAGGCAAGCTCAGGAGCGAGCTTATTGCAGATTTAAGTTTAAAGAAGGCTCGCATAAGTTCGGCGTGGCGCTCTATAATCTTATTAAATCATACTTGCTTTCGCGCGATACGAAAGTCGAGGACGAAGATATAGTGAGGTCAAAGAGCGGATACGTTGAGGAGATATCTTTTATTGCCGAGGGCGTCGACGTGATAGCAAGGCTTACGCCGCTTAGCGGAGCGCATAAGGTCTTTAAGCGATCGGGGAGCGAAGAGTTGTGCTTTGCCGTGACTTCCGCCGCAAGCGTAGAAAAGGTTGCGGAGAAAGATTTAAAAATAGACGTATTTCATTCTCAAGGAGCGGGCGGTCAGAACGTCAACAAGGTGGAGACTGCAATACGCGTGACGCACTTGCCTACGGGGCTCGTCGTCGTTTGTCAAGACGAGCGGTCGCAACTCAAAAATAAAAGACGCGCTTTGGAAAACATTCAAAAGCGACTTAAAGAAATGAATGAGCAGGCTGAGAAAAAACGTATTGAAGCAGACGTTTTTGCTCAATATTCTAAAAAGAATACGCCGATATCCTTTGATGCGGATAGCTGTACGTTGACGGACATGCGTCTCAAAGCGTTTTCTAAAATTCCATTCCCGTTTACTGACGGCGAGTTTGCTCAATATATAAACGGACTTATTGCATTATGATACAAAAAATTACGGCTGACACAAAAAAGATAGCGCTTTCTTCGATCCGATCGGTCTATAAGACCGAGGGGTTTATTACGCTTACTCGCAAGATTATCGCTATTGACGCTTTTATTTCCCGTGTTGCCGAAGCAATATTCAGAGAGGGAGTCGTCTTGCCAAGCGGTTGCTTTACGGCGCAGACCGACGACAGACTTTATACGCTTTTTTTCCGCAAGAAAGGCGGCGACGACAGACTTGCCGACGGCGATATAGTATTTTATAAATTCTTAAGCGCAAATTCCGCAGAGGGCGGGACGGACAGACGGCTCAAAGAGTATATTTCATCGCATGGCAAGATTACGTTTATTTTGCGTAATACTGACGACGTTGTCACTCAAGAAGATTTGACGAGACTTTATCTCGTGTCGGGATCGGACGGCATCGTCAACTTTCCATTTCTCAACTCGACCCAACGCAAGATCGTCGAGACGGAGGACGCCAATATGCTCGTGCAAGGCGTTGCGGGCAGCGGAAAGACCAACGTATGCGTCGAAAAGATCGTATATTGCGCCTGCCGAAATTATCGCGGAGCCGTGTTGTATACCACGTTTTCGCGAGGTTTGTTGAGCGAGACACGCGAGCGTGTGCAGTTGTTTTCAAAGAATATCGACGGCTTTATTTCTGCGTATGAGAGCGGCAACGTCGTATTCCTTGACAAAGACCACAAAAAGGCCGTGGAGAACAAGTTGGGCATACTTTTTTCCGTCGATGAGGATGGAGAAATAATTTCAGCATTAAAGCGTATAGCCACTTTTTTGAAAGAAAAGGTCGAGTATCTTTTGATAGAAGATATTTACGCCCAAACGTTTGACGCAAAGCGCGTGGCGGGCGAAAGCGTATTTCTCAAAGAATATCTTGGCTCGGGAAAGAATTATCGCCTTTCGGGAGCGTTGGAAAAGATTAAACACATCTCTTCCGAGATAATCTACAAAGAGATCTACGGTATGATTTTCGGCAAGTACGAACTTGACGCGCCCCGCGATATGATGGGGAGAGGCGAGTATATCGAGGCAAGAAAAGACAGTTTTACTCAACGCGAGTGCGACGTCATCTATTCTATAGCCGTCGATTACTGCGAATTTTTAAAAAAGCGCAATTACACCGACAACAATCTTATGAGCCGAGAAATATTGAGCAAAGTCAATGCGCCCAAGTATTCCGTAGGCGTCATCGACGAAGTGCAGGATTTCACGCAAGTAAATCTGTGTCTTATGAAGAAGCTGTGCCGCAAGTTGTTCTGCGTGGGCGACGCTTTGCAGATGATTAATCCGTCTTATTTCAATTTCGGATATCTCAAGCGTCTGATGTACGGCGACGTAACGGGAGTGAATCAACTCCGTCACAATTACCGCAGTACTCAAAGAATAGAAAAGATCGCCCAAAAGCTCGGCGAGATGAATATGCAAAGATTCGGCACGCACAGTTTCGTTTTGAAGGGCGAGAGCGTTGCGTCGCCGTTGCCGTCTGCGGCAGTGCTGGTAAAGGATAAAAGTTTTGTGTTTTCTCTCGGCGACAAGAGATTTGAGAACATCACAGTCATCGTGGCTTCGCAGAAGAAAAAAGAAGAGCTAAGAAAGTCCCTCGGCAAGATAGAGATACTTACGGTCGCAGAAGCAAAGGGATTGGAGCGCAACACCGTGATACTTGCAGACGTATTGAGCGACAACGTCGATAAATGGCGATATCTTCACAATATGTCGCTCAATCGAAAGACTGCCGACGAAAACTCGGTGTTCAGATATTACTTCAACTTGTTTTACGTGGGCATATCGCGCGCAAGACAGTATCTTTTCGTCGTCGAGTCGGACTATCCCGAATCATTCAACGCGCTTTTCAACGAATGCTTTGAGAGAAAAAATAAGGACGGCGCGCTTGCTTATCTAAAGGATATAGCGGGAAGAATAGAGATTGACGACGACGAGTTTGTCGCGCGAATCGAGAAGTTTTGTTCGCTTGAGCAGTATGAAAACGCGCGCAATACCGCCGACAGGCTGTCTTCGGACGAATTGCGCAAAAAACAACTCGTATATATTTCCGTTCACGAGCAATACTTGCGATACGGCAGGATACGAGACGCAGGCGTGGAATATTGGCGGCAGGGTATGGATGCGGAAGCGCGAGAGATGTTTACTCGCTCGGGCGACGAGCAGTTGTTCCCGTTGATGGACGCTTGCGCAAAGGGCGGCGGAGCGCTTGATCCCGACATCGTGAGGTTTTATACTTTGGTCGAGGATAACGACGTGGCTAAGAAAATAATACTTGACACACTCAACAATGATTGCAGTGAAATAGCGGCAAACTTAAAAGCCGCAAACATTAATTTGAAGAGGAAAAGACAATGAGCGAAAAAATCAGCGAAAATTCCATTAAAGAACTTATAGACAGTTTTGTTGCCTACCGCAACTTGCTTGCGCCTTTGCAAGATAGTTTGCATTCCGTCAGCAAGTCGTACGAAGAGATACGCAACGATCTTGACAACCTTACGAAGAGTTTTTCCGGCAACGCCGCAAATCAACTCGAGAAAGTTCACGCCACTATCAACGCGCAGGCGAAGAGCGGACAGGAACTCGGCAGAAGAATCGAAGAGTACGCGACTTCGAGCGAGAAATACGCCCAGGCGGTCAACGATATGTCTTCAAGGTTTTCGGAAGTCGTCAACAGAATCGATTCGCTCGGCAAAATCGAGAAGAGCGCGCAAAGCCAACTTGCGCAGATAGATAATCTTATTACGGAAAAGAAGTCGTCTTATAATCTCAAAGAATTGCAGAGATCGCTTGACGGCTATAATAAGAACGTCGAGAGAATCAGCGACTTTATCAATAAGGATATTGCGACCGTATTAAAGCAAAATGCGGAAAAGATAGAAACCATACGCAAAGAAAACGAAGAGTTGTCGGCGGCGGTTGCCGAGCAGGGCAAGGATATCGCTGTTTTGATAACGGAGTTTTCTCAGACGTCGGCTCTCTTGAAGAAATTGGTCGAGGGCAGCAGCGTAAACGAAGAATACTTATTTGACGCTTTTGATAAATGGGCGGCAGACAGAAAGGTAAAGATAAAGAAAAAACAATAGCTAAAGAAAAATGAGTCAGCAGATTGAAGAGACATTGCTTCAGGCAATAAAAAAAGATGATATAAAGGCGTTTGACGCTTTGATGGAGACTACTCAGTGCGGAGCTTATCGGCTGGGTAGATTTCCCGTGCTGTCTTTGATGTATCTCTATAAATCTCGCAAACTGATCTCTGCATACGAGAGCATGTTCTTGAAGACTACCAACTCCGTGACTTTAAGCGAACCCGCGGAGGTATCAAAAAAATTCTCCGCCAAAGCGGGCAAGTGCTTGAGATTGTATTTCAACGAGGTCGTGTCTCCTCTCGAAATGCTTTTGATATTGGATGATACCAAGCGATTAAAGCGTGTTTATCCGACGCTAAGCTTGTCATCTGCTGTTAAGGGACGGCTCAAGTCGATATATTTTATCAAGTATTCTCTCAATATCAAATTTGAAGGCAACGAAATTATCATTGAAAGACGTCCTTTGAATTATCGCGAAAAAAAGAAGATCGCCGCCGTATGCATAAGCGTAATCTTAGTCATCGCCATAGTCGTGAGTTCGTCGGTAATATCGTCGGTCTTTGCGCCCGTACGCTTAGATAAGTATTATGATTTGACTTCGAACGAGACGTTTACTCTCGATCAAGATTTTTACGTGACGAAGAATCATTCTATTGAAGAATTCAATTGCACGATTATAGGCAACGGTCATAAGATAGTTTTCGATAAAGGAGCGACGATAAAAAACTTCAACGGCAATATATCTGACGTGACGATTGAAAGCGCAGGGGAAGCCGTCTTTGCTTTTGTTTCCGAAAGCGCTAAAATCGAGAACGTGACTTTCAACGTAATCGCCGATATATCGACGTCAGAGGCGACGGCTTTTGTAGCGACGACTAATTACGGAGTCATTGAAAACGTGACCGTCAACGTCAGCGGAAAGATAAACGCTCTTGCAAAGTCCGACAACGTGACGGAAGAACTTACTTTCGGCGGAGTGGTCTTGCAAAATTACGTGAGGAATAACAACGTCGTGGGCACGATAAAGAATTGCGTCGTCAATTATTCGCAGTTTTCACTCGTGGGCGAGGCAAGCGCCAACGCCGTATTCGGCGGAGTGGCAGGCGTCAACAACGGCTATTTGCAAGACTGCAAAGTTAAGGGGCAAATAGTTGCCGACACTTTTGATATAGCGGGCGTATGTTCTCTCAACAACGGTTTTCTTTCCGACAACGTAAACGAAGCCGAGTTATATCAGACCTCTTCGGACGCAGGTTGGAATCCTATAGTCTGCGGAATAGTTTTGCGAAACAATTTCTCAGTCGAAGATTGCAAAAATACGGGTAAGATATCGGCGATATCCAACAGCGATATAGTTTCTCAAGATTCCAAGGCTCCCACCGTCTCGGCGGCAGGCATAGCGTATTTGAACAATCATACCGTCGGCGGCTGCAAAAACAGCGGAGCGGTAACAGCGGTCGGCAAAGGCGAAGCGTACGTCGGCGGAATATCCGCTCACTCATACGCAAAAATAACCGACTGCCTGTCAAGCGGAGAAATCACGGTCACTGCCGACACGGTTTACGCAGGTGGAATACTGGGATTCAGCGAGATATACTATACTGCCACGCTTACGGGATATAGCTTTGCGTGGGGCAATACCGTCAATTGCATAAGCCAAGGCAAGATCAGCGTCACTTCAATAGGCGACGGCGTTGCAAGCGTAGGCGGTATAGTCGGCTACGTCGACGAAGTGGGTATAGAACTGTCATCGGGTAAATCGTACTTCGGCGGCGAAGTAAAGGGCTGTTATTTTGTCGGCGAGCTGACGTCCGACGTCGATTATTCGGGCAGTATCGTGGGCGTATGCGCCGAAAATATTTACGAAAACAATTCCTATAATTTAAATGACGGAGTAGATTATTATAATTTCGACGGCAATTATTATTTGGTGGGTTCCGTCAATGCGTTTGGCGCAAAGGTAACGGATGACAAAGAGCACTCTTCGGTAGAGGATAAGGGCGCAACAGCCGCAACGATAGAAGTAATTCAAAATTTAGAGGCGTACAAATCCATTTTGAAAAAGGTCAACTGAAATTTGACACACTATTTACATTAAAGATATTGACAAATTAATTGCCGTAGCATATAATCTAACTAGGTTAGCAAATAAAGAGGGTGCAAAATGGCAGATATAAAAGACGTGGAATATGTCTTTAATAAACTCAGCGAAACTACGCCTACCGAACTCAACAGCAGAATGAACGACACGCAGGCAGGCATAGGTGCCGTTCTAAAGATTTTGAGCGACGCCGACGGAGCGGTCACGTGCGGAGATATTGCCAAAAAGATGGGCGTAAGTACGGCGAGAGTAGCGGTTTTGCTCAAGAAGATGGTCGCGAAGAATTTGATATGCCGCTCGGTAGGGACGGACGACGCAAGAATCATCTATATTTCTCTTACCGACGAAGGCAGAAATACGGTCAAAGAGTTGCGCGAATTGATTACGCAGCATCTATCGAGACTGATAGACGTAATGGGTATGGAAAAAATCATGACGTTCATAGAGTTGTCCGACGAAATGAAGAGAGTCGCCGAAGCCGTCAAACCCGATTTGCCCAAAGTATTGAAAGATAAAAAGTAATTCAGACAATCGAGTCTGTTTTATTTTGACAAAATACCTAACCTAGTTAGTAAAATTTATGCAAAATAGATGCAAAGAAAAGATTAAACGTTTATGGAGGTAATATGTTAAAGTTGTTAAAGAAGTTTACGGTCGTGGAATGGGTGTTGGTAATTCTCGCCGTGGCTTTCATTACGCTCACGGTGTGGTGCGAGATGACCATGCCGGAGTATATGTCGGAAATCACGAGGCTGGTGCAGACGCCGGGCAGCGCAATGAAAGACGTGTGGATCGCAGGCGGTAAGATGCTGGGGTTTGCATTGGGCAGTTTGCTATGTTCGGTAGCGGTTGCGCTGATAGCGTCGAAAATAGCCTCGAATTTCGGAGCGACTTTGAGAGCAAGTTTATTTGGCAAGGTTCAAAGTTTTTCAATGAGTGAGATATCCAAGTTTTCTACGGCAAGTCTTATCACGAGATCGACCAATGACGTCACGCAAGTGCAGATGCTCATTACGCTTGGATTGCAAGTCATAGTAAAAGCGCCTATTACGGCGGTGTGGGCGATATGCAAGATTTCCGCAGGAAGCTGGCAATGGACCGTGGCGACGGGCGTTGGAGTAGTTGCGTTGCTTGCTGTCGTCATCGTTTGCACTTCGCTAGCTCTTCCCAAGTTCAAAAAGATGCAGACGCTTACCGACGACGTAAACCGTGTGACGAGAGAAAATCTTACGGGCTTAAGGGTAGTCAGAGCGTATAATGCCGAAGCTTATCAGGAAGAGAAGTTTAAAAATGCCAACGACGCATTGACGGTCGCGTCTTTGTTTACGGGTCGCGTCATGTCGTTTTTAATGCCGAGCATTCAGTTGATCTTGAGCGGCTTGTCGCTTTCGATATATTGGATAGGCGCAGTGATAATCAACGACGCGGGCATGTTGGACAGAATATCGCTCTTTTCCGATATGGTAGTATTTTTGCAGTACGCGGTGCAAGTGCTTATGGCGTTTATGATGTTGGTCATGATATTCATATTGATGCCGAGAGCGCAAGTCGCCGCAAAGCGTATCAACGATGTGTTGAGTACGCAAGTGGCAATTGCCGACGGCGAAGCCGAGCAAGGCGAAGAGGGCGCATATGGAGAAGTTGAGTTTAAAGACGTGAGCTTCGCATATCCCGACGCAGATTCCAACGCATTTGAGGGCATATCGTTTAAGGCGAGCAAGGGCGAGACGGTTGCATTGATTGGAGCGACGGGTTGCGGAAAAAGCAGTATTATCAATCTCGTGCCGAGGTTTTATGACGTCAGCGGCGGCGAAGTGCTTGTCGACGGCAGAAACGTCAAGGAATATAAGCAGGAAGCGTTACGCAACAAGATAGGATATATTTCGCAAAAGGCGACGTTGTTTTCGGGCACGATAGCATCCAACGTGGCTTTCGGCGACAGCAATAAGCCTATCAAGGATGAAGACGTGGAGAATGCTATCAAGACTGCGCAAGCGTGGGAATTCGTCAAAGACAAAGCGGACGGCGTAGACTCTTACGTCGCCCAAGGCGGAGCCAATCTGTCGGGAGGACAAAAGCAGAGACTGTCTATTGCTAGAGCCATTGCCAGAAAGCCGGAGATTCTTATATTCGACGATTCTTTCTCCGCATTGGATTACAAGACAGACAAGATGTTGCGAGACGCGCTCGACAAGGAGTGCAAAGACTCCACGAGAATAATAGTAGCGCAGAGAATAGGCACTATACGGGACGCCGACAGGATAATCGTGCTCGACGATGGCAAGATAGTCGGTCAGGGTAAACACGACGAACTTATGCAAAATTGCGACGTATACCGTCAGATAGCCTACTCGCAGTTGTCAAAGGAGGAACTTGAATAATGCCGGGACCTAGTAAGAATTTTGAAAAAGCCAAGGACTTTAAGGGCACTTGGATAAAGATAATCAGATATTGCAAAAAGTATTACGGCGTGTTGATTTTAGCTATAATCTGCGCTATCGCAGGCACTGTGTTGACTTTGATCGGACCTAATAAGATGTCGGACTTGACGGACGTCTTGCAAAGAGGTCTTGTCGGGCAGATAGATATGGACGCAGTTGCTCAAATAGGTACGGCTCTGATCATCATGTATGCAGTCAGTTTGGTTTTGTCATGCGCTCAAGGCTGGATAATGTCCTCTACGACGCAGAGGATTACTCAAGGCTTGCGCAGCGATATATCGCGCAAAATCAACAGACTTCCGATGTGGTATTACAACAAGACGAGCACGGGCGACGTGCTGTCGAGAGTGACCAACGACGTGGACACCGTCGGACAGTCGCTCAATCAAAGCATAAGCACGCTCGTATCTGCGGTGACTTTGTTCCTAGGTTCGTTGATAATGATGTTCGTCACCAATTGGATATTGGCGTTGACGGCGATAGGCGCAACTATTTTGGGATTCGTGCTGATGAGTCTGATCGCAGGCAAGTCGCAAAAGTATTTTGCCCGTCAGCAAAAGCGACTCGGCGAAATCAACGGACATATCGAAGAGATTTACGCAGGACATACCGTAGTCAAGGCTTACAACGGCGAAGCAAAGTCGCAGGCGGCTTTTGACGAGATGAACGCCAATCTCAAGGACAGCGCTTTCAAGGCGCAGTGTATGTCGGGTATGATGATGCCTATAATGACTTTTATCGGCAATTTCGGATACGTTGCCGTATGCGTAGTCGGCGCGGCGCTGGCTATCAAAGGCAAGATAAATTTCGGTACGATAATAGCTTTTACTATGTACGTGCGTTACTTTACTCAACCTTTGTCGCAAATGGCGCAAGCGTTGCAATCTTTGCAATCTGCTGCGGCGGCAGGCGAGAGAGTTTTTGAATTTCTCGAAGCCGAAGAAATGGAAGACGAGAGAGGCAAGATATTCGAGTTTTACAAGGTAAAGGGCGAGGTTGAGTTCGACCACGTCAAGTTCGGATACGAGGACAGTGACAGAATTATCATCAACGACTTTTCCGCTGTGGCTAAGCCGGGGCAAAAAGTCGCAATCGTCGGACCTACGGGCGCAGGCAAGACGACTATGGTCAATCTGCTCATGAGATTCAATGAGATAAAAGACGGCGACATACGTATCGACGGCGTGTCTATCAAGAATATGTCGAGGCAAGAAGTGCACAAGCAATTCTGTATGGTATTGCAAGATACTTGGCTCTTTGAGGGAAGTCTGAGAGAAAACCTCGTCTACAATACTCAAGGCGTAAGCGACGAAATATTGGAAGATGCTTGCAAAGCCGTCGGACTCGATCATTTCGTTCACACTTTGCCCAACGGATACGACACCGTGCTTGGCGATCAGATAAGTCTGTCGCAGGGACAAAAGCAACAACTCACGATTGCAAGAGCTATGATTGCCGACAAGCCTATGCTCATTCTCGACGAGGCGACGAGTTCCGTCGACACTCGCACGGAGCAAAAGATCCAAAGCGCAATGGACGAACTTATGAAAGATCGCACGTCGTTCGTCATTGCTCACAGACTCTCGACGATAAAGAACGCCGATTTGATACTCGTGATGAAAGACGGCGATATTATCGAAAGTGGAAATCACGAAGAGTTGATCGACAGACAAGGATTCTACGCAGACCTCTACAACAGTCAGTTTAGTGGCGTTCAGTGAGAAGATTTTATTTTTTGCCTATCTCTCTTGTCACTGAACAAGTAAATATAGTAGTAGGTAATTTTTTAACAAGTTACAATGCCTTAATCATTTCGGTATTATATTACCGATGTTCCCCTTATAATGCGAAGGAGAGTCGAGAAATCGGCTCTCCTTTGCTATTCGATGACTCAAAGAGTTATTGCGCGCACTGCGTAGCGATATCAAGTACGTCTTTGTTTTGTTGATACATTTGCGGAAGATAATTTATCAAATCGCCGTAAGGTACGCTTTCGTCGCCGACTTCTATCGTCAAGCCAAGCTTTTGGAAAGTCGTTACGTACCAATCTTTATATCCTCCTGCGCTGTTGTAGGAATTGAGTAGGGGATAGCCTGTGGAATAGGAGATTTTTTGAGCGCAATCCAAGTCGGGGTCTACGCATCCAAATCCCTTATAGATGACGTTGCCTTTGGCGTGATAACTCAACGTTACCGACGGTTTGACTCTTTCCGTCAAATCTCTTAATGCCATATTTTCATATTCGGAGAAGGGGTGTTGTCCCACGTAGTTGGCAGGTGCAGGCAAGAAGACGTTTTGCGCGCCTTCGCCCCAACGGGCGTTGAAATTGACGTTGAGATCGACGGCTCTGGCGTTGGCTTTCCAAAGAGAGAAATCTTGGCTTTCGCCGTTGACTCCAAAGAGAAAGCTCTTGAGGCTTTGTTCGGGTATAGAACTTAATCCCTGTTGAACGAGCAAAACGCCGTCGATATTGACCATAGGTACGCACCATACGCCGTAACTTCCGCTATAGTTTTTCATCATCTCGATGACGAGAGGAGTCGTCACCCATTCCCTTGCGTGTATCGAAGCATGCAAAAGCGTCTGTCCGCCCGTCTTCGAGCCTTTGAAAACGCAGGGTATAGGTCTGCCCAACAGTGTGTAGCCAATGTCAAAAATTTCTGCGCCTTGCGAAGCGAGAATATCCAAGTCGTTTTGAAGATCGTCAAGTGTGTAATACATATTGCAGTATATGTCAATCACTCTATTAGTGTGATTTTGCTTAATGATTTAAATCATATTCACGCGTCATTGTGAGCGGAGTGAAACGAAGTCGGAGAATCTAATTGGCAAAAGCGATATCTTGTGTTAGAATATATCTATGACTGACGTAGAAAAGCAAAAGTATATGAAAGCCGCAATCAAATGCGCGATTAAAGGCGCAAGCATTGACGAAGTGCCCGTAGGCGCGGTCATAGTCAAAGATGGCAAGATAATTGCCAGAGCTCACAATCTCAAAGAGGCGAAGAAGTGCAGTAACTATCACGCCGAGATTGTCGCAATAGACAAGGCTTGCAAGGCGATAGGAGATTGGCATCTCAACGAGTGCGATATTTTCGTCACGCTCGAGCCGTGCGCAATGTGCGCAGGGGCGCTCATCAATGCGAGAATACGAAGCGTATACTTCGGCGCTTACGACCAAAAGGCAGGTTGTTGCGGTACGCTTTACGATCTCTTGAGCGACGCAAGGTTTAATCACAGACCTTACTCCGAGGGCGGGATAATGCAAGCTGAGTGCGCAGAGTTGCTCAGCAGTTATTTTAAAGAAAAGCGAGAACAAAAGAAGAGTATTGTAAAAAAATAATACTAAAAATAATTGACATTATTTTAAGTATAAGATTTAATTATATCTACTGCGTATGGATATGTGTTTACGCTATTTATATGTATTTACGTCGCTTAAATATGTATTTACGTCATTTCGAGCGCAGTCGAGAAATCTCATAAAGTAGAGGTATGATATGTTGATAGTAGGTTTGGGCAATCCCGGCAAAAAGTATGAAGACACGGTGCATAATATGGGCTTTATGACCGTTGACGTATTGCTGGACAAGATAGGCGCAAGGCTTGACAAAAAAGGGTGCGAAGCAGAGTATTGCGTTCAATATATCGGAGGCGAAAAGCAAATCATCGCAAAGCCGCAGACTTTCATGAACTTGTCGGGCGTGAGCGTCAAAATGCTTGCCAATTCCAACAAGATTCCCCTTAGCGACGTGATAGTGATATACGACGATATCGACTTGCCTCTCGGCAACGTCAGAGTGCGCAAAGAAGGCTCGGGCGGAAGTCACAACGGTATGAAGAATATCGTCGCCGAATGCGGTTCGACGGCTATACCGAGAGTGCGCATTGGCGTGGGCGACGAGAGGGGCAACAGAGACCTCAAAGATTACGTGCTGTCAAAAGTCGGCAAGCAAAAACACTATATGCTCGACAAGGTTTTTGACAAAGTCGCCGATGCGATTTGGAAGTATATGGTGGATAGGGATTTTGACTTGTTAATGCGTACTCTTAACGGAAAATTGGTCGACTTCGTATAGCGCCGCACGGACAAAAATAACAGCACTCTCCGCAGTCTGCGCGACTAATATAATGTAATTACGACCGTTTAATGTCACTTCGAGCGAAGTCGAGAAGTCTCAACAGAAATAGCGTACGGCAAGTAAACGGATAGAGACCTCTCCGCTATGGTCGAGGTGACATAGAAATTGACGCTTTCAAGGCGTAATTCTTGCTTTAAACGAGTCATTCTGAGCGTAGTGTAACGCAGTCGAAGAATCTAAAATAGAAATATGAATTTTGACGAATTACTTCAACTAAATAATCTTGACGAAGACCTAGCCGACTTGTACGCAGAAGTCCAAGGCGGCAGGGATATTATGGTCTTTTCGGCAGGAGAGGGCGAAAAGATACATATCGCCTCTCATCTTGATAAATTCGTTTTATTCGTCGCGAAAGACGCTTTCAGGGCGACGACGCTTTTGAACAGATTTAGAGATTATTTTGGCGAAAGAGTCGCTTATTTACCTGCCAACGAAGAGCTTCTTTTGCATCGCGCCACTTATCGCAAGAGCATACTTTCTCAACGTATCGACACGCTTTATAAGTTGGCGTGCGGCAAGTTGGACTGTCTCGTAGTTTCGCCGCAGACGCTCGTTCAGTATCTCCCTACGAAGCAAGCGGTGCAAGACAGCGTAGTCAAAATCAAAAAAGGCGACACGCAGGATATGTACGCTCTCATCGACAGGCTTGCGCTCATGGGTTATTCGAGAGAAGACGGCGTTGAGGAAAAGAGCACTTTCAGCGTTGCGGGCGACATATTGAGCATATTCCCGCCGCACAGAGACTTGCCGATACGCATAAGTTTTTTTGACGACGAAGTGGAGAATATCAAAGAGTTTGCACCCGATACGCTTATGAGCGTGAGAGAGATAAACGAAGTCGACCTCATGCCCGACAACGATTTGTTGTTGACCTACAAGGTCATCGAGGGCGGACTCGACAGAGCCAAGAGAGCGATAGATAGATTGCCGTCGGACGTGGCGGAAAAGGCGGAGAGCGTGTATTCCGACGTTTGCATATCGTCTGTGTGTACGCAGAAGATGCAATGGCTTTTGCCATTCGTCAGGGACAAAATGCGTACAGTATTCGATTATCTTGACAAAGATTGCGTAGTCGTATTCGACGAGCCGAGCGGATCGCTTGAGCAACTTGAGCTTTACGTCAAAGAGCATTTGGGGAGAGTCAAGCAGCTTGCGCTTACGGGCGAAGTGCTCAAAGAGCATTCCAAGTCGTTGCTTAGCGTAGACGAAGCGCTTGCCCGACTGCGGGCTTGTCAAAAGCTGGGATTCAACTATCTTACCGCCACCAACGCAATTTTTTCTCCGCAAAAATTATTCAATATTTCCTGCAAGACGCTCAGCAATTACATCGTGCATTACGATGCGCTGCTCAATGATTTGAGAGCGTTTGACAAATGGGGATATACCACGCTCATATGCATGGGCGACGAAGTCTCGGCAAAGTCGTTGAGAGCCAATCTTATATCCGAGGAAATAGGTTGTTCGGTCGTCGACGATATTACGGACAGGCGGGCGGGTATATTCATACTTTCCAGAGAGATATCCAAGGGTTTTTTATATACCAAAGCCAAAGTCGCCGTGATAGGCAGAGAAGATATATCCCGAGTCAAGCCCGGCAGAAAAAAAGAAGAACGGGCTACGCAGGTATTTACGATTCCCAAGGTGGGAGATTACGTCGTGCACGAGACGCACGGCATAGGCAAGTGTCTCGGCACCAAATACGTTACGACGGGCAGTATTTCCGACGAATATATCGTCATCGAGTATAAAAACAGCGAGATACTCTACGTTCCCACAGACAAGTTGGACAGATTGAGTAGATATACGGGCAGCGACGCCGCGCCTAGACTTTCGGCAATCGGCGGAAAGGAATTCGACAAGATCAAGCAGAGCGTCAAAGCCTCAGTCAAGGAGATGGCGGTCAACTTGCTTGAGTTGTATTCTCAACGGCAAAATAAGCAGGGCTATAAATATTCCGACGACGATTATCTTCAACAAGAGTTTGAAGAGGCGTTTGAGTTTGTTCCCACCGACGATCAAATCAAAGCCGTAGAGGATATAAAGTCGGATATGCAAAGAGGCGTGATAATGGACAGGCTTCTTTGCGGAGACGTCGGGTACGGCAAGACCGAAGTTGCGCTCAGGGCGATATTCAAGACCATTTGTCACAACAAGCAAGCCGTGATACTATGTCCTACGACGATACTTGCGAGACAGCATTACAATACGGCTAAGCAAAGATTCAAGCAATTCGGCATAGACGTGGAGCTCATCAGCCGTCTGCAATCGGACAGAGAAGTCGACGCTTCTCTCAACAGGCTGTCGACGGGCAAGTCGCTCGTTGCGGTCGGCACTCACAGATTGTTGTCGCAGGACGTGCATTTCCGCGACCTCGGACTCATCGTGCTTGACGAAGAACAGCGCTTTGGCGTGGAGCATAAAGAAAAACTCAAACTGCTCAAAAACAACGTCAACGTGCTTACTATGTCTGCCACGCCCATACCTCGCACGCTCAATATGGCGATGACGGGTATCAGGGATATAAGCGTATTGGAGACTCCGCCGTCCAACAGACTGCCCGTGCAGACTTACGTATGCGAACTCAGCGACGCTCTCATTGCCGATTGCGTCAACAGGGAGATCTCAAGGGACGGTCAAGTGTTTATTCTCTTCAACAGAGTCAAGGGAATAGAGAATTTTGCGCAGAGGGTATCGGCGCTTGTCCCCGAGGCAAAAGTCGATTTTGCGCACGGACAGATGAGCCCCGATCAGATTGAAGACAAGATAGGCAGGTTTTACGCAAAAGAATACGACGTGCTTGTCAGCACCACGATAATAGAAAACGGTATTGACGTGCCCGACGCCAACACGCTGATAGTGTGCGAGGCAAACAGATTGGGACTGTCTCAGATGTATCAATTGAGAGGCAGAGTGGGCAGAAGCAACCGCATTGCCTACACTTATTTTACCGTCAAGTCGGGCGAGGTATTGACGGGCGACGCATCCAAAAGACTGTCGGCGATATTGGATTATACCGAGCTCGGCAGCGGCTTTAAGATAGCCATGCGCGATTTGGAGATAAGGGGCGCGGGCAACATTCTCGGCAAAGAACAGCACGGGCATATCGAGAAAGTCGGCTACGATATGTACTGCAAGTTGCTAAGAGAAGCGGTCGACGAGTTGCAGGGCGTATACGCAAAGCAGGCGAGCGAAGTCAAGATAAATCACGCCTTTGGAGCATATATAGACAAGGATTATATCTCCGACGAGGATATGAGACTGCGGCTTTATCGCAAAGCGCTCGATCTGACTTGTCAAGAAGACCTTGACAAGCTCAAGAAGGGCGTCGAAGAAAGTTATGGCGCAATGCCGTCGAGTTGTGACCGTCTGTTTGAATTGGGATTGATACGAAATCTTGCAAAAAACATCGGCATCAAGCAGATAGATATCTCGCAAAAGACGGCGTACATGACTTTTGCCGACGGCGAATGCTTTAAGGACAAGGATATAATGCTTGCCGCGCAAGACATGCAAGACGAAGTCAACTTGACGTATGAAGATTGTCCGAAATTGCAATTTGAATGCAAATTCCGCCCTATCGACGAAAAACTTCAACAATTTAAAAAATTTTTGCTGAAATGCGGGAAAAGTTTTTGATAATAAGTTTACAAGTCAGTAATGGTTGTGTATAATAGATTATGCGTAATATTATAATAAAATAATACACCTAGAAAAAGGAGTAGTATATGAAGAAGAAAATTGTTGCATTGATTCTCATGGTTGCGCTCATATCGACGTTTTTCGTCGGTTGTTCGCTATTTGAGACGGATGCCAACAGAGACTATCATCAGGTCGTTGCCAACGTCAGTTACACTACCAAAGACAGTGGAACTTTGACGGCAGTGGCTTATAAGGGAGAAGTTAAGACTCAAGTCAATATGTACGCTGCGTACTTGATGCAATACGGTTGGGATTCCGACGAAATCGTGGAATATTGTTTCAACAACGTCACGAGACAAAAGTTGTTGCTTTTGTACGCTCAAGAGTACTTGTATCTCAACAAACTTGTTCCCGACGGCTTTGGTTATGGCAGTCTCGGCGAGTGGAACGAATTTAAGAACAAAGACGTAAAGAATTACGTCGAGGCGTACTCTAAGTTCTTGACGGTCGACGAATTGAGATACTGTATCGAGACTGTCAACAAGCAGTTTGACGACAGCTGGCAAGACCTCATTGAAGAGAGAGAAAAAGAACTTGCTAAGAACGAGGGCTCCGACGACGATACTTCCGACGAAGAAGACGAGGAAGTCAAAGACAGCGATCTCATTGCGGCGCGTGACCAAAAGGACAGAACGGCCGAAGAGGATGAAGACGACGAGTATGAACTCAACGAGTCTATCAAGACGCAAAGCGACATCGTCAAGTATTTTGCCGATATGTATGAAGTCGAGCTTGACGAGTCTAGTCTTTCCAACGCTTATTTCTTCAATTACGTCAATTCTTTGATCAGAAAGGAAAACAACGACAAGGCAAAGATCATGAGAACTGCTTTGAGCGAATTGCGCAAAAATATCGAAGACCAATATATGGATTACGAGTATTTCCTCGTTCAGCAAATGCAGAATCGTATCACAACCAAGTATACGGATCACGTAGGCACGTTGGAAAAGATTATCGACATGGTCAACAACGATTACGAATTGAGATACAAGGATCTCGTAGCAAGCGCAATCAAGACTTACAACGACGAAGACAATTCGGCATATAATACGGCGGTTGGCAATAATACCTTTGCTTACGCAGCGCCCAGCAAAGATTTCTTGCAAGTCAAGAGCATTTTGCTTTCCTTTACGGACGCGCAGAAGAACGCTATCACGAGACTCAGCGAACTCAATTCCGCCAACGAAGACATTACCAAGATCTTGCGCAATGCTTACGCTACGGGAGTAGTTCCGTCCGAGTTTGAGAATATGGGACTTGACGTGTTTGCCGATTTGGGTATAAAGGTCAACGTATCCAATCCCGATTACGACGCCGATGAGGACAAACTTGTCGATGCTTACACCGACGCCTCTATCAAAGACAAAGAAGACGTATACGCAAATCCTTCCGTCGATTATCTGACCGTGCTCGGCGCAATGGCAAACGATATCAAAGCAAAAGTCGACAGAGCTCTTGATTGGGCAAATACCAACGGTATGAGCGAAGTTGAAAAATATCTTATCAAGCAATACGCATCAAAAGAAGCTTTCAACGATTGGATTAATCTTGTCAATGACGACGGCGGTATGGTATCAAGCGACGTATACGCTGTGACGCCTGACGGCGAGAGCACTTCTTACGTCGAAGAATACACCGTGCTTGCAAGAAATTTGGCAAGCGCAGGCGTTGGCGCAATGGCTATCAAGGATTATGACACAAGCAATTCTACGGCAGGCAATATCAATTATGCAGGCACTACGGAGATTCTCAAGGGCGGCAACGGCGCATATACTCTTTACAAGCAAGAGATGACTTCGTCGGTAGGCGAATTTGAGGATAAGCTAAGCGCAGACGTATACACTTTGGTTACGGCAAACGGAGCGGAAATATCCTTTATCGTCAACGAATTCGGTATCCATATCGTAATGTTGGCAGGACTTCCCGTAGACGAGAACTTGGGCGATATTGATACGGCGGTCAAGCCCGATCCAAAAGACGAGACGAAGGACAAGACTTTCTACGTCAAGAAGGGCAATTATCTCTATGAGTATTCCGTCAAGGTCGAGTACGCAAAGGATGACGAAGACAACGATATCAAGACTCAAATCGAGAAGATCACAGTCGAGAGCAAGACGATTGAAGAATATCTTAAAGAGACAATCAATGACGAGCTCAGCAGCGACGTTACGAGATTGCAACAACTCAAATTGTTCAGCGACGAGAGTTATATCTCCAAGGTTGACAAGGTCTATAAGCAGATAGTCAAAGAGACTAAAAAGTCGTTGGGCGAGTAATCGACAAAAGCAATTTAAAGGACGCAACTTAATAGTCGCGTCCTTTTTTATTTGCGTCGCCCAACGGTTATGCGGTACGGCAAAATTCTTGCAAAGAAATAACAAATATATTATAATATCAGTATAATAAAGACGGAAGGGAGTCAATGTATACTGAGCAGAAAGCGCAATTAGATTATGAATTGACAGACTACGGAAAATTGCTTTTTGAGTATAATTCGCTTGAAAAGAAATTGCCGCTGTACGTTTCGTCGGAAAAACGCAAGGCAAATCTAAAGTCTCCTTTATTTTATTACGTAATTTCCATTCCTATCGTAATGATTTGTTGGTTCATTGCCAGCCTTATCTCTGCGGCTAGCCTTAGCGGGGATGCGCTTTATTTGCGTTTAGGGCTTACGCTGGGCAGTCTTTTACCAATGGCGCTTTGTTGTTTTATCGTGATAAAGATAGCGTTTGGCTTTTGGGGCAATTTGTATCAATGGAAATTAAGAGGTTCTTATAATAAGAAAGAAGAGTATCTTAGAGTATATAAAGATTACGTCGTCGTCAAAAAGGACGACGTTACGTCCGTATACGATATGACGAAGATAGTATCAGTCGAATTGCATTGGTGCTATTATATAATGTTTAGATTTCAAAATACGTCCCAGGTCTTTTTCATTGAGATACCGCCGAGTCCTATTTCTGCCGAACGCTTGGCAAGAATATTCGGCGAAAAGTTGACGGTAGCTGCGTCTAAGCGTTTTGCTGAACCCGTAGACTTAGATTCTAAGTCCGTGGGGGAATTAATAATAGGAACGCTTTTTGCTTTGTTTGCAATGGGCGTGGGAGTAGCCGTGATTTGTATACGCGTACATCTTGGCGTTGACGTCCCGGTATTCTTGGGCATAATGTTTATAGGCGGCGGATTGATGTTGGCATGCGGTATACTGTCGTTCATACCTTTTGTCAAAGACATTATCACGCCTTTTATGGCGGGTGCGTTTTTTATAGTGATGCCTTGGGGATTGGTAAGTACGTTGCACGGAGAGTGGGGTTTGGGCGAGGGCTTTAAGGTGTTTACCGTCTTTTCGCCATTTTCTTGCTTTGCGGTAGTATTATCATCTGTGAGCGTATTGTTTATTGCAAACGGAGTTATTGCAATTATGGACTATATACGTTATGGGCATAAGCTTGGAAAAATGTAGGAGAATTTTATGAATTGCGAAGAGAAGACTAAAAAGCAAAATCTTATTTACAAGGGCAGAATACTTTCGTTATACAATGACGAAGTTACGCTTGCCGACGGTAGCGAAAGCTTTAGAGAATACGTTCATCATAGCGGCGGTAGCAGTGTGCTTGCAGTCGATAAAGAGGGCTACGTTTATCTAGTAGAGCAGTTTAGATACCCTTATAGAGAAATGATGTTGGAGATACCTGCGGGCAAGCTGGAGGTAGGAGAGAGCGCATACGATTGCGCTTTGAGAGAGCTTCGAGAAGAAGTCGGACTTACCGCCGACAGTCTCGTAGACCTTGGATTGATATATCCCACGCCTGCTTACACAGACGAGCCGTTGCATATCTTCCTTGCCACTTCGTTTACGGTGGGCGAAAGTAAGCCCGACGAGCATGAACTTATCAACGTCAAAAAGATCAAATTCCAAGAAGCGCTGCATTTGGTGGAGACTAATCAAATCAGAGACGCAAAGACCGTTACGGCTATTTTGCGTTACGCCGTATTTAGTAATTAAATATGTCAAACAGAAATCATATTAATTAATGTCACCTCGACCGTAGCGGAGAGGTCTAATCCTTTTATATTGTTGAGATTTCTCCATTCCGCTACGCTACAGTCGAAATGACAAACGTCCAAATGTCACCTCGACCGTAGCGGAGAGGTCGCTATCCCTTTAAATACTAATTCACTTTTCCATATTACATATTACCTATCTCTTGCCCTCCCCTTGAGGGGAGGGGTAGGGGTGAGGTGTAAAAAAAGGAAGGCGATTGCCTTCCTTTTTATTTACTTTCAATTACAATTATTTTTTCTTATTGACGAATACGTTGTTTTCTGCGGTTTCGTTTCTTACAGGATTTACGCCTTGCCATTTTTCGATCAGCTTGCCGTTTTCGTCAAATCTGTGAGGATAGCAAGCCTTTGCGGTTGCGATAATACCTTCTTCGATCGTGCCGCCGCCGTCGTAACCGAGTTCGTCATAGTGCAAGTATTCTTGAACTTTGTTTACGTCGTCTTCATAGAAGAGGTCTTTGGATTGAATGTCTTGCATCAAATAGTTGTAGTTGAGACCGCTGTCTTGTCCGGATTTCTTCAAGTTCTTTACTACGGTCATCTTTACGCCCATTGCGGCAATGCCTGCGCCTACGCCGAAGTATCTCTTCTTGCAGCCGATGGTCTCCATAATGAGGTTGATCATATTCTTGAACTTCCAGTCCTTGTTACCGATAGGCAATCTATCGCCGTGTTGAGCGTAATATGCAGCTGCTACTACCGATTCAGCAATACCGTTGACGTGGATCATGTTGGTACCGCCCTTAGGGAAGAAGATAGCGGGCATACCTGCAAATCTGTCAAGGAATACTTCTTTCCAAAGCGGAGTGCGACCGGGCATACTTCCGAAGATATAAGGCAACTCGAGTACTACTACGTCCATACCGCCGTTTGCAGTGCCCTCGCCAACCTTGATAAGAGCGTCGCCTTGCTCGACTCTGACTTTGATATACGGGTGTCTGTCTGCAAGGTGGCTTTCCGGCCATCTTCTGTCGAAGTAAGCAAAGTAAGAGTTGAGAAGTATTGCTTTCTTTACTCCTGCTTCTTTAGCGGCTTCGAACACGGGGATAACCTTGTCTACGAGATAGGTGTGGAAGAAGTCATAGCCCGATACGCCTGTCGGAGTGTGCATTCTGTCGTCGGGACCTACTGCGTATACCAACGTGTCGTATCCGGTAAACATTTCTTTGAGTTCTTCTTTGGTTACTGTGGGGGATTCGTCACCCGGCTTGAGATTGAAAAGTCTGCCGTAGTGTACGTCGATTTCTTTCGGCCACCAGTCAGCGGAAAGCGTGAGTTCGTTGGGAAGAGCAAGTACGCCAACTTTTGCGCCTTGTCTTATAAACTCTTTTGCGGAGTAAAAGCCGAGAAAGCCCGTACCGCCACAGATAAATACGTTTTTAAATTCATGTTTTTGGGTCGAAGGACCTTTTTGATAATTTTCCATATTTATTTATACCTCTAAAATTTATTTACTATTTTTTCTTTGCAAGTTCTTTTTCTTTCTCGATGATGTCCATATAGCAATCAGCGGGGAAGAAATTGTTTTCGCTTTCGTCGTGCGTGTCGTACCATACTTGCGCAAAGAATGGAATGTGCTTTGACAATTCGTCAAAATTCCACGGAGCGGGAGTACAGCACTCGGGGCACCAGTGACCTGCTTTGATTATCGTATAAGGAGAAGAATCGAATTCGTGTCCGTTGTGGCACTTCCAGGTGATCTTCTTATAAAGCTCGCCTTTTTCCATAGTTTCGCTTACGACGCTTCCGCCTCTGTATTCAGCGGCTTGCTTCATATCTTCAATGTCGAGTTCGCTATCCAGCTTGCTCTCGTCATAGCCGTGGCTGAGTAGATACTTCTTAGCGTTTTTGATATCTCTTCTTTCTTGGTAATCTACGAGATTGCCTTGCTCGTCTTTGATTTGGTTCTTGCAGAAAAGTTGATATTTGGACCAATCGGTTCCAATCTCTTCGAATTTTTCTCTTGAACCGTAGAATGCCGTGATACGTCCGTCGATATTGTTGTCGTACCAGAACATAGGCGAGTTGGAGTTCTTGAAAAGTTTTTGAATAGTGACTTTGCTCAAGAAGCTCTTTGGTAAAATTGCGCCAAACTTGAAGTACCAGTTGAGTTTTGCCATGTTCTTCCAGAAAGACTCCCAGGTCTCCGTACGGAAGTGGAGGTAATCTTCAAGTACGTCGGAATCATAATACCAGAAGCAGTGGAAGTTTCTTGCTGCGCACCAATTCGGCTTGAAGAACTGTTCGGGTCTTGCGCCCATGAGAGCAAAACCTGCGTCCAAGGTCTCATAACCCGTCACACGGCAGGTCTCGCCGTTGCCGATATTGTATATTTTTTGCCAAAAATCTGCGGGGAGAGTACCTTCGCTGTCGTACTCAACCAAGTGTTGGAGAGCAAGTCCGCTGTCTCTTGCGGTAGCCCACTCGATAGGCACGTTCCAGCAGGTGTGGAACATAAGTCCGTCGCTCATGTTGTTTTTGAAAAGGTTGTCGTGCAATACGCCCGATTGTCTCAATACGACCCAATTCGGGAGTTCTGCCTCAAGCAAATATCTCTCGGCTTTAAGTTTTGTGATCGCATAGAAGTCGTATACGCTCGGTACGAGAGGATCGCCTACGCGTCCCCAAGGATGTTGCCAAGTACGGTTGCCGTATTCAGCTACCGTGCCTACGTGCACGTACTTGATTTCGTTTGCTCTCGGACTTTCCTTGATTGCGTCGATGAGGTTCTTGGCGCCATAGTAGTTTGTCTTTTCCGCGCCGACAGGGTTGTGGTCGGAGATAGGCGGTATTACGGCTGCGCAGTGAAGTACGTAATCGCTCTTTGCGACGACTTTTACGCAGTCTTCTTTATTAGAAAGGTCGCCGAACAATACTTCCAACTTGCCGGCTGTCTTTATTTTTGCATATTTTTTCAAAAGAGCCTCTCTCAATACTTCATTGGATCTCTTTTTTCTCAAAAGAATTACGCAATTGAATTTTCCCGTTTCCATTACGCATTTCAATACTTGGCTTCCCATAGAGCCGGATGCGCCGGTTACAAGAACTGTTTTTCTCTCAGACATTATAAATTATCCTCCAAAATCAATGTTAAATTTAGTTTGCGGTTTATACCATATTCAAGTATAGCACAACCAATTTGATAATGTAAATACTTTTTTTGCTTTTTTTGATATAAATATGGATAAAATAATAATAAATATTTATTTTATATTATATATATGTCGTCGTAGCGGTCTCTATGCCAAGGTTTATAATGCAAGATTATTCGCAGGGACTAAACGCTATATTTAGTGGCTGACTCATGGAGAATAGCTATAGGTTGACGCCTAGCGACGCAGGTAAAATGAGAGTGAAAAATTTATGTAGAATTATAGAAAAATTTTTTGAAAATATTTAAAAAAGTAGTTGACACCTCATTTTAGTTGTGATAAGATAAGTAGGCTGTCACGGAAAAAGTGGTAGCGGAAGCACCTTAAAAACTAAACAGAAGAATGGAATAGAAGTGATGCTATGGAAGAGTGGAAACACAAAAAATAGTAAACAGCTATTTCAAACAGTAAAAGTATAAGTGTACAGATTAAACACGAAATGCAAAAAGTCAATTGTTTGAAAGAGTTAGAGATTGAACTTGAGAGTTTGATCCTGGCTCAGGACGAACGCTGGCGGCATGCCTAACACATGCAAGTCGAACGGGGATAGCAATATCCTAGTGGCGAACGGGTGAGTAACGCGTGAGCAACCTGCCTCATACAACGGGATACCCGAGGGAAACTTCGGTTAATACGGTATAAGACCACACTACCGCATGGTAGAGGGGTAAAAGGAGAAATCCGGTATGAGATGGGCTCGCGTCGCATTAGCTAGTTGGTGAGGTAACGGCTCACCAAGGCGACGATGCGTAGCCGACCTGAGAGGGTGATCGGCCACATTGGGACTGAGATACGGCCCAGACTCCTACGGGAGGCAGCAGTGGGGAATATTGGGCAATGGAGGAAACTCTGACCCAGCAATGCCGCGTGAATGAAGAAGGTCTTCGGATTGTAAAGTTCTTTAGTCAGGGAAGAAAAAAATGACGGTACCTGAAGAATAAGCTCCGGCTAACTACGTGCCAGCAGCCGCGGTAATACGTAGGGAGCAAGCGTTGTTCGGAATGACTGGGCGTAAAGGGTGCGTAGGCGGTTATACAAGTTAGAAGTGAAATACCCAGGGCTTAACTCGGGTGCTGCTTCTAAAACTGTAAGACTTGAGTGCAGTAGAGGTTAGTGGAATTCCTAGTGTAGCGGTGGAATGCGTAGATATTAGGAGGAACACCAGAGGCGAAGGCGGCTAACTGGACTGCAACTGACGCTGAGGCACGAAAGTGTGGGGAGCAAACAGGATTAGATACCCTGGTAGTCCACACTGTAAACGATGGATACTAGGTGTAGGAGGTATCGACTCCTTCTGCGCCGAAGCTAACGCAATAAGTATCCCGCCTGGGGAGTACGGCCGCAAGGTTGAAACTCAAAGAAATTGACGGGGACCCGCACAAGCAGCGGAGCATGTGGTTTAATTCGAAGCAACGCGAAGAACCTTACCAAGACTTGACATCGTATGACCGCCATAGAGATATGGTTTCCCTTCGGGGCATATAGACAGGTGGTGCATGGTTGTCGTCAGCTCGTGTCGTGAGATGTTAGGTTAAGTCCTGCAACGAGCGCAACCCTTATGAACAGTTGCCAATATTAAGTTAGGAACTCTGTTCAGACTGCCGAGGTTAACTCGGAGGAAGGTGGGGATGACGTCAAATCATCATGCCCCTTACGTCTTGGGCTACACACGTGCTACAATGGCTACTACAAAGGGCAGCGAGCCGGTAACGGTAAGCCAATCTCAAAAAAGTAGTCTCAGTTCGGATTGTGGGCTGCAACCCGCCCACATGAAGTTGGAGTTGCTAGTAATCCCGAATCAGAATGTCGGGGTGAATGCGTTCCCGGGTCTTGTACACACCGCCCGTCACGCCATGGGAGTTGGGAGTACCCAAAGTCGGTGAGCTAACCGCAAGGAGGCAGCCGCCTAAGGTAAGACCGATGACTGGGGTGAAGTCGTAACAAGGTAGCCGTATCGGAAGGTGCGGCTGGATCACCTCCTTTTAAGGAGTATCTTAGGATACAACTTAGGTCGAGGCAGTTACACGTAAGTGTGATTGTCGCTTGAGGGTAGAGATACCCGAGAGTACAAAACAAAAAACCTAATCTACTTTTGCATAGTTCCTATTTCTTCTTCTGTTAGTTTGGTGTTTTTATTTA
>CAMWVR010000024.1 GCA_947177795.1 uncultured Clostridia bacterium | reverse complement strand
GTAAAGCACCTTTCGCGACATAACAAGGCAACCCCCTACGGGCTACCCCCTTATTCTTTCACGTTCGCTTGTAGGAAGTAAAGCACCTTTCGCGACATAACAAGGCAACCCCCTACGGGCTACCCCCTTATTATTTCACGGTGCGCTTGACTTCCTACATACATCGGCAGCGCATTTGATTTGCCGATAGCAACTCAAAAAGATAAACCTTTTAGGGTTGCTTTCGTTAATCTGCATTTTACTGCCGAGAACCGCTCTCTAACTTTGTAAAGTGTCTTATCTTTCTTTTGCCTCCAGCAATCTAAAAAGATAAACATTTTTTTAAATGCTAGGTAAGGCTTTTTATGACGAGCTGCGCAACCGTCGGGGAGTGGGGCAACCGCTAGCTCGCTAGTTGTTTGCCTCCACACCTCTCGACGGTCTTGCCACTTGTCACAAAAAGCGCCCACCGTATCCGATGAGCGCCAACCGTTACTATTTATAGTAAAGTTTAGTCTTACTTTAACGTGTCTTTCGGTAGTTTGTCCGTCAACTCGTGTTCTAGTTCAAACTCCGTACAGCCACAGACCTCGCAAACTTTGTCTTTGAGTTCTTCCTCTGACGTCATAGCAAGCAATTCTTCGACTTGCTTATTAAGTCCGTACAGTTCGCCCCAAGCGCTTATAAAGTGCCGTCCTTTCGTCTTTTCTACAAGTTCGTTGACCTTGTCGGGGGGAAGTTTGAGCCAATCAAACTTGGATATATACTTGAACGTCTCAACAACGGCGCCCATAATGCTCTTACGGTTGCCTTTCTTGATACCTCTTATATCTACGCTTCCAAGTTTCTTGGAAGTCTTGGAACAACCGAACGCCGAACGGACGGCGCATTCCCATAACTCTTTGTAGTCCTCAAACTGTCTGACCCTTTCGCCCTTGGCTACTTTGCAAAGTACCAACGTATGTATATGAGGATGCCAAATCCCCGAGCCTTTACCGATTTTCACTTCGACGGAGCGAACTCCGCCACAGTTCAACTCTCTAAATTTTCGGCGCAACGACTTTTCGCCGTTGGTCATATACCGCCAAGCATCTAAAAGAGCAGTCAAGCCAACTTCCAAGTCGGCTTGGTCTTTTATAGTGTAGTTGACCATGAAGACTTTATAGCCTTTAGCCATGTAATCGTTAAGTAACGGCACTAACTTGGACAACCAAGCAAGCGCCCTTAATTTAGCGCAGATTGAGCAAAAGCGACTTTTGCAATAGAAAGAGCCGGCAAAGTACCTTTGCCCGCAATTTTGACATACGGCAATGTCCGACATGTCGGAGCAGTGGTATATCTTTTCCGCCAATTTTTCTTGCCCAGCTTTGCGCAAAGTCGGCGCAATAAAATTGCCGTTAAAGTATCTTTTGTCTTTTAAGTCATTGAACTTCAACATAACTTCTTCGCTTCAGAGCGTTGAAAGTCATCTAGCACGTGCGTATAAATACGCGCGGTCGTTGTAAGATTGGAATGTCCGAGCCATTTTTGCACAACGTCTCGGGCAATACCTCTCTCAAGGCAAACGGTTGCAAACGTATGCCTTAAATCGTGGAGTTTATGTCTGGGGCATAGTTGCTTAAATACTTTCGTAGCGTGGTCAGGGGTGCAGTCGAACAATCTACCGTGCGCGCTCTTCGGTAGTTTGTCCAATATTCTTTTGAGTTGATCGTTGATAGGGAGTACACGGTCGCTTGTCTCCGTCTTCGTTCCGTGTATGTATAACGTGCCTGTCTTTTCGTCTACGTCGTCCCACGTGATTGCCAACGCCTCCGAGCGTCGGCAACCGCTCCAAAGATAAAACTCAAAGAGCAGTCTCAAAGGGTGTTTACGGATCTTGCGCAAGAACTCTTCGCGCTCTCTTGCAGTGAGCGCCCGTCCTTGCTTTTGCTTATGTCTCACTTTGTCCACTCGGCGCATAGGGTTGCGTTCGATGAGCTCGTACCAAACGGCGCGCTCAAGCGCCTCGTTTAGTACTTGATATGTATATACTCGCATACGACTTGCTTTGACCTCGAAAACTGCGTTCTCGAGATCTTGCGCCGTCAATTCGTTGATTGGAATCGCCTTGAGATTTTCCGCAACGTGCAATCTCAAGACTATATCTATATTGCGCAACGTCTCGGGCTTTACGTTGCCGACCTTATAGCGCTCGCGCCAAAAGGTCAGCCACTCGCCGAACGTCGGCACGGTTTCAAATTGTTGTCTCATTTTTCATACTCCTTTTTTCTTGATATCTTTCTCTTGCTCTTGCCTTTATTCTTTCGGCATTCTTAAGATAGTATTCTCGCGCTTTAGCTTGCTCTCGCTCTTTGTTTTGCTCTCTGTACTTGCGAGAATACTCTCGTTGATAATTTCGTAGATACTCCCGACGCTCTTCGGGAGTTTTCTTCTGCCGTTTCGGTCTTGTAGAATGTTGGGCATAATATTCGCGAGCCTTTGCTCTGACTTCTTCCAAATGCTCTTGTCTGTAAGCGCGCAAGCGAGCGTTGCGCTCTTCCTTATGTTCTTCGTTATACGCCCTCAACCTTTCTTTATTACGTTTTCTGTACTCTCGCATATACTTGCGTATATGCTCTTGGTTCTTCTCCCGAAGTTCTTTCAGCCTTTCTGAATTATTTTCCCAATACTTTTTTAAGTATTGCTTTCTTTTTTCACGTCTTAGCCGTTCTTTCTCGGTCTCCTCAAATTGTTTCTCTTTAGCCTCTTCCAAGACGTCTTTTTTTATATTTTTGCTACTGTCTTTGGCTAATTGGTCAAAGTCTATGTTAATTGTTGTAATAAGCTTGCGCATATTCATAAGCCCCCTTTATGTCTAACCAACCAAAAGCAACCGACGTCAATACATCTCTCTGCATATCCGTTAGTTGCTTTTGATTGGCTATTATATTTATTGTGATTTTTGCAATCTCCTTGTATTCCATATCTTGGAAGTATGTATCTTCGTACGGAACGTCGACAGCCTCGAGCAATTCCAAGTCTTCTATGTCTAAAGCTTTAAAAGGCACAAAGCAACCATAACCACCGTACGCAGTCTTTTCAACACTGCGTACAATAGAGTAGTACAACTTTCTTGAGTTCTCATAGTCGTACAACGGCAAATCTACGTATACTTGATTAATAAAATCGTCGAGTTCATATAGGCGAATCGTCTTTCTATTTCCTCTCAAGCGAAGAAATAGAACTTGCTTTTTGACTATGTTTTTTATAAGATTTTCGTTGTCTTCCCAAAAACGCCGAATTACTTTGCCGTCTTTGGCTTTTATCTTTTCTATCTGCATGGCATCTATCTTCCATAGCCACCACTTTTTAGATTCTACTTGCGCTTTCTGCATTTTGCTTTGTCCCCCTCGTCAGAGTAGTGATCGTCTTCGTCATCGTCGACGTAGTCCATATCTTCGATATCTTCTTCGCCACCGACGGCAAAGCCGACTATCTTCGTTGCCTTTTCTTCACTCCTACGGCTCAATGATATTGCGCCATATTCGTTTTGAAACGTCAACGTACTTATATCTTTGTGCTTGACAAATACGTTTATCGTATTTGCCAAAAAGTCTCTCTCGTCTTTTAACGTCTCTATTTTTAATGCTTTCTTATCTCGCATAGGTCGTAGTTCCTTTATAAAAATGCCCACTAGGGTTTAACCTAGTGGGTTGTGGGTTTCCCCTTGTTTTGTCTTGTCAATCTTACTGTATTTTAATATTGAAATTTCTTGACTACCAATTAAGGTATGCTATTAAGTTTTGCCTATTGTAAATACATAATGTATCTTACCATTGCTCCCAAGCAGTAATTTCGCGAGGTAACTCCTATTGTAGATTTACTTGGAAGTTGCGGAGTAGTTTTCAATTCGATTAATGGCCACTTATCTCTTTTAGACCGCTCCTAGTTCTGTTTTACTTCAATTGCCTACGTCTCCGTAGGTGTTGGCTTTCGCCTCGTTTTAGTTTGCTACAAGTATCAATAATTTGTAGTATGCTATCTAGTTTCCTAGAGTAAGCCTTTTTAGCGGTAGCAAACGGTTTCCCGCTCGCTACCTCATGTAAGAAGGTTGAGCCTATGGCGGGGCTCTATTTAAATGGGTTTGCGGTCATTGCCCGCAGTATCAGTATAATGCGGGTATTGCCCGAATGTCAACTATTTTTGCGGGCATTGCTATAAAATTTTTTTGGAGGTGTTACTATGGTAACTTTGGAAGAAATTCGAAATAGATTACAAGAAGCAATTAAAGCAAGCGGGATAAAACAATCACAACTTGCTAGAGAATTACAAATACATCACTCAATGATAGGGCAATACCTTTCGGGGCGGTCAATGCCTGCGCTCGATACATTCGCCAATCTCTGTATCGTGCTTGACGTTGACCCTGCATATATTCTCGGAGTGACGGACTTCGGGGGCGGTAGAGTGGTTGCAAAGAACTACGTTCACACGCTCAACAACTCGGGCAAAGTAGATATAAAATAGTAGACAAATTCTATCATGATTTAGCAGACATTTTATGTCTTGAAAACTTGTGTAAAGATTTTGTAAAATCGTATAAAAATTTGTATTCACGTTTTAGGTGTGGTTTTTCGAAGAAAATAGGGAACTCAAGACACGCATAGACCGCCCGAACACCGCTTGCCCCTATGGGTACATTTCATTCAAACGGCTTTGGCGGTCTCTTCGTATCTTAAGACCCCTAACGTCGGGGACGGGGAAGTCCTCGCGTACACGTACGCGCGTACTTAATGCGCACAGGTGTTTGTAGTGACAATATCGCGCTTTGTAATCAGCAGGTTGTTGGTTCGATTCCGATCACCAGCTCCACAAGTTAATATGGGTAGGTTCCCGAGTGGCCAAAGGGAGCAGACTGTAAATCTGCCGACTCTGTCTTCGATGGTTCGAATCCATCCCTGCCCACCAACCAAGCCTAAAACGAACCACTTTTGTTTTAGGCTTTTTCTTTGCTATTTCTATTTATGGAGGTTTTTATGAAAAAAATTTTATCTGTAATAATATTCTTGGTAATACTATCTACGCTTTTTGTGGGTTGTGGCACACAAGACTCAAATAACCACATACATCAATGGTCGGAAGAAGTGTGTGGGGAGCGACAGCACTGTTTGATTTGCAATCTCTCAAATAGTTTTATTGCAGAACATAATTGGAGTACTCCTAAATGCGGACAAAAACAAAAATGCCTACGGTGCAGCGTAGAGAATGACGTACTATTATCACATACCACAGATGATGGTGTTTGTGATAGGTGCGGAGAATATTACATAAGCAAAGAGAAAGCTATTGTAATTGAAAATACACGTTATCAACAAGTTATACAATCTCTTGAAGACGAATATAATACATCTCTTGAAAACTTAAATTTAAAAGCAAAAGAATATAAAGTACACATTATACATACTGAAAGTTATATAAATTCGAGGCTTACGGAGATTGCGAATAAACTTTCTACATTGCGAACCGAGTTAGCTATAGCGAAATGGGATACATCTTTAAGTGGTAAAAATAAAGTTCAAAAATTGGAAGTTGAAATTACTGATTGAGAAACAGAACAAACTAATCTGATAACAGAAAAGAATTATTGGAGTAAATATCAAGGTATTCAAGAAAGCATCAAATCGTTGAAATCAAGATATAACGACAAAATCGAACAGGAAAATAAGGTGCACGAAGAAAACATCAATAAAATAAATGAAGACACTTAATTTGAATTTTATTACTGTTCCACCGCGCCGATTACGCTATGCGTAGTCGGTTTTTTCATTTTAGGTATATAAGACATAGAAAATCCATTGAATTTAAAAAATTTTACACTTTTTTACAAATTATGGTTGACAAGTTTTTACAGAAAGTGTAAAATAGTGTAAAACAATACAGGAGGTATGAATGTGAGAACGATAACAGACACAGTTACGATTACGGAATTATCGCGCTTGACCAACAAGAGCCGTCCAACGATTTACAAGTGGCTGACGCTTTATGAAAACGAAAAAAGAGACGAGATGCCGCAAGCTATCGCTAGATTGTTTGATATGATTGTCTCAAGCGGAAGCAAGAAAGAGATATATCAATTTTGCGAAGACCAATTCGTCAGCATTGATGAAGACGAGAACTTGGAAGAAATCATGAGATTGTTGCGGACATATCGCGGCAAACTCAATTTGGAAAAAATAAGGAATTATATATTGGAGGAAATGAAAGATGAATGATTATATCGTAGATAATGAAAATATTTCTAAGGCGTTTGTGGAGCAAAACGATAAAAACAGAGAATTGACTGCGTCGATAACTTTGTTCCGTCATCAATTGGAACTCAAAAGAATCGAAGAGATGATGTCGGACAACAAGCCTATTCCCACTCAAAACGAAAATAAAGTCAAGCGTACGATCATAGACAACACCGTCAATTTGTTCAGACGCATTGAGACGCAAAAGCTCAGCGAAAAGAAAAAGCTGTGCAACGACAGTATTGACAGATTTGTAAGCGAATGTCAAAACAACGGATTGCAATTGGACGAAGTCATTACCGAAGAAAAGTTAAAGGCACTTGCGGAAAGCGTATTTGAAAACGATAAATTCGAATTCCAAAGAATAAACTTTGCGATGAATCTTTGTCTTCAAGAGGAAGAGGCAAGCGAGGAGTTTATATTCGGCGACGACACGTTGTATATAGTATCCGAGATACTCTTTGGAGACGCAATGAGAATTGAATACATAAAAGACAGCTTTTTCAGAAACTTCAAGGAGTTGTCCAACGGAAATTTTTGGGAACGCAATAGATATATGCTTATTGCGTCGGGAGTATCGCTTGCGTTGATATCGGTGTTGACTCCAATTACGTTGGGTATTCACGCAATGAGTTCTGCCGCATTGACGAGCTGTCTTGCGCAGATAGGACATTGCGCGCCCGGTCTGATTGGCACGGGTATCGCCAAGGTCACGGCAATGACGATGTTGAGTTCGGCTTTTATCTACAGCGGTATATTGGCGGGCGTAGGCGTAGACGGACTTTTGAAGAGCAAGCAAGTAAAAGACGCTTTCCGTCAATTGAAGCCAAACGATTTGGCAGCGTTGCTCGCAATGAAAGCTACGCTTATCAACTTCGGTATGGAAAACATGGACGACGACGAGTGTAAAAAAGAATTGGACAAGTGCCTCTCGAGTCTCAATGACTTGCGCGCCGATTCGGAGTATATGTTGATAGTAGAAAAGAGCGATGCCGAAAGCAGTAAGAAGAAAATTCAAATTTGCAACCGTTTTGTAAAACGTCTTGCGGTCTGCGTAGGCATATAGAAATAGAAAATAGCAAGTCGAAAGACTTGCTATTTTTAAAACGGTATTGCAAATATCGCAATCGTGTGATACAATTATAATATGATAGGCATACTTTATTTTAGTTCTACGGGCAACAGTCTGCAAATCGCCAAAAAAGTCAAAGAAAGATTTGGCGGAAGCATAATTTACATACCTAAATACCAAGGGGACGGAAGCGAATTCCAAAAGATATTCATCGTCACGCCGATTTATTCATTTGGACTTCCTACGCCCGTGTTTGACTTGTTGCCAAGACTTAACAAAGACAAAGAGTTGATTGCAATACAAAATTACGGCGGTATGGCGGGCGGTGCAGACGCTTTGCTCTTTGATTACGCAAAACAATTTGGATTGAATATAAAGGGTATCTATACTTTGAAAATGCCGGAGAATTATACGTTGTTTCTTTCTCCGCCAAAGTTCTATACAAAGAGCGTTTTAAAAAGTTCGGACAAAAGAATAGATAAAATACTCGATAAAATTGCCAATGAAGACTACGTTTTGCCAAAGTCAAAAGTAAAAACCGCCAAAAAAGAAACTTATCTCAAAAACAAAGGCAATTGGCATCTCATAGGCGGAAGATTCTCGGTAAATGATAATTGCGTCAAGTGTCAAAAGTGCGTGCGAATTTGTCCGTCGAATAATATTTGTTTAGAAGACGGAAAGATAGTCTTCAAAGATAATTGTATCGCATGTCTTGGGTGCTATCAAAGATGTCCGCAAAAGGCAATTATATATCTGAATAAAAAGAGCAAATATAGATACGTCAATCCCAACGTCAACGAAAGCGAAATAGGAAAAGATATAAAATAAAGGGAGATTATGGAGAAAAGAGTAGAAGCGCCGATAAACTGTCTTTTTCAAGGTTGTTACAATCCGCAATTTGAAGAAGAGATAAAAAAGTGCAAAGATAAATGCTTTGAATACAACAAACTGAATCCCAACGATAGAGAGACGCAGAGCAAAATGCTGGCTGATATATTGGGCAGTATGGGCAAAGAGACGATAATCACGCCGCCGTTTTGGTGCGATTACGGATACAATATCTCGGTGGGCGATTATTTTTACTCAAATCATAATATGATTATCACGGACGGAGCTAAAGTAAGTTTTGGAGACAACGTATTCGTTGCGCCAAATTGTTGTTTTACGACCGCAGAGCACGCCATAGACCCTCAACAGCGCAAGGCGGGAATAGAAATCGCAAAGCCGATTACGATTGGCAACAACGTGTGGATAGGCGCAGGAAGTACTATCCTTGCCGGAGTGACTATAGGCGATAACAGCGTCATTGGCGCAGGAAGCGTAGTGACCAAGTCAATCCCTGCCAACGTGATTGCAGTGGGCGTACCTTGCAAAGTGAAGAGAGAAATCACAAAAGAAGATAAATATCGCTATCCAATGCACGAGTCTTTAAATAAAAATAACTAAATGCTGTCGAGGTCAAATAAGTCGTTGGCGTCGATTTCAAAAAATTTAATCAATTTGAATAGTTCTTGAATGTTAGGCTCGGTTCGTCCTTGTTCCCAATTTGCATATGTACTTATGGGGATAGAAAGTCCAATGGCAACGTCTTTTTGTGTTAGGTGCTTTGTGATCCGAATTGCTTTTAAATTTTCTGTAAATTTCATGTTTTCTATATTAGATGAATTTTTCATGATTATATAATAACATAATATAGCTAAAATAGCTTGACAGTAGCTAATATAGCTATTACAATATTAATGTAGCTATATTAGCTATAAAGTGGAGTATAGAGTAATATGACTAAAGAATTGCAAAAACTTAAAGAGACGATTAAAAGAACAAAGCAAGGTAAAAGAAGAGAAGGGTTGCAACAATTATTTGAACATTGCAACTGTGTTTACGACAATTTAAGTTTTTACGAAATGGAACTGATTTGGTACATTCGTCAATCTAAGAAGTATAGAGCGCACAGCTACTTAATTATTGCCAAAAAGATATATGAGGCAGAACTTGCCTTAAATGAATTGCTCGACGTCTCAAATAATATTGATGTTGACAAAAAATAAAATTAGTAATATAATCAAATTATCAATATAATTATTAGAGGGGAGATTATATGGAGATTGTATTTGATTTAATAGAATTGGTATTGGATCTATATATTGCTTTTTTTCAATACACTGCGCCTGATAAAGAATTAAGCAAAAGAAAACGCTTTTTTCTTAGGTTGATATGCGCAATTGTGACGGTTGCAATTTTTGCGGGATTGATTTTGGGCGTATGTCTAATGATAACCGGCAATAGTACTGAATGTATTATTGGTATAGCGCTGTTGGCTTTGGCAATTATTGGAATTATAATTCACATCGTGATTGCGGTATATAACAGCAAAAAGAAGAAAACAATATCACAGCCTTTGGATAAAGACGATATGGACGAGATTTATAAAAAATAAAAAGCGTGCCTTGCTGAAGCAAGGCATATTTTTTTCATTGAGATATTTACATAAGAAGTCAAAGACCGACAAAGTCTTTGATTTTTTTATTTGCCGCATATGTTAAAATGCCCGTATGACTAATGCGGAGGTAAAGTAATATGCGATTGGAATTGACAAATAATGCAAATTGCGCCGTGGCTAAATTGGACGGCGAACTTGACGAAGGGTGCGTAAAAGAAGTGAGAGAAAAGATTGACAAATTCATTGCCGGAAACAACTTCGGGCAATTTGTCTTTGATTTTTCGGGATTGTCTTTTATGGACAGCACGGGCATTGGAATGTTGCTGGGAAGATACAAGCATCTCAAGCAGCTTGGCGTGCCGATTTATATCAGCAATGCTCGCGGACACGTAGATTTTATCTTGTCCACGGCAGGAATATACACAATAATGAGGAAAATAAGTTAAAAGGCGAGGTTAAATATGAATGAATTTAAACTAAAATTGTTGTCAAAGACAGGTAATGAAAGTTTTGCAAGAAGTTGCGTGTCGGCGTTTTGTCTGGAGCTCAATCCCACTTTGGAAGAAATAAACGACGTCAAAACTGCCGTGTCGGAGGCTGTGACCAACTGCATCGTGCACGCTTACAACTCTCAAGAGGGAAAATACATAGACCTGTCCGTACGTATAGAAAACGGAAAAGTTGAAATAATTATAGAGGACGAAGGGTGCGGAATAGAAGACGTGGAAAAGGCAATTCAACCGTTCTATACTACCAAGCCCGATCAGGAGCGAAGCGGCATGGGCTTTACGCTTATCAAGACTTTTATGGATAAAGTAGATATCATCTCACAAAAAGACAAAGGAACAAAAGTGATTATGCAAAAAGAATTTAAGAAGGAATGATATGCTCGATTATCAAACAACAATAGACTTACTCAATCTGGCAAAAGCAGGCGACGAAAGCGCAAAAAGCACGTTGATCAGCGAAAATATGCCGTTGATAAAGAGTATTGCAAGGCGCTACAGAAACAAGCAAGTCGAATACGACGACCTTTTGCAACTCGGCGCTTTGGGACTTGTGAAAGCAATCAACAACTTTGATATGTCGTTCAACGTCAAGTTTTCTACTTACGCAGTGCCTATGATCGCAGGCGAAATCAAAAGATTCATCAGAGACGACGGCTCGATCAAGGTGTCAAGGGCAATGAAGAGTCTTTGCAGTAAGATCCAAACTTATATCAACGACTGTTACGCCAACGATTTTAATCCGACGGTCAAGCAAATCGCAATTCACTTTGGCATCGAAGAACAGGAAGTCGTCTTCGCTATGGACAGCAACAAATATCCCGTGTCGATATTTGAAAAGTATGAGGACGACAACAGCCAATGCGTGATGGATAAGTTGGCGTCAAGCGAGACGAGCGAAGATATGATCAACAAGATATTGCTCAAAGACTGCATAGATTCGCTGCCCGATAGAGAAAAGAAAGTGATTATCTTGCGGTATTACAGAGACAAGACGCAGAGCGAAATTGCGCAGATGCTGGGAGTGTCGCAAGTGCAGATATCCCGAATCGAAAGCAAAGTCATTAGTCAATTAAAACAAGCCTTGGCTTGAGAAGTATAAATCGCCACCCTTATGGACAACATCCTAAATGGGGGTGATTTTTTTTATGAAAAGTCCGCTATTTAAAGATAACGTCGAAGATAGGGAGATAAGATTCAAGGCTCCCGAAGAAATCGACGTGATACACAACAAATCTAATTCTACAAAGAGGTAAATCAATGGAAGACAAGCAATATATGGAATACGTGCACGCCAACGCGCAAAAGAGTAATCATATCGTTACGTTGGTTTGGGCGTTTTTGGTGGGCGGCATTATTTGCTGCATCGGACAAGGCTTTGGCGACTTGTTCAAATTTGCGTTGCCCGATTGGGAAAAATCCAAAATCGCTGCGTTAGTCAGTATGACGATGATATTCTTGGGATCGTTTTTAACAGGCTTGGGCGTATACGACAAGCTGGGCGCAAAAGCCGGCGGAGGCTCAATCGTGCCAATCACGGGTTTTGCAAATTCAGTCGTTTCGCCTGCAATGGAGTTCAACAAAGAGGGTATCGTATTGGGTATGATGGCAAAGATGTTTGTCGTCGCAGGTCCGATAATAGTCGCAGGTACGGTGTCTTCGGTGGTATCGGGCTTGATTTATTGGATAATCGGTCTGTTTAATTAAATATTCGCAGGAGTTAAGGATAAATAAATGAAAGTAGGTAAACAAACGTATTTGCTTGACAACAAAGTATATATACAGTCGGCGTATTCTTTGGCAGGACCTTATGAATCAAAAGGCAACTTCAGAGATTATTTTGACTGCGTCATGGAAGACGACGAGTGGAAGTGCAAGTCGCACGAAATGGCAGAGATCGAGATGCAAAGATTCGTCATAGGCGAGTGTTTGGCAAAGGTCAACGTGTCGCCGCTCGATTGCGGAGCTATCATGGGCGGAGATTTGATAAACCAAATCGTGCCCACTTCATTTTCTGCAAGAGACTTCCACACTCCCTTCATGGGATTATATAACGCTTGCGCCACTTTCGGCGAGGCGTTGTCAATAGGATCAACGCTTGTCAACGGAGATTTTGACAAGATTATATGCTGTACGAGTTCGCACTATGCGACTGCCGAAAGACAGTATAGATATCCGCTCGAGCTTGGCACTCAACCCACGCCCGAATCGCAGTGGACGGTCACGGGTAGCGGAGCGGTTTTGTTGTCAAAAAAGCCGGGAGAATATCCGCTTGTCAAGGGATATACGATAGGCAGAGTGCTTGACTTTGGGTTGACCGATCCCAACAATATGGGCGGAGCTATGGCGCCTGCGGCGGCAAATACCATAATCACGCATTTTAAGGATACGGGACGCTCGCCCGATTATTACGATTTGATAATCACGGGCGACTTGGGACGCTTTGGCAGAGAGACTTTGCATTATCTGTGCAAAAAAGAGGGATACGTGTTGGATAATCTCAACGACTGCGGCAGCATGATGTATTGCGACAAGCAAAAGGCAGGTCAGGGCGGTTCGGGAGCAGGATGCTGTTCTTTGGTATTTGCGTCGTATCTTTACAGAAGACTTGTGGAAAAGTCTTTGAAAAAAGTGTTGTTCGTCCCCACGGGCGCAATGCTGTCAAAAGATTCGGCATTGCAAGGCGAGAGCATTCCGGGTATTGCGCATGCAGTAATTATAGAAAGAGAGGATTTTTATTGATATGGAAATGTTTTTGGGATACGTCAAAGCGTTTGCGATAGGCGGATTGGTCTGTATGATAGCGCAAATTCTTATCAACAAGACGAAGATGACTTCGGCAAGAATATTGGTCATGTTCTTGCTGTTGGGTGTGTTTTTGGAGCTCGTAGGAGTATTCAAATATATCGAGAACTTTGCAGGCGCAGGTATTACAATACCAATTACGGGATTTGGCAGTACTATCGTCAAGGGCGCTAAAGAGGGCGCAAAGATAGGACTGTTTGAGGCGGTAACTTATGGATTCAGAAATATGGCGGGCGGACTGACTGCGGCGATATTCTTTGGATTTTTCTTTGCGTTGATATTTCGCTCTCACTCCAAAAAGGCTTAAATCAGTAAATTGCGAGGCTTTTGACGCATATAATATTGTATGCGTAGATGCGCTCGCCGAAAATTCAAAGCCGTTGTATCATTGGTCGTCATACTTGCAATCGTCATAAGTTGTCTTCTATATTTCAGGGGCAACTTGATTGCATACGTGGACAAATATGCGGGAGCGCTTATCACTACGAGAGTCGTGGATATTTTCAACAGCTCCACGACTGAAGCGCTGACGGGCGAAATGTTTCAAGATAAATCCAACTTCTATGAGATAAGATATGACAACGACGGCAACGTATCTTTGATAAGCGGAGATATGGTCGTCATCAACGCTCTTATGCGCGACGTGGCGGCAATTTCGCAAAGAGAGGTCAATCTTCTATGCGAAAGCGAAGACGTGCAAGTGCCTTACAGCAGTATACTCGGCAGCGTAGTGATCGCCAATTACGGCGGCAAATATACTCTCAAGCTTGAGCATATCGGCAATATTCAATGCAATTATCGCACGACTTTTGAAAGCGTGGGAATCAATCAAACTTTGCTGTGTATGTATATCGACTTGTTTGCTGACATCAGCGTTTTGTTGCCGTTGTGCGTAAAAAACGTCAAAGTTCAAAATTCTATGGTGGTATATCAAAATCTTATCGTCGGCAAAGTTCCCGAATTTTATTTCGAGAATGGGCTGGGCAATTCGCTTAAATTATAAATTATCTATTCAACGTGGATAAAATACTTGATTTTGCCGTATTTTAATGTTAGAATATCTTTACAAACGTTGAAGAGGAGCATGTCCCCGTGAAGACAAGCGACAGAGATTTTGCCTCAATGGGCTGAAAGGGCAAAAGGTAAGTCGGGGAGAGTTCGCCTTGGAGTTGTTTTGTTGAAATGAGTAGGCAAAACCGTCGGTAACGTTATAACCGTATGAGGTCGTCTGTCGTATGCGTATGACAAATGACGAATTTAGGTGGTACAGCGTAAATACGCCCTAATATAGGGGCGTATTTTTTTATAAAGTGAGGTAAATATGAAAGAAAAGATTGCAAAACTTATCGAAGATGCAAAGTCGGCGATTAAGCAAAGCCATACGCTTGCGCTAATCAACAGCGTCAAAGTCAAGTATCTCGGCAAAAACGGAGAACTTACGGGGCTTTTGAGAGGTATGAAAGATATTCCGCAAGAAGAAAGGCCGCTTGTGGGAAAGTACGTCAACGAGGCAAGAGACGTCATCACGCAGTTGACTGAAGAAAAGACCAAAGAACTAGAGCAGGCTGAAATCGACGCAAAAATGCTCGAAGAGGGCGTCGATATTACTCTCGACGGAAAAGGCGAAGACAAGGGAAGTTTGCACCCCTGCACGTTGGTAACCAACGAGATTTTGGATATATTTACTTCTTTGGGATTTACGCTCGGTCAAGGTCCGGAAATCGAATTCGATAAATTTTGCTTTCAAATGCTCAATATCCCTCCCGATCATCCGGCTAGAGATATGCAGGATACTTTCTATATCACAGACGATATACTTTTGCGTACTCATACGTCTTCTATGCAGACTCGTACTATGATAAAGACTGAGCCGCCGATCAGAATAGTATGTCCGGGCAAGGTTTATAGACCCGACGACGATGCGACTCACTCGCCGATGTTCCAACAGATCGAGGGACTCGTCGTCGACGAAAAGGTTACGCTTTGCGACCTCAAAGGACTTTTGGAGACCTTTGCGCAAAGACTCTTTGACAAGAAGACGAAGGTAAGATTCCGTCCGTCTTTCTTCCCGTTCACAGAGCCGAGCGTAGAGGTAGACCTGTCATGTTCGGTATGTCACGGAAAGGGTTGCAGGGTATGCAAAGGCACGGGCTGGATTGAAGTGCTCGGCGCAGGCGTTGTTAATCCCAAAGTCTTGGATAATTGCGGTATCGACAGCAAGAAATATAAGGGATTGGCATTCGGTATGGGCGTAGAGAGAGTGGCTATGATAAAATACGGCATTCCCGATATGAGAATCTTGTTTGAAAACGACGTAAGATTCTTAAAGGAATTTAAATAGGAGGTCGGATATGAAAGTTTCATTGAGTTGGTTAAAAGATTTTGTAGATATAGACGTTACCGTCCAAGAACTTGCGGATAAACTCGTTGGAGCGGGGTTTGAAGTCGAAGAAATAATAGACGCAAGCGCAAATATGAAGAACGTTGTTCTTGGCAGAATAGTCAAACTTGAAAAGCATCCCGATGCAGATAAGTTGCAAATTTGTCAAATCGACGTGGGCGGATCTGATCTCGTGCAAATCGTCACGGGAGCGCAAAACGTCGCAGAGGGAGATCTCGTGCCCGTTGCGTTGGACAACTCTTTGTTGCCTACGGGACAGTTAATCAAAAAAGGCAAGTTGAGAGGCGTGGCGTCCAACGGTATGTTATGCTCGGGAGAGGAATTAAAACTCACCGAAGAAGAATACGTAGGTGCAGGCGCGCACGGAATTTTGATAATGAACGGCGAAAAATATCCGTTGGGTACGGATATCAACGTCGTGCTTGGCAACGACGATATAGTACTTGATATTGGTATCACTGCAAATCGCTCGGACTGCAACAGCGTACTTGGTATTGCAAGAGAAGTGGCTACCGTACTCAAAAAGCCGTTGAAAATGCTCGAGATATACTTCGAAACGGATAAAAACGTGAAAATCGAAGATATTGTCGACGTGGAAGTGCAAGATAATACGCTTTGTCCAAGATATATGGCTGCCGCTGTAAAAGATATCAAGATTCAAAGCAGTCCCGAGATAATTCAAAAAAGACTTAAGTCTGTCGGCTTGCGTCCGATAAATAATATCGTAGATATTACCAATTATATTTTAATCGAGATTGGTCAGCCTATGCACGCTTTTGATAAGAATTATTTGGAAGGCGGTAAAATTATCCCGAGAAGAGCAAAGAAAGGCGAAAAAATCGTTGCGCTCAACGAAAAAGAATACGAGCTCGACGAGACGATGTTGGTAATTTGCGACGAGAAAAAACCTTGCGCCGTAGCGGGTGTTATGGGCGGACTTAACAGCGGTATCAACGACAATACCAATACCATAGTTTTTGAATCCGCAAAATTCTTGAGAGATAATATCAGAAGAACCTCGAGAAAGCTGAATTTGCGTTCCGACTCGTCCTTTAGATATGAGAGAGGCATAGACTTTGACTCTCAAAGATTGGGTATTATGCGAGCTTTGACGTTGATTTATAAATACGGCTGGGGCAAGATTGCCGACGGTATTATCGATAGACTTGCTCAAGATCTTAAGAGAAACGCAGTCGTCACAAGTGTTGAGGAAATCAACGAGATTTTGGGTATCGACGTGCCTGAACAAGTCGTTTTGGAGATACTCAACAGTCTTCAAATCGAAAGCAATATTGATAAAAACGGCGCGCTTACTTGCATTTGTCCTGCATTCAGAGACGACATAGAAAATGCAAACGACCTTGCCGAAGAAGTAATTAGACTTTATGGTTACGATAAGGTGGTCAGCACGTTGCTTAAGGGCGGAAATCAAACGCTTGGCGGTAAAAACCGCGAAGAAAAGAATATCGATATCATAAAAGATATATGCGTGAGCCGAGGAATGAGCGAAATATTGACTTATTCTTTTACTACTCCCAAGTGCTTTGATATATTGAAACTCAAAGAAGACGATCCAAGACGTAATTGTATCAAACTTCTTAAGCCTCTCGGCGAGGATTTGTCTGTGATGAGAACTACCTTGGCTTACGGTATGATATCTATGCTTGCAAGCAACTTCTTGAAGAGTAATAAAAAAGCAAAACTCTTTGAAGTGGCAAACGTCTATTTGCCTCAAGAGCTTCCGATAACTCAACTTCCCACTGAAGTAAACATGCTTGCGCTAGGTAGATACGGCGAGGGCGAGGACTTCTTTACAATGAAAGGAGTCGTCGAAACTATACTCAAAAAATTCGGAATCAAGGCTGAGTACAAGAGAGCGCATATAACTTATCTTCACAAGGGCAGAAGCGCGGATATTTACGTCGGCAAAAAGATCGTCGGGTATTTGGGAGAAGTTTATCCCGAAGTGGCAAAGAGCTTTGACGTGTCGGAAAGAATGTATATTGCTGAGCTTAACGTCGATATGCTCAATAAATTGGCTGATTATAGCTATACGTTTACTCCGATATCGAGTTATCCGCCCGTCGAGAGAGATATCGCAATCGTCGTTGACGAAAGCGTTTTGGCGGGAGACCTGCTTGCTTGCGTAAGAAAAGGCGGAGGAAATCTGCTTGTAGATACTAATATATTCGATATATATCGCAATGAGAATGCAATCGGCAAAGGTAAGAAGAGCGTGGCAATATCTTTGGTATTCCGCTTGCCTGACAGAACTTTGACCGACGACGAAGTAAATGCAAAAATCAACAGAATATTGACAAAGCTTTCCGGTGAATTCTCTGCGGTTCAAAGGTAATTACAATTTAATTAAAATGCGCCTCAATAAACGGGGCGTATTTTTTATGCGTCAATCATCTAAAAACGCTGTATAATCTCAAAAGTTTATGATATACTGAAATTATGTTGGAAGTATTGGCTCCCGTTGGAAATATACAAGCATTGAAAGTCGCAATTCATTCAGGCGCAGACGCCGTGTATTTGGGGCTTGACTTGTTCAACGCAAGAATAAAAGCCGATAACTTTAACAAAGATAACGTTGCTCATTGGGTAGACTATTGTCACTTATTCGGAGTCAAAGTATATTTGACTTTCAATACCAATATCAAGCAATCCGAAAGAAAGATTTTTGCCGAATACGTTGAAATAGCGGCAAAAGCTGGAGTCGACGCCTTTATCGTAACCGATTTAGGTTGTTTGGATATACTAAAACAGTACGATATTCCTTTGCACGGCAGTACTCAAATCGGCGTACATAATCTTGCCGGAGCAAAAGTTCTGGAAGCTCTCGGATTCACTCGAGTGGTGCTTGCAAGAGAGACTTTGAGTTCCGATATAGTTGATATCAGAAAAAATACCAAGCTTGAGATTGAGCATTTCGTTCACGGCGCATTATGCGTATGTTTTTCGGGCGGCTGTCTTATGTCAAGTATGATGAGCGGCGACAGCGGCAATCGCGGACGGTGCAATCAGCCGTGTAGATTAAAGTATTCTTCTGATTTTTCCGCAAAAGAAAGCTATCTATTGTCGCCTAAAGATCAATGTCTGATAGACAAAGTTGGAGAATTGTCAGAACTTGGCGTGGACAGTCTAAAGATAGAGGGAAGACTTAAACAACCTCATTACGTAGGAGAAGTCGTGTCTCAATATCGCAAGGCTGTAGATAACTTATTGAATGGAAAGAAAGAGAAAATAGATTATAATTCAATTAAAACGGCTTATAATAGAGGAAATTTTACTTTAGGCTACAATTATCACGGTCCTAAAGACATTATGTACGCTAAGCTGAACGGTAATATAGGATTGGAAGTCGGAAAAATTTTATCGATATCCAACGGCAAAGCAACTCTTCAATTGAATCGGGAGTTAAACAAAGGCGACGGCGTAAAGATAATTCACAACGGAGAAGAGGTCGGCGGACTTGCGATAACTAATATAGAGAAATCGGGAAAGAACTATATTGTAAAGAATTTTGGTAATTATCCTGTGGGTAGTAAAGTTCATCTAACGTTGGATTGCAAACAATTGGATAAATTCAAAGATATAGAACCCAAATTGTCCATAAAAATGCGATTTTCGGCAAAACGTGAACAGAACTCGTCTCTCACTTTGGAATATGGCAATATTCAAGTAAAAATCGAGGGGGATCGTCCTCAAAGCAGTATCTCTCAAAGCGCAGATCATAACAGCGTGGCAAAGCAATTGTTGCGGTTGGGGGATAGCGTCTTTACTGCGCAACTTTATGCAGAGATTGACGACGGTCTTTTCATCCCTGTATCTTTGCTAAATAATTTGCGCCGAGATGCAGTAGAGCAGCTGCGCCGCGCAATTCTCAAAGATTATGATCTGCATAAGCAACGGGTAGATTATCGCAATGATTTGCAATGCTATTATTCAAAAGAAAATAAGGTAAGTAAGGATAAGGCTTTTGTGGAAATCGACGTCAATGACGACGTGTTGAAGGCTATTGAAAAAGTCGGGCAAAAAATCAATATTGTAGTAGATTATATCAATTATGTGTCTAATTACGAGCGTATACTTACGAAAACGCGTTTAATTAAGAATACTATAGAAAGTATTTATCTTAAATTACCAAGGGTGGCAAGAGGGAAAGATTATGTAATAATAGACGAATGGCTGTCAAAAAACCTTGATAAGTTCGATGGTATATTAGCTGACAATCTATACGGCGTATATCTTGCCAAAAAATATGACAAGGCGCTTATTGGCGGGATTGGATTGAATATTTATAATTCAAACTATTCAAATTGCGTAGGGCTTGACTATTATATCAATTCCGTGGAGTTGACAAATAAAGAAGCGATAGGCGGGATGACTTACGCATACGGTAAATTGCCGATCATGACGCTTTTGCATTGTCCTGTGCAAATAAATACCGGATGCGAATGCGGCAATTGTAAGTGTAACGGAGAATTCGCTTATTATGACAAGCGTGGAGAATACAAAATCGAGAGAGTTAAGATTGCTCATTGCCAATTCGTTTTATATAATCAACAAATCGTCGATATAAGGAATAAAATATCGCTCGTAGACGGCAATTATTATCTCAATTTGCGTGGTTGTTCTGAAGATGAAATCTGCATGATAATTGATAATTTTTGTAAAAAATGTGGCAAAAGTGTCGATAATTCTACGTATGGACACTTGTTTAGAGGGGTTAAATAAGTAATATGGCAAAATTTATAAATAGAAAAACCTTGAAGATACTGGAGTACGATAAGATATTGTCGCAAGTTGCAAATCACACTTCGTCGGTTCTTGCAAAAAATGCCGTATTGTCCATAAAACCTAGTATCGACCTTGAGCAAGCGCAATATTTGGCAAATCTTACGGCTCAAGCTTATGAGATATTATACGAGCATTTGGTTGCGCCGTCGTTTGCAATGGACGAAATGGAAGATATTTTGGACAACGCCGCTAAGTTTATGACGCTATCCTGCGCCGATATTATAAGAGTAGGCAGACTTTTGCGTACTTCGAGGGTGGTATATAATTCTATATATAGAATCAATTCGCATAGTATTGACGATATAAAATCCTTGCTCAATAATCTATATATTGATAATGAACTTGAAAATAGTATATATGAGAGTATATTGGGGGATAATGAGGTCAGCGACAATGCGTCTCCTGCTCTTAAATCTATCAGACAGAGCATTAAAGCGTGCAACGACAAGATAAGACAAAAGCTCAATTCTTACGTGACTTCGTCTGATTTTAGCGCATATTTGCAAGATTCTTTGGTAACTATGCGAAATAATAGATACGTGATTCCCGTCAAGAGCGAATACGTTCGACAAGTCAAAGGACTCGTCCACGATCAGTCGGCTTCGGGAGCTACGGTATATATCGAACCTATGGCAATAGTCGAGATGAACAACGAGCTTAGAGGGCTTTGCGCAGAGGAAAACAATGAAATCGGACGTATTCTACAGTATTTTTCTCAAAAAATCACTTACGTGTGCGACAGTTTGAAGTCAAGTTATCAAAACGTGGCTTATCTTGACGGCATATTTGCAAAGGCTAGGTATTCTCAAGAGATCAAGGGCAGTAAAGTTGAGCTGAATAATGACGGCGTGGTAGAGATAATCGAAGGCAGACACCCGTTGATTGACAAGCAAAAAGTCGTGCCCGTGTCGATAAAATTGGGTATTGAGTATAATACTTTGCTAATCACGGGACCGAATACGGGTGGAAAAACGGTATCTTTGAAGCTCGTGGGCATTCTTTCTCTTATGGCGTCTTCGGGAATTTTTCCGCCTTGCTTGAGCGATAGCAAGCTTGCCGTATTTGAGAACGTATTTTGCGATATCGGCGACGAACAGAATATTGAGCAAAGCTTGTCTACTTTTTCTTCCCATATGACGAATTTGATCTACATTTGCAATCACGTTACGCCCAACTGTCTGTTGTTGCTTGATGAGTTGGGCGGCGGAACCGATCCCGCGGAAGGAAGCGCATTGGCTATAAGTCTAATAGAATTTTTTAAGAACAAAGGGTGCAAGACGATTACGAGTACGCACTATAGCGACTTAAAAGAATATTCTCTGGTGACAGAGGATATTGCAAGCGCAGGTATGGATTTTGATCCCATTACCTTTGCTCCCACGTATAAATTGATTATGGGACAGAGCAGTTCGTCAAATGCTTTAGAGATTGCAACTTCTTTGGGACTTAAGAAACATATCGTCGAAAACGCAAGAGCAAGATTGAGCAAAGAGAAGATTGCTTTTGACAACGTTATCAAAGGAGCGGAAAGATCCAGACGGCTTGCGCAAGAATATGAAGAAAAAGCCAAAGAAAACTACTTGATTTCGGAAAGATCGGCACAGGCGGCAAAAAATGCCCTTGAAGAATTGAATATTCAAAAGCAAAAACTCGAAGAAAAGATGAAGAAAGGGGCTAAAGACTTGCTCTCCGATTATCTTGAAGAAGCGGACGAATTGTTGGAAGAAATAAAAGCCTTGGTAAAACAAGGAGACGAGCAGGCGTTGTTTGAGGCGAGAAGATTGCGGAAGAAACTCGGAGATATAAATGTCGAAGAGCAAAAGCCAAAGAGAGATTACGTAGTTGCAGATAGCGAAATTAAAGTGGGAGATAAGGTATTTGTAAAAAGTCTCAACAATCAAGGCGAAGTCGTCGGCATAAATCAAAAGAAGAAAGAATGTCAGATCAAAGTCGGTATTCTGACGACTACGATAAAGCTGTCGGATTGTCAAAAAATCGTCGTAGAAGACGCAAAAGATAAGGTAAAAGTAACTGTTAGCAAAGAATTTTCCAACAAAGCGTTTAGTTTTGAGTTGAATCTGATTGGACAGAGAGTCGACGAAGCGCTGTATAATTTGGATAATTATTTAAGCGAAGCTATCATGCATAATTGCTCGGAGATAAGAGTCGTTCATGGCAAAGGAACGGGAATTTTGCGTAAAGCCGTGCAAGATCATCTTAAGACGTCGACTGCGGTGGAGTCATATAGGCTCGGAAAATACGGCGAAGGGGAAAGCGGAGTGACGATAGTAACTTTAAAATGAGTTATATGCAAGAAAAGTACGTTCAAAAATATAATAATGACGATAAAAAACCTGCAAAAGTAGTTTGTTTGGGTATATGTATTTTATTGGATTTGATAGTTTTTGCAGGAATTATCGCTTGTTTTTCAACAAAGAATTATATTGATTTGGCAATTTACGCAGCTATATTTGCGACGGCTTTATTCATTAGAGTTTTAAGTTTATATTTTACTTATCAACTGACGGTTAGTTACCAAAACGGTAATGTAAGAATAGTAAAAAAATATCCGATAAAAGAAATCGTTTTGTTTGACGGACAAGCGTCGCAATTAAAGCCAAAAGCCTACGACGCAATTGAAAATAAAAATACAAAATACGTCAGGATATGTCCGAAAAGTTGCGAAAAACGTTTGTATATGATAGAATTATCTGAAAGAAAATATTTGATTTGTTTAGACGATTATTTATTTTCGTTAATTGAGGTGAACCGTGATTTATCTTGACAATGCAGCCACGACGAGACTGGGCGACGTGTGTTGGGAATCGCTTAAGAAATACAACAGCCAAGAATTTTTCAATCCTTCTGCGCTTTATCGCAAGGCAATGGAGAATAGCAAGGCTATTAAACGAGCAAGAGGCGTAATCGCAAAGTCTTTGGGCGCAAAGAGCGAAGAGATTATTTTTACTGCGTCGGGGAGCGAAGCCGATAATATTGCATTGCTGTGTTCGTTGAGAGCAAAGAGCGGAAAGATATTGGTGGGATCAAGCGAGCATAGCGCAGTATATAATTGCGCATTGGAATTAAAAGTAAGAGGCTATGACGTAGAGTTTGCGCCTTGCGATAGATTCGGTCGTACCGATATGGCAAAATTAGAGGCTATGTTAGATGAAAAAGTCGTGCTGGTGTCTATTATGCACGTTTGCAACGAGACGGGGGCGCTAAACGATCTAACCGCTATATCCAAGTTGATAAAGGCGAAAGCTCCCAGAGCGATTTTTCATTCCGACGGCGTTCAGGCGTATGGGAAAATTGCTACGGACGTCAAGGCGTTGGGAGTGGATTTATATTCCGTAAGCGGTCATAAAGTACACGCTCCCAAAGGTATTGGGGCGCTGTATTGCAGAAGCGGACTTTATCTAAAAACTTTTGTATACGGCGGCGGACAGGAAAACGGAGTGAGATCTGCGACGGAGAACGTGCCTGTGATCATGGCTTTTGCCGACGTGGTAGAAAAGAATTTTTGCAATATCAAAGATAATTACGTAAGAGTAAGCGAGTTGAGAAGCTATCTCAAGAGTCAATTGCAAAATAATTTTGAGAATATCAAAATCAACACGGATTGTGAAAATTCTTCGCCGTACGTGTTCTCTTTTGCATTGAACAGCGCAAGGGGCGAAGTCCTGGTGCATTGTCTTGAAGACAAAGGCGTCATAGTGGGTACGGGATCGGCTTGCAATTCTCAAAAGTCCACGAAGAGAATTCCGCAGGCTTTGGGGATAGTGGATAACTACGCTCAAGGAATGTTGAGAGTAAGTTTTAATGAAAGCAATTCAAAATCCGACGTCGACGCATTTGTTAAGGCGTTGGGCGAAAGTCTGCAAGAATTGATAAAATATCAAAAAACCGCGTCAAAAGACGATTGTATTTTGACGAGACTGAAATTGAGGTAAATATATGGAAAGTAAAAAAGTAATACTTTTGAGATACGGCGAATTGTTCTTAAAGGGTAAGAATAGAAATTTATTTGAAAATAGATTGATAGATAATATAAAAAAATCTTTGACGGGTGTCGATTATAAGTTTATTCGTACCCAAAATCGATATTACATAGAAGACTTTGACGAAGACATGCAACAAAATATCATAGACAGAGTGACCAAGGTCTTTGGGTTGCATTCTCTTTCAGTTGCGTTAAAAATACAGACTAGTTACGATAATTTGAAAGAAGCAATATTACAATTTATTCCGCAAAGCGGAACATTCAGAGTCACAACCAAAAGGGCGGACAAGAGTCTGGATAAAAACAGCATGCAAATATCTGCAATGCTAGGCGGTTATTTACTGTCGAAGAATTCGCAAATATCGGTAGACTTATACTATCCTCAAAGCGAAATATGCGTTGACATAAGGGAAAACGGATATTCTTATATCTTTTCCGACAAAATTGATTGCGCTCAAGGAATGCCCGTAGGTACTGCCGGCAGAGGAATGCTGTTGTTAAGCGGCGGGTTCGATTCTCCCGTGGCGGGATACAGAATGGCTAGGCGGGGAATGCAAATTTTTGGAGTTCACTACCATAGTTATCCGCATACCAGCGAAATGGCTCAGCAAAAAGTGGTGGATTTGGCAGGCAAATTGACGAAATACTGCGGAGATATAAAGTTGTTTGTCGTCAAGTTTACGGAAATACAGCAGGCGATTCATGAGTACTGCCGCGAGGATTATATGATAACTATAATGCGCAGAATCATGGTGGAAATCGCAGAGAAGTTGGCTATAGACAATAAATGCGGAGCGTTGATTACGGGCGAGAGTCTTGCTCAAGTGGCAAGTCAGACGACGAAAAGTATCACCGTGACGAACGACGCTGTAAAGACTTTGCCTATATTCAGACCGCTCATCGGTATGGATAAGTACGAAATAATGGATACGGCGGAGAAAATCGATACCTACGATATTTCTCAATTGCCGTATGAGGATTGTTGCACGGTCTTTTTGCCCAAAAATCCTGTGATTAAGCCCGATTTGCAAGTTGCAATAAAAGAACAGGCTAAAATCAAAGACCTCGAAAAGATGATCGAAGAAGCGATTAAGACCGTGGAAATAAAGGAAATCAAGGCTGAATATTAATTCTCGGGATAATAGAATTTGAATTGAATTTGCTTGGAGTGCCTATAATCTCCTTTGAATCGTCGTCAATATAGTACGGTACGACGGTAATCGTGTTGCCGAAAAATCTATCTACTTCTATTTGATAGTCAGCATCGCCAAAACTATTTTTGATATCGTATATCAAAGTCTCGCCCTTAATGAAGTCACGCTTGTATATTCTATAACTCAACTTTGGATTCAATGTAAACTTAATCGACACGTTTGCGAGATTTTGCTCAAATAGAAGGTCGTCTACGGCAGGGTGGTCGTATGTGTTGTCGACGTCTTTGGGCAGACATTTTTCCGAAAATACACCACTTAGAACGCTGCTTTTGGGAGCATTTTGACTTGCAAGAATCACTTCGTTGGAGTGCTCGTACGCATATTTATCGATATTTGCTTGTATAATTCCATTGGGAATAACAAAGTCTTGAGGAGCTGTTGTATAATAATTGTCTAAAAAGTTTTTGCACATCAGAGTGGTTGCGCCGCCGCCCGTTTGGTCGGCTGTCAAAGTGCCTCCTTGCCAAAACAAAAACGTGTCTTGAGAAGTATAGCCTACGGAATATATATCGCTGTTAAAGTTTTTATTCTCCATAGATACGGTACCTGTCTTGCATGCAATTTGATAATTTTGATTTGACAATTTTTTTGCCGTGCCGGTCTTTGTCGTATTGATAAGCATATTCGTCATCAAATATGCGCTTTGCTCGTCAAATACTCTTACGGGAATATTGTTCTTATAATCATAAATGATATTTCCGTCTTTATCCGTTATAGTTTTAATAAAAGTCGGAGCGCTGTATAAACCGCCGTTTGATAGAGTAGAGTATCCGCCTAAAAGATCAATCATACTCATGCCGTAAGTCGTGCCGCCCAGCGCAAGAGCTAAGTTATCGTCTTGTTCGTCGGTAACAATATTCATTTTTGCAAGATAATTTCGCGACGTACTAGGTCCCAACTGTTGAAGAATTTTAACAGAAGGGATATTTAAAGACTTTTCTACGCAATCGTTTACGCTTGTCCAACCGTAATATTTATCTCTAAAGTTGCTCGGAGAGTAATTACCGAAAGACGTAGGTTCGTCTAAAATCTTTGTATAAGGACTTATTATTCCTTGATCCAAAGCCGGCGCATAGCATGCCAACGGTTTTATCGTCGAACCGACTTGTCTTTTGAATTCAAATATATTTATATTTTCTCTCGAAGATAAGGCTTTTATTCCCAACGAATTGTTGTCACATATGATTCCGATTCCTCTAGAACTGTCGTCATTGGCAGAGTAGTAAGAATTGTTGAATATAGAAGAAGAAAGAAGCCGTTGAGTCGACGGATCGTAAAACGTGGAGATGGTATAACCGCTTGTCAGCAATTGAGATTCTTCAATATTTAGAATTTTGCAAGCTTCATATTTAGCGTTTGAAAGATAAATTTTGGCTTGATTATTCTCAATTAAGGCGTTTTTAATAATAATATCAGAGCTTTTATAACTTTGATATATATCATCGGTAATCATATCTTGCTCACGCATCAACCTCAATACGATGCGGGCTCTGTCTATGGAATTGGAATAATTATTGATAGGATTGTATTTAGTAGGGCTCTTTACTATACCCGCAAGCATGGCGCATTCTAATGCGTTGAGTTCGTCAAGCGACTTGTCAAAAAATCTCAACGCAGCGTTTTTGACTCCGTACTCGCCGCTGCCGAAATAGAGCATGTTGAGATAATACTCCAGGATTTCTTCCTTGGAGAGCATTTTTTCCAGCTTGATCGCAGTCTGCATTTCTTTAAACTTTCTGGAGAAAGTTTGTTCGCTCGAATAGTAGATATTTTTTGCAAGTTGTTGGGTAATCGTCGAGGCGCCTTGAGTGCGATTGCCTTTGATATTGTTGATCATAGCGCCTGCAATGCGGAAGTAATCTATACCGTTGTGCGAGTAAAATCGCTTATCTTCGACTGCGACGAAAGCGTCGGACAAGAGTCGTGGAATCTGCGCGCTATCGACGTATTTTTCGTCTTTTAGGTCGATTATAACGTTATTTTGACAGTCTTTAATAATTAAATTCGATTGACTTGTTTGAAGTTTTGACATATCGGGGGAATCTCCGCCAAAATATAGCATACCGAAAAAAAGACTTAGGGCAATCAACGATATTATCATCATAGTCGCAGATAATATAGCAAAGGATTTAAACAACTTTTTTG
>CAMWVR010000023.1 GCA_947177795.1 uncultured Clostridia bacterium | reverse complement strand
GCCGTCGACTACGAAAATAATGCTGTCGGCAATCTCCACAGCCATTTGCGCCTGCGCTCTGATATGCCGCCACATCTTGTCTTGGCTCTTTATCTCAAGTCCGCCCGTGTCTATGAGCGTAAACTGACAGCCGCACCACTCGCCGTCGCAGTACAGCCTGTCTCGGGTAACGCCCTCAAAGTCTTCGACTATGCTGACTTTTTTGCCCACTATTCTGTTGAAAAGCGTAGACTTGCCCACGTTGGGTCTGCCTACGATAGCTATTAACGGTTTCATTTTATCCTTTTCTCCAAAAGAGATTTTAATTGGTTATTTTATATCGGATAACAACCCGTCGATGATCTTGACGAGACTCTCTCCGCCTTGCGACACTTTGATGTCGGTATGAATGGCTTCTTCAAGTTGAGCTACCGTATATCCGTCCAAAAAAGTGTCGGTAAATTCTCTCAGCATTGTCGACGGTATTATCGTATACTTGGGCATATCCTTGACCTGCTTGATTATGTCCGTGGGAGTGATAAGCCCCGATACCGTGATTGACCTGCCGAAAAAGTCGTTGTATATATCGCAAATCCTCACTTTTAAGTTGGGATACTTGATTTTTAAATTCTCTGTAAGTCCTACCAAAATACCCTTGAACGACTGCCCCGTAATTACAGCCACCTCAAGCGCCTTATCGCTGCCCTTGACTTGAGCCAACGCATTGTCAAAAGAATTGACGAACTCTGCGCACAAGCCGACGCCGTTTTCTATCTGACAAAAGTCGCCGTACGACGAGTAGTCGGGCAGATCTCTGCCTGCTTTGATATAAAATTCGTCGCTGCACCAACAGAAATTTCCGCCGACGCTGTCGTTGAACTTCTCCACCATATCGATGACGGGTCCCGACGATTCTTTGTCAAACGGAGTCACGGGATAAAGCCCCTGTCTGTGGCACGTCAATCCCACCGGTATGACCGCCGTCGAAAGCACTTGCGGATATAATTTGTGAAGCTCTTCCAACGTCTGAAGAAGTATCTCTCCGTCGTTGAAGTCTTTGCAAAGCACTATCTGCGTGTGCATCACTATGCCGTGGTCTGCCAAAAACTTCATCTTTTCGAATATCTTAGCGGCTTCGGGATTGGCGACCAACTTGGTCTTGACAGCCTTGTCAAAACAATGCACCGAAATATAAAGCGGCGACAAATGCAATTTGACTATCCTGTCCAACTCCTTTTGACCTATGTTGCTGAACGTGACGTAATTGCCGCTGACAAAGCTCAAACGGTAGTCGTCGTCTTTGACGTATAGCGTATCTCTCATACCCTCGGGAAGCTGGTCTACAAAACAAAATACGCATTTGTTCTTGCAACGCATGGGTTCTAATTCCACGCTTTCGTCAAGAGTAAGCCCAAGCGTCTCATTCTCTTCCTTTTCGATCTCTATATCTACTCGCTTGCCTTGTTTTGCCTTGAGATTGAGAGTGAAAAACTCTTGAGAATCGTAATAGACGTAGTCAAGTATATCGACTATATTTTCGCCGTTGAAACCAATGAGCTCGTCGCCCACTTCAAGCCCCAACTCTTCGCCTATACTTCCCTTGTCTATTGCAGTGATTTTTGCCATACTGTCTCGCCGTTAAGTTATTACGTTATTTAGATCTTTCGACTCCGCTACGCTCCGCTCAAGATGACGGAGAAAACAAAGTTTTCCTCTACTCAAGTTGCTCTCTACTCAAGATGACTGCGGAGACGAAACGACTCTGATCAAAAACTATTTCATATTATAATATAAAAAACTTTATATGTAAAGTATTTAATATAAATATCAACTTTGCGTACAACAATACTATGGCATCGTTATTGATATTTACGGGTATATTTTTGCTGTTATGCGGCGCACTACGCCTCAAAAAGTTCCAACTTTACGGACTTTTGACAGCGCTGATCTTTACCGTAATGTCCATAGAATTACTAGCCGATATCGACGGGCTTACGTTGGGCGTACTGACTGCGCTGACGCTCATATCCGCAATGTCGATCAATATAAAGATATACGATATGATAAGTTGCGTCGTCTTGATATTGCCTTGCGTATTCTGGCTGAGCACACAAGAATTCGTGGACGGCTTTGCGCACTCGCATATCCTCGTGGCTTTGGGCGCGGCGATTGCGTGCAACTTGCTCTTTGACAGACAAAAAAGACAAACGCTGTGCGCGCTCGTCCTTTTGACAAGTTTTGCAGTATGCAATTTGTCTGACGCATATTTCAATGCGATAGATATTTCGTTTGCTTTTTTCGTCGGGATTGCTCTGTCCGACGGTTTTTACTCACGACCCGTCGAAGATTACCGACAGGACAATATTAAACTCTCTCGACAGACTTTATGACGATAGACTCGTAAGGCACGTCGTTGTAAAAACCTACGCTGACAGTCTTGACCTTGGATATGTCTATCGCAACCTTTACGCTTTCTTCGTCGGCAAGACAACCGAAAGCCGCGTACTGTCCGTCCAAAAATGCGCAATCTGCCACGCAGATAAAGAACTGCGACGAAGCGCTGTCGGGAACGTTGGTTCTCGCCATTGACAAAACGCCCACCTTGTGCGATATGGGATTGTTTACGCCGTTGGCTTTGAACTCGCCCTTTATAGATTTGGTCTCCTTTGGACAAAGCGAAGCGTCCATTCCTCCGCCCTGTATCATAAATCCCGGAATGACTCTGTGAAAGATAAGTCCGTTGTAAAAATTGCTGTCGACGAGTTTGAGAAAGTTAGCAACCGTGATAGGCGCCGCCTGCTCGTCCAACTCGGCGGTCATCGATCTGCCGTCGATGAGATTGATTTTGATTTTTGTCATAATGTATACTCCTTTTATGGTTATCCGCATTGCGGATAAGTTATATTTTGCCTGTGGCAAGGTATGGATTTTTAGATTCTGACGCTCACACGAGACTCAATGACATCCATATTAGATTCTTCGACTTCGTTGCACTCCGCTCAGAATGACTCGTTAAAGCGAAAGTTTCTCACTTATACTAATCATTCATCTGTCTCGAGCGCGGAGAGTGCCGTTATTTTTGTCCGTGCTAGGGCGAGATGAAGTCGTCAAGTGTACTTGCCGTACACGTCGACTTCTTGAGTCCCGACGCCCACGGCAAAAAGAGCGGCGCTATACGCGCTCGGTTACTCAATGTAGTCGACGGATTTAGAAAGTTCCACCACACCCTTAACATACTCCATAACCGGCAAATGCACTTCGTGCGTTCTGTATATTTCCATATCTGCCATAGTGTCGAATTGGCAAATGAGAACCACGTCAAAACTGCGGTCGGAACGCAACACGTCTACGCCCGATTGAATATCTTTTAGCACTTCTATCTTGCCTTTCATAGACAAGAATTTTTGTTGAAGAGCGACTGCGTTTTGCTCTGTCGAATCTTTTAGCTTGTACATCACAATATGTTTGACCATAATTCCTCCTATTATTTCCCGCCGAACCAACGTCTTTTCTTTTTGGGATTCTTGGTATCATCAAGAGCTTTGTCTTGCGTCGGCGCAGGCATATCGTCCATATCTTTTACGGTGTCCTCGGCTATCTCTCTTACTATAAGACACTCTTGCGGATCGTCTCCTCTGTCTATAGCGTTGATACAATCCAGCACCTGCTGACAGCCGTTGAGTTTAAACTTGTTTTCACAATGCTTCTTCCATTCTTTTTTCTCTTTTATATACTTTTCCAAAGCTATCGTAAGACGCTCTTTGTTGATAGCCGAATAAGCGTATCCGTTTGCGACCAAAAACTTGCTGTTCTTGGTCTCGACGTTGTTTGCGCTGTCGATAAGAAGTAGCGGTATTTTATGCAACAATACTTCATAGGTTATCGCCGACGTAGGCGCGGAAATTATGCAATCGGATATATAATACGCCCTCTCCATTTCGTTGCCGCTCTTGACGAAATACACGTTGTTGGAGACGCTCAAGCCCTCTTTCTTGCCCAACTTCTTAAACTTCTTTTCTATTGAAGAATTACCGCCGTCTATGACTATGAAATTGTATTCTTTATTCTCGCATACGCTAGTCAAAGCGTCGCAAAGATACTTGGAGCCGTATCTGCCGCCCACCATCGTTATGATAGGCAACTCGTTGCGGATATTGAACTGCTTTCTGACGTCTTCTTTGCTGCGCTTGATTGCCGTCGGCGTCTTCAACGGCATCGACACAACGTATATGATACTTTCGTCGATACCCTTATCTATCAACGCAGTCTTGCACTTTTGAGTAATGACGAAATAGCCGTCGACGTCGTGACTGACAAAGTTGTTTTGCAAATCGTAATCGGTGATCAACGCAAATATCTTACCGCCAAGTTTATACTTCTCTCTCGCTATTACCGCCTTATGTATCGAATATTGAGTGGTGCAAATCACGTAATCGGCGTCGAATCTCATAGAAATATTGTCAAACTTACGCCACCTCTGAAACGTCTGAGAATTAGGCTTATACGCAACGGTATTGCCCTCGTTGTCTTTGCTGCGAGTGACCTCCGCCGTAGGCAAATTGATTACGATATTGTTGAGAACGGGAGCGTATCTGTAAGTGAATTTGTATAGACCGTGATACGTTCTGATCAAACGGAAATTATCGTACTTATTATCGGGTACTGCAACCACGTCGTATCTGCGGTCGCTCTCAAAGAAATCTATGAGCGCAAGCGCCGACGCATCGTATAATTGAGAATATATTATCAAAACCGTCTTTTTCATCTTGCCTTACCCCAATACCTTTTTTCTCAAAATATCCAGCTCCTCGAGTCTCTTGTCCGTGGGGATGAATATTCTTTGCTGAACTATCTTTGCGTCTTCTATCTCTATCATATCACTATCGTACATTTTGTCAATACGTAAGACTTCATTCCAATGTTTCGTCGGCGACAAAATTTCCAACTCGTCGCCTTTTCTAAACCTGTTGCGCATCTCCACTTCAAGCATGCCGCCGTCTTCGTGATACCCCACTACCTGCGCAATAAACTCGTATTCGCACTTTGGCTGAGAAGTGTCCAAACATACGTTGTCCTTGCTACCGAAATAAAATCCCGTGGTGTAATCTCTGTGAGAGTTTTTGTACAACTCGTCGGATAGATACGTCGGCAACTTAGCATCCTTGCCCTGCTCATAATATATATCTATTGCTTTGCGATACGCATTTATTACGCTAGCGACGTAATAAGGCGACTTCATTCTGCCCTCTACCTTAAAAGAGTATACTCCGCTGTCGGCAAGCTGACCGACGTGAGCAAGCATATTGAGATCCTTGGAATTGAGAAGATAAGTCCCTCTCTCTTCCTCTCCGATCGTGATAGGACTTCCTCCTCGCTTTGTCTCTACGATCGAATATTCCCACCTGCACGCCTGCACGCAATCGCCCTTGTTGGAAGATCTGCCCGTCAATGCATTGGAGAGCAAGCACCTGCCCGAATAAGCTATGCACATTGCCCCGTGCACAAACGCCTCTATCTCTACGTCGCCTGGCAAAAACTGCCTTATCTCTTTAATATCTTCAAGGGAAGTCTCTCTTGCAAGCACTATTCTTTTTACGCCTTGATCCGCCCAAAATTTAGCAGAATACTTATTCGTGGTATTGGCTTGGGTGGATAGATGTATCTCAAGATTCGGCGCAACTTCTCTGCACAGCGCAAGCACGCCCGGATCGCTGATTATCGCAGCGTCGACGCCTATTCTCTCAAGGTCGACGAAATACTCCTTTAATCCGTCGAAATCCCTGTTGTCGGCAAAGACGTTGGCGGCAACGTATATCTTTTTGCCTCTCGCATGCGTATATTCCACCGCCTCTCTCAAACCTTCACCGTCAAAATTCTTGGCGTTGGCGCGCAAGCTGAATTTGCTTCCGCCCACGTATACTGCGTCCGCTCCGAAATGCAAAGCCGTCTTGAGTTTGCTCATATCGCCCGCAGGCGCTAAAAGTTCCACCTTGTTCATGTTATTTTCCTTATGTATATCTGCATTTTGCGATTGTATATTTCTTTGCTATTTAGATTCTTCTTACATATTTACGTTTCGTCACCTCGAGCAAAATCGAGAGGTCTAATTTTTTATACTGTTGAGATTTCTCCGTTTCGCTTACGCTTCAGTCGAAATGACAATGCGGCAATCGAAACTGTGTTGTCTGATTTAGAAAAACTTACAGCACTTTGATAACCGCTATTCCGTTGCCCTCTTCAATCAGCGTCAATTCAAATCGCTCGTCGCTCTCGACGTACGCCAAAAACTCTCGCATATTCCTTACGATAGTCCTGTGCTTGTGAGGAGGATAGCCGTCGCCTTTGACGAGTCCCAAATACAGCACGTCGTCGCAAAGTACTATTCCGTCCTTTTGAATATGCGGTAAGACCAAGTCAAGCTGTCTTTTGTACGCCGACTTTGCCGCGTCTATGAAGACAAAGTCATACGTCTTGTCTGCTATCACGTCGGGCAAAACTTCTTCGCTGTCGCCGTGATATACCTTGATTCTGTCATCTATTCCAAGTCGCCGCCAAAGTTCCTCAGCCCGAGCGATACGCTCTTCGTCCTTTTCTACCGTGTCTATCGCGCAATCCGACGACAAAGCCATCACGCTTGACGAATAACCTATTGCGCAACCTATCTCCAACACTCTCTGCGGACGGTATTTTTGAAATATATCTTTGAGTACTTTCTCGCACTCGTCGGAGAGTATCATCACGTACTGCTCTCTCGCCAAGTCGTGGATGCCCGAGAGTATCTCTTCCTGCCGAGGAGTCATACGTCGTCAACCTCGTCTTCGGATTTGCTGTTCTTGCTATGCTCGATCAAGAGCGGCAAGACCATGGGACGCTGTTTGAGCTTGTTGGAAATCATTCTTTCAAGCTTGCGTCTGACGTTGTTCTTCAATCCGCCCCTGCTCTTCTCGTCTTTGTAACTCGACGTTGCAAATACGTCCTCTATCGTCATCTTGATCTTCTCGAGAAACTCCTCTTCAAAGGCTACGCCCCTCGAGAGAATATCTATCGCCGTCAAAGCTCTGTTCTCTACGTCTATGTCCAAAAGCGCAATTAATACGCCGTCGCTCGAGAGCTGTTTGCGTTCTCGGATGACCATACTGTCTACGTTGCTGTCTCCGTCGACGTATACCTCGCCGGCCTCGACGCTGTCGATATTCTGAATTGATTTTTTCTTGATAGCTATGCGGTTGCCGATATCGACAATACGGATATTTTCTTTTGGTATGCCCAAAGAAAGCGCAAGTTCTTCGTGCTTTTTGAGATGACGGTACTCGCCGTGCACGGGGATAAAATACTTGGGATTGACAAGCTTCAACATAAGTTTAAGTTCGTCCTGACAAGCGTGTCCGGATACGTGAAGTTGCTCAAGCGATCCGTAAAGAACCTTAGCTCCCCTGCGGTATAAGTTGTTGATGAGATTATACACCGCCTTTTCATTGCCGGGGATTGGCTGCGACGAAATTGCAACAACGTCGTTGTCGCCGATGACGACGGACTTGTCCTCGCCGTTTGCCATACGCGTGAGCGCGCTCATGGGCTCGCCTTGCGACCCCGTGGAAATAATGCAAAGCTTGTGAGGCTCAAAGTCCTTGATGTCCTCAATATCTATGACGGTATTGTCCATATATTCCAACATGCCGAGCTCTCGGGCGATTTCGGATATCTTGACCATGCTTCTGCCGTCAAAAGCAACCTTTCTGCCCACTTTCTCGCAAATTCTTATGATCTGCTGAACTCTGTTGACGTTGCTTGCAAAAGTCGCGATAATTATTCTCTTGTCGACGTGCGACTCTATGATCCTCTGCAAAGTGATGCCCACTTCTTTCTCGGATATCGTCGTGCCCCTCTTCTCCACGTTGGTGGATTCTCCCAACATAAGCGTAACGCCCTTGTTGCCAATTTCCGCAATGCGGGCAAGGTCTATGCTCTCGCCGTCTATGGGAGTATGATCGATTTTATAGTCTCCCGTATGGAAAAGCGCTCCGCCGGGATAAGATATCGACAGCGCAAATGCGCCCAATATAGAGTGAGTCACACTGACGAATTCCACGCTGAATGCGCCGATTTTCTTGACGTCTCCATTCTTGACGACGTGCATCTTGGGCATATCCATTTTCTTTTCCGTCAACTTGTGCCTTATCAAAGCCACGGCAAGCGACGATCCATAGATAGGAATATTGCCGCACTCGGAAAGAAGATGAGGTATACCGCCTATGTGATCTTCGTGTCCGTGAGTGATAAGTATTCCCTTTACTTTTTCTAAATTCGCCTTGATATACGCAAAATCGGGAATGATCAAATCGATACCCGGCGTATCGTCTACCGAAGGGAAAGTCGATCCGCAATCCACGATGACTATGTCGTCGCCGAACTTGATTGCCGTCATATTCTTTCCAATTTCGCCTACGCCGCCCAAAAATGCGATCTCAAGCTGTTTTGGTTGTTTTTTCACAACTGCTCCTTTTGTCTATATAAATACGCCAACCTTATGACGTCAAATATACTGGCTTAATATAATAATGCAAGTATATTATATAATAAAATTAAGAGATTGACAAGAAAATAGCCTACGCTTTTTATCGCATAAAGATATTTTTTGACAAAAAATGCAAAAAAATCCCCCTCGCATTGAGGGAGATAACTGACTACTGATCAAAAGTGATAGATTCTTCGACTTCGCTCAGAATGACTCGTTAAAATGAGAGTTACTATTTGAATGCGTAACGCTAAGCATAATCGAAGAGTCTTTATATCGATTGAGATTTCTCCATTTCACTTCGCTCAAACTAATGACTTGACTTAGAGCCACTAGTTTGGCAAGAAGGGAGTGGCGCAAGTTTTTCACGCGTAAGAATGTTTTCTATACGATGAAAACGAGTGCAGGCGTACTTGCTGTACGTCAAGTGAGTTTGAAGATGTAGAGAAAGCATTATTGCCGTGCAAAATTGTGACACCTCCCTTCTTGTCAAACTCAAATACTCACGCGAAAATTGTTGGGGTGCATGCACACGTAATGATTGGTCATATAATAATCGGGCAACGTGCCGATATCAGACCAAAAGCAATCGGGCTCGTAGGTTCTGATATCTCCTATCAACTTGGGAAAAATATCGTAAGAGAAGTCGCTCCTGCCCTCGGGAATATCTTTGAGCACGCTCTTGTCAAATGCGTAGATACCCATATTTATCAATCCCGAAACAACGTATTTTGGCTTTTCCGCAAAAGAAGTGACGATACCGTCCTTTTCTTTGACGAGTCCGTATCCCCTTGCGTCGGGCATATATCTGACCGCCATACTCACTCGCGACGTATGGGAGTGATGAAAGTTGCAAAATTCTCTTACGTCGATATTGCAAAGTCCGTCGGCTGACATTACCAAAAAATCGTCGACGATAAAGTCGCTTGCATTCTTCACACCGCCTGCCGTACCCAACGGTACATCCTCGGCATAATATCTGAGTTTTGCGCCAAAAGCGCTTCCGTCGCCGAAATAATCCATTATCATATCGGCTTTATATCCCACAGTCACGGCGATATCTCTCACTCCGCCCGCAACGAGATTTTCCACCACGTACTCCATTACGGGCTTGTCGATTATTTTCACGAGCGGCTTTGGCAAAGTGTTGGTCAAAGGTCTCAACCTGCTTCCCACTCCTCCAGCCATGATTATTGCTTGCATAATTTTCCTCCATATCAGTTGATTTGCTATTAGTCTATGGAAAATTCAGGAAATTATTCAAAGCGCAAAAAACATCTATAGAAATGATTTGAATTGATAATTATATTAAATATATGCTTATTGAACAATGTTTAAATAATATTTTACCTCTATAGGCTACATATTGAACAACCTACTATAAATTATATATAATAGAAAACTTCCGATATTTTTCGACATATTATTTATTGAACAATGTTCAATATCTGTTTTTTAATCTTAACAAGGCGGATATTGTGAAAAAATATACGATATTGCGTTTTTTATTTTTTGATTATGTTGCCAAGTAAGCGCTCAAGTGGTATAATAATACAGTATTAAATTATTTGACTTTGCCTATCGGCAAGTCAATCAAGGAGTAAAAATGAGAGTTTATAATTTTTCCGCAGGTCCGTCCATGCTCCCTATGGAAGTACTGCAAGAGGCTCAAAGAGATTTTCTTAACTACGACGGTAGCGGTATGAGCGTATGTGAAATGAGTCACAGAAGCAAATACTACGAAGCAATCAACAACGAGTGCATTGCCCTTCTCAAAGAATTGATGGGCGTACCCGAAGGATACAGCGTAATCTTAGTGCAAGGCGGAGCGTCTACGCAATTTGAAGCTATACCGCTCAATCTTTTGACGGGAACGGGCAAAGCCGATTACGTCGTGACGGGTAACTTTGCAAAGAAAGCTTACAAAGAAGCTATCAAGTACGGAGATATCGCCGTAGCAGGCTCTTCCGAAGACAAGAAATTCAGTTATATTCCAAAAAATCTTACGATCAGAGACGACATAGATTATCTTTATATTTGCCAAAACAATACGATTTTTGGCACTAGATACACAAAACTCCCCGAGACGAAAGCAAATCTCGTGGCAGACATTTCGTCCAATATATTAAGCGAAAAAATGGACGTAAGCAAATATTCGGTGCTTTATGCAGGCGCTCAAAAGAACCTTGCCCCCGCAGGCGTGACAATCGTCATAATGAAGAACGAACTCGTCACTGACGGCATGAAGATTTGCCCTACGATGCTCAAATGGAAAACGCAGGTGGAAAACAACAGCCTTTACAATACTCCGCCATGCTTCCCGATATATATGGCAATGCTTACGCTTCGTCATCTCAAGAAGTTGGGCGGCGTGGAAGAAATGCAAAAGATCAACGAATACAAGGCAGGACTTCTCTATGATTTCATAGACAACTCCTCTTTCTTCTCCAACGGCGTAAACAAAGAAGATCGCTCGCTCATGAACGTGCCTTTCGTAACTCCTAATGCAGATCTCGACGCGCAATTCGTAAAAGAAGCCGCAGCTAACGGTCTCGTATCGCTCAAAGGTCACAGACTCGTAGGCGGCATGAGAGCTTCTATCTACAACGCTATGCCTGTCGACGGCGTCAAGACACTTATCGAATTCATGAAAAAATTCGAACTTGCAAACAAATAAGAGGTAACAAAATGGTAGAAATACTTAAACTTAACGAAATCAGCAATATGGTGAGCAACATACTCACTCCCGATAAATATAGCATTACGGCGGACGCTAAAGACCCCAAGGCAATAATTTTGCGTAGTTTCTCTATGCACGATTATAATATGCCGTCAGGCGTAGTCGCCGTCGCAAGAGCCGGCGCAGGCGTCAACAACATCCCTATCGAGGCTATGACTCAAAAAGGAGTGTGCGTATTCAATACCCCCGGCGCAAACGCTAACGCAGTAAAAGAACTCGTTCTCTTCGCCCTGCTCGTGTCTTCCAGAAAGATATACGAAGGCATAAATTGGACGCAAAATCTCGAAAAAGACGGCGCAGTTGCAAAACAAGTCGAAAAAGGCAAAAAGGCTTTTGTCGGTCAAGAGATATTCGGCAAGACTTTGGGTATCGTAGGTCTTGGCGCAATAGGTAAACTCGTGGCAAACGCAGTACTTGCTTTGGGTATGAAAGTAATTGCGTACGACCCATTCGTAACCTCTACGGATCTCGCTATCGAACTTACGAGCGATATTAAGCAAGTGTATGCAAAGAGCGACTACATCACTTTGCACGTACCTGCTACGCCGCAGACTAAGAACTCTATCAACAAAGACACCATCGCGCTTATGAAAGACGGTGTGCGCATAATCAACCTTGCTCGCGGCGAACTCGTCAACAACGACGATATCAAGCAAGCGATCGCCAATAAGAAAGTGGCAAAATACGTCACTGACTTGCCAAGCGACGACATACTCGGAGTGGACGGTATAATCACTATTCCGCACCTTGGCGCTTCCACCGCAGAGGCAGAAGACAACTGCGCAGTAATGGCAGCCAACCAACTCAAGGATTATCTCGAAAACGGCAATATCGTCAACAGCGTCAACTTCCCCAAGTTGCAAGTCGAGAGAGTAGGCAATTACCGCGTGTGCGTCATCTCCAACGATATCGAGAACATCCTGTCAAAAGTGTCGGCTAGTCTCAAGAATATCGTGGGCATCTCCAGCGCAACGAGAGGAAATATTTGCTACGTGATTGCAGACCTCTCCAGCAATGCAGACGCCGCCGCTGTGGCTTCAATCAGAGAAGACGCTTTGAGCGTAAGAGTACTCTAATATAATAAAGCGACATATCATGAGCGTGTCCAAACGGATACGCTCCTTTTTATAAACAAGCAATTTACCACATTATAGGCGTTGGAAATCATACAAATATTGAAAATTTGTCGATTTGACAAAAATTTTTCGATTTTTGTATTTACTTTTTGCAAAATTATTATTATAATTTAATTACAATACGTATTGGCATATAGGTAAACCTATATGTGGAAGTGAAAAAGGCGTTTACCGAAAAGGTAAACGCCTTGATAATTTTTTGACTTTATATTAACCGAGTCTAGCCTTGAGGTCGTCAGCTTGCTTAGCAAGTTCTTTTGGCAACTTGTCGCCAAAAGACTTATAGAATTCTTTGATTCCGTCAGCCTCTACCGTCCAAGCATCCTTGTCAACCTTCAAGATACCCTTCAAAGTGTCAATTGTGAAGTCGTCAAGACCTTCAAGATTGATATCTTCTGCCTTAGGTACAAAGCCGATAGGAGTCTCGACAGCGTCTACTTCGCCTGCGATTCTCTTGAGCATCCAATCAAGTACGCGCATATTGTCGCCGAAGCCCGGCCAAATGAAGTTGCCCTCTTCGTCTACTCTAAACCAATTGACGTTGAAGAACTTAGGTTGTTTATCTACGTCAACAGACTTGCCCATATCGAGCCAGTGTTGGAAATAGTCGCCCATGTGATATCCGCAGAACGGACGCATAGCCATTGGGTCGCGTCTTACTACGCCGACAGCGCCCGTAGCCGCTGCGGTGGTCTCGCTGCCCATGATAGAACCGATGAATACACCGTTCTCCCAGCTTCTTGCTTGATATACGAGCGGTACTGTGGAAGGACGACGTCCGCCGAAGATGATTGCGCTGATCGGTACGCCTGCGCCGTTTTCAAATTCGGGAGAGATGCAAGGACAGTTCTTTGCAGGAGCTGTAAATCTGGAGTTTGGATGAGCTGCTTTGACAGGCTTGCCCTCTGCGTCAACGGTATCGGGAGTCCAATCTTTGCCCGTCCAATCGATGAGGAATGCAGGCTTTTTCTTGTCTGCTGCGTCTTTTTCAAGAGCTTCCCACCATACTTCGTTGGTCTCGGGATTGAGCGCAACGTTGGTGAAGATAGTATTCTTTCTCGTGGATTCCAAAGCGTTGAAGTTAGACTTGGAGTTGGTACCCGGAGCTACGCCAAAGAAACCGTTCTCGGGATTGATAGCGTAAAGTCTGCCATCCGGACCTTTCTTGATCCAAGCGATGTCGTCGCCGACCGTGAATACCTTGTATCCGTTCTTTCTGTAACCCTCAGGCGGGATAAGCATTGCGAGGTTGGTCTTTCCGCATGCAGACGGGAAAGCTGCGCACATATATACGGTCTCTTTGTTTGGCTTCTCGATACCCAAGATGAGCATATGCTCAGCCATCCACATTTCGTTCTTACCTTGATAAGAAGCGATTCTGAGAGCAAAGCACTTTTTGCCGAGCAATACGTTGCCGCCGTAAGCGCTGTTGACGGAGATAATAGCGTTATCTTCAGGGAATTGGCAGATATATCTCTCTTCGGGATCGACGTCGCACTTAGCGTGCGTACCTCTTACGAAGTCGTTGGAATCGCCAAGAGCCTTCAATACGTCGTTGCCGACTCTCGTCATGATTCTCATATTCAATACAACGTAGATAGAATCGGTAATTTCAATACCTACCTTGGAGATAGGACCGCCCACAGGACCCATAGAGAAAGGAATAACGTACATCGTACGACCCTTGTATGCTCCGTCGAGAATGCTCTCCAATTTTGCGTAAGCCTCAGACGGCTTCCACCAATTGTTGGTAGGTCCGCAATCTTCTTCTTTGCGAGAGCAAATAAAAGTTCTGCCCTCTACGCGAGCAACGTCGTTTGGCTTCGTTCTGTGCAACAAGCAGCCCGGCAACGTCTTTTGATTGAGCTGAATCATCTCGCCCGTGGAGATCGCTTCTTTCGTCAAAGCCTCGTATTGAGCCTCTTCGCCCGTAATCCAAACGACTTCTTCAGGCTTGCAAAGGTCAACTCTGCTTTGAACAAATTCCAATACTTTCTTATTTGTAGTATTTGCCATAGTTAAAACTCCTTTAATATATTAAAATTATATTTTTACCTATAATATTATAGCAAAAGACAATGGCAATTGCAATCATATTAAAGAAGATAATGGATATTTTGTCAGTATTAGATTTTGAGTGGAATTAAAACACCTCACCCCTACCCCTCCCATAAAGGGGAGGGCAAGTTATAGGTAATAAGTAAAAGTGAATAAGTAATAGGGACGGATATATTTATATCCATATTAGATATTTCGACTTCGCTACACTCCGCTCAATATGACTCGTTCAAGGCGTAACTCTCGCTTTAAACGAGTCACCCTGAGCGCAGTCGTAAGGAGCGCAGCGACGGCATAGCGAGCAAGCAGGTGCGTCTCGTGCGAGCGTCAGGGTCTTTTCTTCGTCACCTCGACCGTAGCGGAGAGGTCTAATCATTTTATATCGGATGAAATTTCTCGACTTCGCTCGTAAGGAGCGCAGCGACGGCATAGCGAGCAAGCAGGTGCGTCTCGTGCGAGCGTCAATGACAAAATTAAATTTGCTTCGCACAACCGCAGAGATTGTTGCGATTTTTGCCCGTGCGGCGGCAACCGAGCGGTGAGCGTACTAGTCGTACGTGACCCCGAGGGCGTCCTAGCCGTTAGGGTAAAAGGCACGCCGATATATGCGGTTGCTCTTACTTCTTGCTTCTCATAGAGCGCTGCTCTCTGAGAAGCTCTTGATACCGCTCAATCTGATCGTCTCTCAAGTCCACCATCTTCTTTGCCGTTTCAAAAGCTTGCTTATCGCTTACTACAACTTCAGTCTCTTTGACTCTCACTTTAGTCCCGTCTCCGCTCGCGTCTCTTCTGATGTCTTTCATATACTCGTCTTCCATTTTCAAGAGAGCTACCGTCGTGTCTTTCTTTATAGTGAGCTTGACCAATGGATTGGTACTCGTCTGTCCGTACACTACGAAGTACGTCGACTTCTTCTCTTTGCACTTATACTTTGTCAGCGCATAGTCTCTCAATCCGTCAAAGTATTTCTTTTGCTCTTTGCTAAGCAATGCGTACGCTTCGTCTAAAGTAAGTCTCGGCGCTTTTTCTATTTTCGGTTTTGCAGGTGCGGATACTTTGACTTTTACTTCTTTCTCCACTACCTTTTCTACCACTTTCTCTACAGGTACTTCTACTCTTACTTCCTTTTCGACGATTTTTTCTACCTCGACAGGAATCTCTTTCTCGACTATCTTCTCAACTTCTACGGGTACCTCGACGACTTTTTCCACTATCTTTTCGATAGGGACTTCTTTCTCGATGACTTTTTCCACCACTTGCGTTTCGGCAGACTGATTGGCGAGTTTTTCCATTATGATTCGCTGTCCGTCAAGCAAAGCCTTGATAGCCTCGTCGTTGACGCTGGTCGTTACGATTTCTTTCTCAACGACTCTCTCGGAAGATTGTTGTTCTGCAAGCTTTTGCATCAAATCGTGTATGGTCTCTTGACTTTTTGCATTTTCGTCAATAAGTTTTTGAACCAATTCATCATTTGAAGACGCCTGTTGAGGCAAAAGCTGTTGCATACCCGGGAGCAACGCCGTCATAGTCTCTGATACTATGCCTCTTATCTCGTCCGCTCCGAGTCCTTGTTGCACGACGTAACCGCCGCCCATATTGCCGTTGCCGCCTTGACCGCCCATCATACGCATGAACATCATCTTGGTGTATTCGTCCTTACTGTCGGCGAGTTCTCGCTCGGCTTTTTTGCATCTATTCTTGGCTATCAGCATAATCACGAGGCTTGCCACTGCCAATCCCATAAGTACGCAAGCTATCGCCGTCCACGCAGTCATTGCAAGCCCAAATAATCCCGTTGCGCCTGCATAAAAAGTATTATACTTTTCTTTGACAGTCTTATCCGCATCTTTGCGTCTGCTCTCATAGCCTATCGTCTTAGACAAGAATATGATTATTAATAATATGCTTACTGCACTGGCGATGACTTGCCACCACTGTTTGAGTATCTCGCCTACGTTGTCAAAGTTGACGTTTCCGCCGCCGTTACCGTCTCCGCCTTGGTTTCCGCTGCCTACTCCGCCTATGCCGTTGCCGTCGCCGTTGTTGCTGTCCTTGACGGTAAACTCCTCTTCTTCCGTCGTAGTCGGGTCGTCCAGCACTGTAACTCCGTCTTCCGCGACGAATTCATAATTGTCGCCGTAGTTACCTTTGAGTATCGCTTTGACGCTGTAAGTCTTACCTACTTCAAGCTGAGCTCCGTCCTCAAGTTGATTACCCTCTGCGTCGTAATAGATATATCCCACTATCTCTTTGAGATTATCGTCCAAGTTGGATATCACGGGGATTTGTCCCTCGGTATTCCATATCGCCGTTATCTTGGCTTTCTCTATCTCAAATTCTATTCTGCTCGTCGACAATACGAAGTCCTCTTCGTCTTGCGCGCTTAAGCTCATCACAAGCAAATACTTGCCTGCGTCAGTCGGCGCTCCCTCAAGCCTGTTATTTTCGTTTACCTCGCTGCCTCTATAGTACGTCTTGACGATATCGTTTACGCTCAACGCGCTTGTCGTGACTTTCAACTCGTTGCCGTGCGCATTGCCGTCATAAGTATACTTATGATTGCCGCCGTTGAGTTCTACCTTAACTTCGTCGTTTGTCGAGCCCACGGAGAACAGTCTCGCCTTGTTGCTTACGATCTCGTAATTGTTATTGTAATCCGACGACAATATAGCTACCGCCCAATAGCTGTCGACTTGCTTCTCTACGACTATTATGTCCTCGAATTTTATTGGACTGCCCGTCGCACTTCCGCCGCCGCTGCTGCTGTAATCGTCGCCTCTATAGTATTCGTATCCGCTGATCTTGTCGGCGTCTTCGCCCGCAGCCACGTAATAAGTGAAATTACGTCCGTTGACGTCCACAGCCTCTTTTGCTTCCCACGACAGCGATATTCTCTTCTTGACTATCTTCCACACGAGTTCCCACGGGAAAGTCTCGCCGTCTTTATAGATATACGTAGTAGGATCGTTGATATCGGGATCTTTAAAATTGCTATCGTTGTTGACAAATCCATTGACCTTTGCCAAATAGTTGTCGCCGACGTTGGTCTGTCTATTGCCCGTATACTGTGGTACTAACGAAGACAGCAATCCCTTAAGTTCGACTGTCTGTCCTCTGCCCGTATACTCCAACTCGCCGTCGGCATAGTCCCAATATACTCCCGACAAATCGTATAATCCTTGGCTTATCTTCCACTTGATTGTAAAAGTTGGCGTCTTTAATATACTGCTCTCTACTAAAGGCAACAGATGCACAGTCGTGGTATAACTTCCGCATACGGTCGCCGTTGGCGTCTCGTATCTGTCTAACTTTACTCCCTCGGCTATCAATGCGCTTTCGTCGACGCTGAACTTAAATTCCGCTCCCGTATAATTCACGTCTACGACGGTGTTCCCGTCCCACGTTCCCACAAATTGAGAATTTCCGCCGTCAAGTCGCAAGTTCTCATACTTCCATATTATTTTGTCGTAAGTCAATTCTATCTCTTTGTCTATGACGACAAAATCTTTTTCCGTCGTGCCGTTGAGAACGTAATTCTTTCCCGCTCCCGTAGCATTGAGCGTAACGCTAAATACATACTCGCCTTTTGCAAGATTGGCAGGTATTGTAAACTTAGTGGTCATTCCGTCGACGGTCGGACTTAATCTTACCGTATTGGTAGTGCCTTTTTCGGCGTAAGTTAACGCAAACGAAAGCACGTCGCTTGAATTGGCTCTGCTGTCAGTAAAAGCAAAGTTACCCGCTTCGCCGTACGGTACGCTCCATGCTCCGTTTGGATCAAATGTCAACGTCAACGGTCTCTGCGTGATCTGTATCTTCAAAGTCTTGTTATTCGAGCCGCCCGAGCTCCACTCCATCAGCTCTTTGTCCTTGAGCTCTATCTTTGCAGAATACGACTCTACGTCCTTTGCCTTAAATATTGCTTCTCCGCTTGAATCGTCAAAGGTCAGTCCGCTTGGAGATGAATTTGCAGTGACCGTAAACTTGGTTGGATCGTAAGTGTCGCTATCCAATTTAAATTCTTGGAACGTGCCGTCATAAGGCTTGACTATTTCGTTTAAGCCCGTCTGACCTATAATAAAAGTCTCGGGCACTGAATATTTGATATAATATACAAATTCCTTTGGAGTTGTCGTATTGTCTGACCAACATTCTCCGTTCTTGGGCTTAACCGTAACTGTATACTTACCGACTTGGTTTGCACTAAGTATTGCTGTACTTTTGTCAGCGGCGTTACCGTCTGACATTTTGTAAGTCATAGTACCGCTGGCTTCACCACTAACAGGCACGGAAGAAAAAGTAATATCCAACTTGGTAGCGTCAAAGCCAAGCAACTCAAAATTTATTTCGTTGCCGTCGTCATAATACTCTATCAATTTTTCACCTTGGGCAACTTCAGTTGTAGTTGCGTCGGCGCTTGCTTCATTTAAATTTAAGTGAAATGCAGGACGAATCGCCAAAGACGAATATGCGCTGACAGTATGTCCACCCTGATTGTGGCAATAATTCCAATTGCTAGCCCCTGCTACTGAAGGAGATCTAAGCCAATAATCTGCGCTATTTGGATACATAGCAGTAGATAGACTCCACATACCCTTTCCTTCAGCTCCTATATACCCCATCTCTGCAATACTTGGAATCCACAATCTATCATCTTGCCAATCGCTATAATTATCACAATTGTTTAACCATGATGTTCTATATGAACTACCCGTTTGATATCCGTATATACTCTTAGAGTACGCATCATTTTCATAGTTGCAAGTTCCGCCATAATTCTTAAATTCTTCAGTTTCTTGCCATTCAACTTTTCTTGGAGTATCTATATATTTAATCAAGCTTCCGCTCACTTCTTCTCCGCTGACAGCGCTATTAGGCATTGTGAATTTTGCAAACGGACTAAGATTATCTTGAGTAAAGGAGCTCAATACGGTATTACTCGTAGCGTACTGCCCGCCATTATTAAGTCCTACCGCTCTTAACTTACTCGTAGCGTACATAATTGCGGGATAAGTGCCTTTTGCGGCGGTATTGAATGCGCTCCATTGAGAAGTACGGTAGCTAGCAGATATATCACTGCTGTTAGCGAGCCACAGCGTAAGAATAGGTTCGGAGTTCCTATTATTTGACAAATAAGTCGCTATCCACCTCATATCTCCGATTTCTACAATTACATCATTCTTTTTAGGGTTATTTGTTCTGAAGTTTGAACTACTTAAATTTCCGCTTGACAATGCATATTTTATATCGTCAAGCGTAGCGTTTTCTTTTCCCAAAAGAGCATTATAAAGTTCTTGTAACTTATCTCCGTCAAATACTTTACCGTCAGTCCTATCTTCATAATTATCAATCGTGAGCTTCCCTACGTTAGTTGTATAAGAAAAATTTGTCACAGCGTCAACACTGTTGCCGCTTTTACATATTTTAATTAATGAAACGACAATCAAACTGCATAACAAAATAGCTACGTATATTAATGAAATAAATTTATTTATTTTATTTCGTACTTTCATTTGCACCTCAAATAAGAATACTTTTTATTGTATGGATACCTTGACACTCAAACGATATTCTTTATATTCTCATTCCAAAAAAAGTATACTTTTACTGACTTAAAGATATTGCAAATTAATTGCGCGTGAAGTATAATGTAATCGAAAAAATACGCCCTTTCAAGGGTAGTCAGTAAAAGTATACTTTTTTTGGAAACGTCGAAAATTTTGAAAAATCAGCGTTAAATTAGAATTTTATAGATTAAAAGAGCCAACCGAAATTATTTCGATTGGCTCTCAATAATGTAAGCTGTTGAGATTAAAGCTCTGCGATAGTGTCGATCTCGACTAATACGTTCTTGGGCAAAGTCTTGACTGCTACGCAAGATCTTGCGGGCTTGGAAGTAAAATACTGAGCGTATATGCCGTTGAAGGTGGCGAAGTCACCCATGTCCGCCAAAAAGCATACCGTCTTGACTACCTTGTCAAGCGAAGATCCGCTTGCCTCGAGCACTGCTTTGACGTTCTTGCAGACTTGATGAGTCTGCTCCTCTATCGTCGTGGCTGTAATATCGCCGCTCGACGGATTGATTGCTATCTGACCCGAAGTGTATACCATACCCCCGCTTATCATTGCCTGCGAATAAGGTCCGATTGCCTGAGGGGCGTTGTTTGTGCTGACTACTTTCATAAAATACCTCCTATACTATCTTAAAGCCTGCTTTAGTAAGTTCGCTTTCGATACTGCGTATATGCTCAAAGTTTTTTGTTTCGATTTGAATATGAAGGAAACAACCGTTGACGTCGCTGCCCTCGTTGGATCTCTCGTGGTGGATAGAGATTACGTTGCCGCCAAGGTCGGAAATTATCTTGGACACGTCCGTAAGCTGTCCCGGCTTGTCGACAAGTTCCAAAGTGACGATATAGTTGCGTCCGCTCATGACAAGTCCTCTCTTGATTACTCTCGAGAGTATCGTCACGTCGATATTACCGCCCGACACGAGACAGCAAATCTTCTTGCCGTCGGTGGGTATCTTGCCAAACATCGTCGCCGCAACGGATACTGCGCCTGCGCCCTCGGCTACCATCTTGTGCTGTTCGATAAGCGCAAGTATTGCCGCAGAAATTTCGTCGTCGTTGACGGTGACGATATCGTCAACGTATTTGGTTATTAGTTCATAGGTGAGGCTACCTGGCTCTTTGACTGCAATTCCGTCGGCAATCGTATGTACGCTGTCAAGTTTGATTATCTTGTGTTCTTTAAAAGACTTTTGCATACTCGGAGCGCCGCTCGCCTGTACTCCGTATATCTTGATTGACGGATTGAGCGACTTTGCCGCAAATGCTACTCCTGCGATAAGTCCGCCGCCGCCGATAGGTACGACGATTGCGTCAAGATCGTTGACTTGACTCAAAATCTCAAGACCTATCGTGCCTTGACCTGCTATCACGTCTTCGTCGTTGAATGGATGAATAAAAGTATATCCTTTTTCGTCCTTGAGCTTGAGCGCCGTGTTGTAAGCGTCGTCGTATACGCCCTTGACAAGACAGATATCCGCGCCGTAACTTCTCGTTGCGTTTACCTTAGAAATAGGCGCGCCGTCGGGAAGACATATCAATGACTTGATGCCATTCTTCTTGGCAGCCAAGGCTACGCCTTGAGCGTGGTTGCCCGCCGAGCAAGCGATGACTCCCTTGCTCTTCTCTTGTTCGCTGAGTTGAGATATTTTGTAATACGCTCCGCGTACCTTAAAAGATCCCGTAACTTGAAGATTTTCCGTCTTGAGATATACCTCTGCTCCCTGCTTAATCTTGGGAGCGTAGATTATATCCGTCTCTCGTATAGCTTCTTTCAACACCTGTCCGGCGTGATATACTTTGTCTAAAGTCAACATATATTTTGTCCTTGTTTTTAATTACTTGAGTATTGCGCCTTTGTCTGCGCTTGTGACAAGTCGGGAGTATCTCGCAAGCCAACCCGTCTTGATATTAGGTTCTTTCTCGACGAGTTTTGTTCTGCGCTCTTGCAACTGCTTTTCGTCTACTCTTACGTTGACGGAATTGTTGGGGATATCTATGTCGATGATATCGCCTTCTTTAATCAAAGCAATCTCTCCGCCTTCTGCCGCCTCGGGCGCAACGTGTCCTATAGACGCTCCTCTCGACGCTCCTGAGAATCTTCCGTCTGTGATGAGTGCAACGCTCTTGTCGAGTTTCATACCCGCCAAAGCCGAAGTCGGATTGAGCATTTCTCTCATACCCGGACCGCCCTTAGGTCCTTCATATCTTATGACCACTACGTCGCCTGCTTTAATTTTGCCGCCGTAGATAGACGCGATCGCGTCGTCTTCGCAGTCAAATACTCTTGCAGGTCCAGAATGTACCAACATCTCGGAAGCAACTGCGCTGCGCTTAACTACGCAACCGTTCTTGGCAATATTGCCCCAAAGTATTGCAATACCGCCCGTCTGCGAATAGGGATTGTCAATAGATCTGATTGTATCGTAATCTTTTACGCTTGCGCTCTTGATATTTTCGCCGACCGTCTTGCCCGTCGCAGTGATTGCCGAGGTATCAATGAGGTTTTTCTTGGCAAGCTCGGAAAGCACAGCCTGTACTCCGCCTGCCGCATTGAGATCTTGCATATGCGTAGGTCCGGCAGGTGCAAGGTGACAGAGATTAGGCGTACGCGCGCTTATTTCATTGATCGTCTTGAGATCGAGCGGGAAACCTGCCTCGTTGGATATCGCAAGCAAGTGCAATACGCTGTTGCTCGAACAACCAAGCGCCATATCGCAAGCAAGAGCGTTGCGGATAGACTTCTCGTTGATGATATCTCTTGCCTTTACGTCTCTCTTCACGAGATCCATAATCGCCATACCTGCGTGTTTTGCCAATGCTATTCTTGCGCTCATTACCGCAGGTATAGTGCCGTTGCCCGGCAATGCAATACCTATAGCCTCGCAAAGGCAGTTCATGGAATTGGCGGTGTACATACCCGAGCAAGAACCGCAAGAAGGACAGCAATTCTCTTCATACTCGAGAAGTTCTTTATCGTCAATCATATTGGCTTTTCTTGCGCCGACCGCCTCAAACATCTTGGAGAGCGAAGTCTCCTGACCGCATACCGTGCCTGCCATCATAGGTCCGCCGCTGACTACGACTGCGGGAATATTCATTCTCACTGCCGCCATGACCATACCCGGCACGATCTTGTCGCAGTTGGGTACGAGCACAAGACCGTCAAAACAATGCGCCATAGCCATCGTCTCGACGCTGTCTGCGATAAGTTCTCTAGACGCCAAGGAATATTTCATTCCGATATGTCCCATAGCTATGCCGTCGCAAACGCCGATTGACGGCACCATAATAGGCGTACCGCCTGCAAGTCTGACGCCTGCCTTGACCGCCTCGGTAATCTTATCAAGATTGATATGTCCCGGCACGATGTCGCTGTGCGCCGAAACTACGCCGATGAGCGGACGCTCCAATTCTTCTTTGGTGTAACCGCACGCATATAGGAGCGATCTTTGCGGAGCCGTCTCGACTCCCCTTGTCAAATATTCACTTCTCAAAGCCATAAAGTCCTTCTTCGCAGATATATAGTCTGCTTAATTTAATAATATCTATTTGTTTATACGGAATGAGATTTCTCCGCTTCGGTCGAAATGACGTTAGATTCGCCAAAATGACGTAATATTTGCCGTCCAATTGACACTATGGATAATACCCCATACCGTATTAAGTTAGGCAAATAAGTCATTTATAAAATAAACGACTTATTTGACTGTTTTGCTATATTAATTATCTATTATCACGCCTACGCCCTCTCCAAGTTTGGTAAGAGTGCAGATAGACGCATATAAAATGATGAATTTTTTGTCAAGATAGTCTTTGGCGAGCATTGTCGTACTTGCTGTACGTCAATGTGAGCCAAGGGCTGTATTGGCGGAAAAGGCACATTTTAGTTGCGCCTAGCCTGCGCTCTTACCAAACGACTTACTTTTTTAACCAACTCATCATCGTGCGAAGTTCTTTGCCGACTTTCTCAAGCGGATGCTCGAGTTCCAACTGACGCGTTGCAAGGAAGTGAGCGCACTTGCCGCTCTTGTTTTCCGTCATCCACTCGGAGCAGAACGTGCCGTCTTGGATCTCGCGCAAAACTTTCTTCATTTCCTTTCTCGTCTCTTCGGTGATAAGTCTTCTGCCCGTGCGGTAGTCGCCGTACTCTGCCGTGTTGGATATAGAATATCTCATAAGTTCAAAACCGCCCTTGTTGATAAGGTCAACGATGAGTTTCATCTCGTGGATACACTCGAAGTATGCCATCTCGGGAGCGTAGCCTGCCTCAACCAACGTGTCGAAACCTGCTTTCATCAATTCCGTTACGCCGCCGCAAAGCACTGCTTGCTCGCCGAACAAGTCCGTCTCCGTCTCTTCTCTGAAGGTCGTCTCCAATATACCTGCTCTGCCTGCGCCGATTCCGCTAGCGTACGCCAAAGCGTAATCTTTTGCCTTGCCCGATGCGTCTTGATATACTGCGATAAGAGAAGGAACGCCTTTGCCCTCTTCGTATTGGCTTCTGACAGTGTGACCAGGTCCCTTAGGAGCAACCATTATTACGTCAATGTCCTTAGAAGGTTTGATAAGTTTGAAGTGAATGTTGAGACCGTGAGCAAACATCAATACCTTGCCCGGGGTCATAAACGGTTTTACTTCTGCATCATATATATCTGCGCAAGTCTCGTCAGGAACAAGCATCATTACCAAATCGCCTGCTTTTGCAGCGTCTGCGACCGGCATAACCTTTAAGCCTGCTTTACGAGCCTTCTCTGCGTGTCTTGAGCCATCTCTCAAACCTACGACTACGTTGACGCCGCTGTCGTGAAGATTCATTGCGTGCGCGTGGCCTTGTGAGCCAAATCCAATAACTGCTACGGTCTTGCCGTCCAAAAGCTTCAAATCGCAGTCAGTATCGTAATACTTCTTGATCATTTTTGTATCCTCCAAAAATATGAGATTATATTCTAGTGCTTAGTATTTGCTAAACATTGATTACATTATTATTTCGTCTATGCTCTGTCCCGCAGGTATCATAGGCAATACTTTTTCGTCTCTGTCTATGACAGCCTCGATTATGCAAGGCTTGCCCGATTTGTAAGCGTCGCGCAAAGCAACTTTCAACTCGTCAAGAGTCGTTGCTCTATAGCCTTTGCCGCCAAACGCCTCTGCAAGTTTGACGTAGTCCGTCGCTCTGTCAAGCGTGGTCTGCGAATATCTCTTGCCATAGAACTGCGTCTGCCATTGTCTTACCATACCCAAAACGTTGTTGTTGATAACCACGCTGACGATAGGCAAGCCATAGCTTACGCTCGTGCAAAGCTCGTTGAGATTCATATGGAAAGAACCGTCGCCCGTGACGTGCGCAACCTTTCTGCTTGGGTAAGCCGTCTGAGCGCCTATCGAAGCGCCGTAGCCGTAACCCATCGTGCCGAGTCCGCCCGAAGTGAGGAAACTTCTGCACTTGGTGCGCTTGGAATATTGAGCCGCCCACATCTGGTGCTGACCTACGTCTGTGACGATAATTCCGTCCTCGCCTATCTCGTCGGAGATAGCTTGGATAATTTGATGCGGTCTCAAAACGCCTTCTTTGTCCTTAGGCTGATAATCGTATTTTTTCCATTCGGCTATTTGAGCGAGCCACTCGTCATGATTTGCCTTTTTGACAAGAGGCATGAGAGCCGTCAAAACTTCTTTCACGTCACCTATTACGCTCAAATCACTCGTGACGTTTTTGTTGATTTCCGCAGCGTCAATGTCAATGTGAATGACCTTTGCCTCGCGGATAAACTTCTCTTTTGCAGTGGCAACTCTGTCGGAAAATCTAGTGCCTACTGCAATGACGAGGTCGCTACCTGCGATAGTTCTGCCCGCCGACATTGAGCCGTGCATACCGATAAGTCCAAGATTGAGTTTCTCTCCCCAACCGAGCACGCCTGCCGCCATAAGCGTGTGCGTGGCGGGTATCTGCGCCTTTTGCATAAGTTCTAAAAGTTCTTTTTCGCCTTGGGAGATAAGTACGCCGCCGCCGAAAAGTATTGCAGGACGCTTAGCATTGTTGATAAGATCTGCCGCCTGCTTGATGACGATTGCATCAGCCTTGACGTATTCGTCGGCTTGCGCCTTTGGCATTGGTGAAAATTCGCATACGTTGGAAGTGACGTCCTTGGGAATGTCTACGAGGACAGGTCCAGGTCTTCCGCTTTGAGCAATTCTGAAAGCTTCTCTGATGACGTCGTGAAGTTCTTCTACGTTGCGTACCACAAAGTTATGTTTAGTAATCGGCATAGTTATGCCCGCTATGTATACTTCTTGGAAAGAGTCAAGTCCGATAAGAGACGTGCCTACGTTGCCTGTGATTGCGACCATTGGTACGCTGTCCATAAAAGCCGTGGCAATACCCGTGATAAGATTGGTTGCTCCCGGTCCAGACGTGGCAAGAACGACGCCTACTTTTCCCGTAGCTCTGGCATAGCCGTCTGCGGCGTGCGAAGCGCCTTGCTCGTGAGCCGTCAATACGTGCTTAAGCTTGTCCTGATACGCATATAATGCGTCGTAAATATTGAGGACGGAACCGCCCGGATAACCGAAAATGGTGTCAACGCCCTGCTCTAATAATGACTCTATTAAGATTTGTGAACCGTTTAACTTCATAATCACTCCATTAGTACGCTATTCAATAACTTATATTATAATATTTTAGCCGTATTGTCAAGCATTTGTTATTTGCATTGTGGCTACACAATGCAAATAAGTTATATTGTCGCTTTGCGACAGTTATATCCGATTAGATTCTTCGACTTCGTTTCACTCCGCTCAGAATGACTCGTTTAAAGCGAAAGTTTCTCGCTTAAACTAATTACTTGCTCGATGCGAGCACGGAGATTAGTTGTATTTTTGTCCGTGCTAGGGCGAAATGAAGTCGTCAAGTGTACTTGCCGTACATGTCGACTTCTTGAGTCCCGACGTTAGGACCAAAAGACGGCTAATATACGCGCTCGGTTACTCAAGCCCCATTAACTCGAGGTATATATTAGCGTAATCGGTGCGCCCTTTCTTAATACACTCAATTGCGCCCGACGGATGTCTATCTAGTACGCCCGTGATAAGGTAAGGTATATCGTATCCCCATACGAGTCCGCTCTCTTTGAGTTTGAGCATCTCTTCTTCGATAAACTTGAGAATTGGATGCAACTTATATTTTGGATTTTTCAAAAAGCCTATCAACAGCTCAAGCGGACAGTTGCCGGCGCCTCTGCCGAGAGAATTGACCGTTGCGTCGAGATAGTTGACTCCGCAAGCCACGGCGTCAATGGTATTGGCAAAAGCAAGTTGTTGATTATTATGCGCATGTATGCCCACAAACTTGTTGTACTTTGCTCCCATATTGAGATACTTATCGGCGAGTTTTCTCGTCTGCTCCGGATAGAGCGAGCCGTAACTGTCAACAAGATATACTCCGTCAGCCGAAGAATTTCCTATAAGATCCAACGCCTCTTGAAGATCACTCTCGTTGGCGTGAGATATTGCCATAATATTTACGGCAGTTTCGTAGCCCTTCTTGGAACAGTTTTCCACCATCTCCAAAGCGGCGGGAATAGTGTTGATATAACTTGCTACTCTCACCATATCTATTACGCTTTCGTCCTTGGGAATAATATCCTTGTCAATATTAGTTCTGCCCACGTCTGCCATAACGGCAATCTTGAGATCGGTATCATTGTTTCCGACGATATCTCTCAAATCCTTTTCGTCGCAGAATTTCCATTTGCCGAACTTTTTCTTATCGAAAATCTCGCTTGAAGCCTTATAGCCGAACTCCATATAATCGATTCCTGCCTGAATATTCATTTGATACAACTTCTTGACAAAATCGTCTTCAAAATAGAAATTGTTGACAAGTCCTCCGTCTCTCAACGTGGCGTCGATAACTTTGATTTGCGGGCTGAATGATAATAAAGTTCTCTTTCCCATAAATGGCTCCTTTAATTACATTTATATAATTTCTATATATTTTAGCATATTTTTTAAGATAATGCAATATATATTTA